>DAIDLH010000059.1 GCA_027449605.1 Candidatus Muproteobacteria bacterium | reverse complement strand
CCAAAAGAAATCCGCCCCGGTCGCTTCGCCGCGCAAAATACGCGCGGTGCCCTGTGCGCCTCGCAGCGGCCGGGCGCGAGGCGAGAAGCGAGGAAGTTATCGCGCCATCCGGATGTGCTTTCTCTTGGTGACTTCTCTTTGCTCGTGCAAAGAGAAGTCACCCAGGGTGCAGGGGCGGAGCCACCCGCAATTAGCTTTTGAGTCGCGCGCGAACCATTAAGAATGCGAATACTCCTCAGCAACGACGACGGTTACCTCGCTCCCGGACTCGCCTGCCTCGCGCGGGCGCTGGCGCCGTTGGCGCACGTCGACGTGGTGGCGCCGGAGCGCGACCGCAGCGGCGCCAGCAACTCGCTCACGCTGACACAGCCGCTGCGCGTTCATAAGGGCGAAAACGGTTTCTACTACGTGGACGGCACGCCGACCGATTGCGTACACCTGGCTATTACCGGACTGCTCGCCAAGGAACCGGACATCGTCATTGCCGGCATCAATCGCGGCGCCAATCTCGGCGACGACGTGATCTATTCCGGCACCGTGGCCGCGGCGATGGAAGGACGCTTCCTCGGCCTGCCGGCCATCGCCGTGTCGCTGGTGGGCAAGGCCGGGGTGAATTTTGAAACCGCGGCACAGGTGGTGTTGCGGTTGCTCGACAAACTCCAGCGCGACCCCTTGCCGGCGGACACCATATTGAACGTCAACGTGCCGGACGTTCCGTTCGACCAGCTTGTGGGTTTCGAGGCCACGCGCCTCGGTCACCGTCACAAGGCCGAACCCGTGGTTCGTGCCGAAGATCCTCATGGCAACCCGGTTTACTGGGTGGGGGCGCCGGGGCCCGAAGCGGACGCGGGGCAGGGAACGGATTTTTACGCCATCCGTCATCGCGCCGTCTCCATCACCCCTTTGCATGTCGATTTGACCCGTTATACTGCGCTGGACCAGGTTTCAGCCTGGCTCAGGAAAATCTAGGAAATTCGGGCACCGAAACAACTCCGGCAAGAATGGACGTCCACGGCATCGGCATGACCTCGCGGCGCACCCGCGAACGACTCATCCAGCGACTGCGCGAGGAGGGCATCCGCGACGAGCGCGTCCTCGAAGCGATGCGCAACGTGCCGCGCCACCTGTTCGTCGACGAGGCGCTCGCCACCCGCGCCTACGAGGACACGGCCCTGCCCATCGGTCACGGACAGACCATCTCCCAGCCGTACATCGTGGCGCTCATGACCCAGACGCTGCTGGCCGGCGCGCGGCTGAAAAAAGTCCTCGAGGTCGGCACCGGGTCCGGCTACCAGACGGCCGTGCTGTCCCAGCTCGTCGACAGCGTTTATTCCGTGGAGCGTCTCGAACCGCTGATGAAACTGGCGCGCAAGCGGCTGCGCGAAATCGGCTGCCGCAACGTCCAGATCAAGCTTTCCGACGGCAGCTGGGGCTGGAAGGACCACGCTCCTTACGACGGGATCATCGTCACCGCCGCGCCGGCGGAAGTTCCGTCGGCGCTGCTCGATCAACTGGCGCCCGGCGGCCGCCTGGTGATTCCGGTCGGCGGCCCGACGATGCAGGAGCTGCTGCTGATACAGAACACCGACAAGGGACTGTCTCAGGAGCGTCTCGATCTCGTCAATTTCGTTCCGCTGGTGAGAGACTCCGTCTGAGAACGGCGCCTGCTTCCAGCGCCGGGCGAATGACGCCCCTCATGGGGGCAGTGGCTGCCATGCTGACGCTGCTCGCGTCCTGCGGCTTTCCGCTGGCGCCGGTGAGCGAGCAGGGAGTTCCGCTGCGACAGCCGGAGTCCGGGTACCGGACGGTGCGCGCGGGCGACACGCTGTACAGCATTGCCTGGGAATCGGGGCGCGATTACCGCGATGTCGCCCGATGGAACGGCATTGCCCCGCCGTACTTGATCAAACCCGGACAAAATCTCCGTCTGTACCCGCCGTCGGGGGCGGAGCGCGCGGCGCATCCGGCCCAGAAGCCGCCGTCACCCGCGCCGAGCCGGCAGGCGGCC
>DAIDLH010000058.1 GCA_027449605.1 Candidatus Muproteobacteria bacterium | reverse complement strand
TTTTAAAAACCCAGCTCACGGTTATTCCGACGGAACAAGCGGGTAGCTTTTTTCGGGTCCCCGTAGCCGCCGCCGAGCATCGCCGCCGGCCATCGGGGTTGTCGCGTGCCTCGTGTTCGAGCCCGAGCCGTGTGGTTCACGGCCGGCGAGTTGGGGCACGCGCCGATGGCCGGCGAGAAGCGCAGGAAGTCGTCGGCGGCTCCGGGGCGCATTCTCTTTGGTGACTTTCTCTTGGGCGCACAAGAGAAAGTCACCTGCCGTGGGTCAGCCACCCACAAGTAATACGCGGGCGAAGCCCGCTCGACGTAAAAAAGGGAAGCGCAGGGAGTGGAGCCACCCACAAGTAATACGCCGCCGAAGGCGGCTCGACTGAAATCGCGGTCCGACAGTTACGCGTATAATAGATACAGAAAAGAAACGCCAACGCATGATCTACCTCGCCTCCGCCTCTCCCCGCCGCCGCGAATTGCTGCGCCAGCTCGGCGTCGAATTCGAAGCGATGCCGTCGAATATTCTCGAGGCGCGCCGGACCGGGGAATCGCCGACGGATTACGTCCTGCGGGTGGCGCGCGACAAGGCGCGGTTCGTGGCCAAACGGGTGCATGAACGCGGCTTGCCGGCGTTGCCGGTGCTGGGCGCAGACACGGAAGTGGTGCTGGACGGCGAGATCCTGGGCAAGCCGCAGGACCGCGATCACGGTTTGGCTTTGTTGCGCCGTCTTTCGGGTCGGACGCATGAAGTGCTGTCGGCGCTGTGCGTGGTCACTCCGGCCGGCGAACACACGGCGCTCAACACCAGCCGCGTCAGCTTCGCCGCATTGACGGAAGCGCAAATCGCGCAATACTGGGAAACCGGGGAACCCGTGGACAAGGCCGGCGCCTATGCGATCCAGGGCCGGGCCGCGGCGTTCATCGAACGTCTGGAGGGCAGCTATTCCGGCGTCATGGGGCTGCCGCTCCACGAGCTGGCGGAGATATTGAACAAGATCGGTGAAGGAGTCGTGTGAGCGAAGAAATCCTGATCAACGTCACGCCGCAAGAAACCCGCGTGGCGGTCGTCGAAAACGGCGTGCTGCAGGAAGTTTACGTCGAGCGCACGCGCAGCCGCGGCATCGTCGGCAACATCTACAAGGGCAAGGTGGTGCGGATTCTGCCGGGCATGCAGGCGGCGTTCGTGGACATCGGTATCGAGCGCACGGCGTTTCTGCACGCTTCCGACGTCCGTTCCGTGACGAGCGCGGAAAACGGCGACGGCGTGTCGCCGCCGATTCACGAATTGCTCCAGGACGGGCAGGACGTCATCGTGCAGGTGGTGAAGGACCCGATCGGCACCAAGGGCGCGCGTCTGACCATGCAGATCACCCTGCCGGCGCGCTATCTCGTGTACCTGCCGTACAGCACGCACATCGGCATCTCGCAGAAAATCGGCGACGAAGCGACGCGCGAGCGCCTGCGCGCGCTGGTGAAATCCGCCATTCCCGAGGGTGCGGAAGACGGCGGCTACATCCTGCGCACGCTGGCCGAGACCGCGGCCGAGGAGGAAATCGAAACCGACATCCGTTACCTGCGGCGGGTGTGGACGGCGTGCCAGGAGCGGATACGCACCGCCACGGGGCGCAGCCTCATCCACGAGGACCTGCCGCTCGCGCTGCGCGCGATGCGCGACCTGGTGCGCGACAACGTCGAGAAGATACGCATCGACTCGCGCGAGATCTACACCAAGGCGATCGACTTCGGCATCGAGTTCATCCCCGAGATCGCCGACCGCATCGAGCATTATCCGGGCGAGCGGCCGATCTTCGACCTGTATTCGGTCGAGGACGAAATCCAGAAGGCGCGCGACCGCAAGGTGATGCTCAAGTCCGGCGGTTACCTGGTGCTGGACCAGACAGAGGCCATGACCACCATCGACGTGAACACCGGCGCCTACGTCGGCAAACGCAACCTGGAGGAGACGCTGTTCAAGACCAATCTTGAGGCGGCGCAGACCATCGCACGCCAGCTGCGGCTGCGCAACCTCGGCGGCATGATCATCATCGACTTCATCGACATGGCGGAGGCGGAGCACAAACGCCAGGTGCTGCGCGCGCTGGAGCGTGCGCTCTCGCGCGACCGCACCAAGGTGTACATGACCGAGATGTCGCCGCTCGGGCTGGTGGAGCTGACGCGCAAGCGCACCCGCGAAAGCCTCGAGCACGTCCTGTGCCAGCCCTGCCCGGCGTGCGCGGGGCGCGGCATGGTGAAGACGCCGCAGACGGTTTGTTATGAAATTTTCCGCGAAATCCTGCGCGAAGCGCGCCAGTACGGGACCGACGAGTACGTGGTGCTGGCCTCCCAGACGGTCATCGACCTGCTGCTCGACGAGGAAGCGGGCAGCCTGGTGAAACTGCAGGAGTTTATCGGCAAGCCGATCCAGCTCAAGGTCGAGCCGCTCTATACCCAGGAGCAGTACGACGTGGTGCTGATGTAACCGGTGATTCCCGTAATCCGCGAGAAAAGAAACTTCCGGACGAATCCGGCCTCTGAAGGACCAAATTCCCCCGTTTCGCGATTTCCCGCTTTGGTCGCGGATACGGCAGAATAGCCCTATGAATGTCCAAAACGTCCCGGCAGGGAAATCGCCGCCCGCATGAAAAAACGACTCCAGCGTTACGTCTTTCACGTGGGCCACTGGACGCTGCGCGTCAGCCGCTGGACCCTGTACGTGTCAGTTGTATTGCTGACGGTACTGGCAATCGTTTTCGCGATTGCGCATTACATGCTGCCGATGATCTCTGAGCGCAAGCCCGCGCTCGAGGAGTATCTGAGCCAGCGTTCCGGGCACGCGGTGCGCATCGAATCGCTGCACGCGTACTGGGAAGGTCTGCATCCCGGCGCGCAGGCGAAGGGGATGCAGGTGTACGCGGCCGACGGGCGTCAGCCCGCGATCCGGCTGAGCGAGGTCCGCATCAGTCTGGCGCTGCTGCCGTTGCTGTGGGGAAAGCTGGAAATCAACAGCCTGGTCGTGGTCAATCCGAGCCTGGCGCTCGAGCGGCTGACCGACGGACGCTTCCGGATATCCGGCTTCGATCCGCTGCAGGCCGCGCAACCCACCGACGACGAGAAATTCGTCGCCTTGCTGTTTCAGCAGGGACGACTTGAGATCGAGAACGGCGAACTTCAATGGCTCGATCACCGGGAAAAGGACGCCGGCGTGCATTTTTCACGGGTGAACCTGAGTCTTCGCAACAGCGGCGATCGTCACCGGCTCGAATTCAACGCCCAGTTTCCGCCGCGCATCTGCCGCGAGTGTTCGCTGGTTTTCGACATCACCGGCGATCCGTTCGCGTCGTCCGCGTGGAGCGGGGAAATCTACCTGCGCGCCGCGGACGTGGACGCCGACGCGCTTCCGCTGGTGGCGCGCGAGAAGCTGCCCGGATCCTTCCGGGGGAAATTCAATGCGCAACTGTGGTCGGAATGGGAGCAGGGGCGTCCGGCAGCGATGCGCGGCAACGTGCGCGCGACCGGCTTGCGCTTGCCGCTGCCGGCATGGAGCACGCCGCTCGACATTCGCGAGGCCGGCGGCGATCTCAGCTGGAAGACGACCCGCGCCGGCTGGCGTCTCGACATCGCCAACCCCGTCATCGGCCTGGCCGGTCCGGCGTGGTCCGCGGAACACATGCGCATCCAGTATCAACCGGATGACAGCCAGATTCAGGTCAAGCACATCGACATCGGCGACGTCACCGACTTTGCCGCGCGCCTGAAGGCGGAACTGGCCGATGCCGCCAAAAGCGATCCCGCGCAATCCGGCGAATGGCTGGATTACTGGCTGGCCGCGAAGCCCGACGGCGCCGCCGACAATTTCAGCCTGCGGATCTACAGAGACGGCGATGCGACCGATTTTTCGCTGGAAACCGACGTCAGCGCCGCCAGCGTGCTTGCCTACCGGAAATATCCGGGCGTGCAGGGACTGAGCGGGCATCTGTCGTTGTCGCGCCGGACCGGCAACCTGCGGCTCGATTCGGGCAACGTCAGCGTGTCGCTGCCGCGGGTGTTTCGCGTCCCGTTGACGGCGAAGCGCGTCAGCGCCGATCTCAGCTGGGAGAAATACACCGACTACTGGCTGATCAACGGAAACGATCTGCGCGTGACCGGCGACGACGCCCAGGGCGCCGGCAAGCTGAGCGTGCGCATCCCGCTCGACCCGTCGGCTTCGCCGCACGTGAAACTGCGCGTGGATTTTCGCGACGGCAACGGCGCGCACGCGGCGCGCTACTTTCCCGCCGAGCGCCTGTCGCCGGCGACGCTGGCGTGGATGGAACGTTCATTTCTCGGCGGCGAGATCACGCAGGGTTATCTGATCTACGACGGGCCGGTCCGCGATTTTCCCTTCCGCCAGCAGACCGGCAAGTTCGAATTGCGCGGGCACGTGCGCCGCGGCGTGTACCGCTTCCTGCCCAGCTGGGAACCGATCAAGCAGGCGGAGGTGGACGTGGCGGTCAACGGCCCGGAGGTGCTGGTCACCGGCAACGGCAAGATCGGCAATCTCAACGCCAGCCAGGTAACGGTGCAGTCGCGGGATGCCGGCGACGGCCATCATGTCGTTCACGTGAGCGGCAAGGTCGCCGGCCCGGTCAACGAAACCTTGAACGTCCTGCGTGAAGTCAAACCCGAACCCGGTACGGCGCGCTGGCTGGCCTATGTGCCGTCCGGTTTGCAGGGCGCGGGCGACGGCATCCTCAGTCTCGATCTCAATATCCCGCTGAGCGATGCGCACGCGACCGCCATCGCCGGCGAGTATCGTTTCCTGAAAAGCACGTTGCGGTTTCCCGGCGCCGGCGTGGCGGCGGAGGGGATCGAGGGCAACGTGCGCTTCACGGAGTCGGGCATTCGTGACGGAACCCTGCGCTCACGGTTTCTCGGCGGCGAGACGATTCTGGCCGCCAGCCGGGAGCAGGACCGGTTGCGCATCCGCGGAGAAGGCGCGATCACCGCGCCGGGCATCGCGCCCTTCGTGGGTCCCCGGATTGCGTCGCGCATCGCGGGCAGCGTGAGCTGGAACGGCGCCTGGCAGTGGAACAAGGACACGGGCGATTTGCGCGCCGAGGCCGATCTGCGGAACCTGAAAATCTCGCTGCCGGCGCCGCTCGACCGGCCCAAGGGGTTGGCCGAGGAGAAGCTCGTCGTTCGCACCGAGTCGAGCACGCGCGAGAACATCGCGCTCGGAATCAGCGTCGGCAATCGCATGAGCGGCCGGCTGTTGTTCGGACGCGAGACGGGCGGCTGGAGCCTGTCGCGCGGCCGGATCGGTTTCGGCGAGCCGTCGGCGGCGCTGCCGAAGGAGCATGGGTTGCACGTCAGCGCCCGCCTCGACGACGTGGACATGGATCAATGGTGGCCGCTGCTGGGCGATGGCGCCGGCGCGGTTCCGGCATGGCTCAATCACGTCAGCGCCGACGTGCGCTCGCTCACCATGTTCGATCGTCCGTTTGGAAATCTCGCGCTCGATCTTTTTCGCAGCCGCGACACGTGGAGCGGCAATGTCGGCGGCGCCTCCATGGCCGGCAGCGTGAAATTTTCCGGCAAGGGACCCGCCGCGCGATTCGAGCTGGACCTGGCGCGCCTGACGTTGCCGGACAGGCAGCACGAACGGCGCGACGAGCAGGCGGACCCGCGCCGGCTGCCGACGGTGGAGCTGCGCAGCAAATCCTTCCAGGTGCGCGACAAGCAGCTGGGCGAGCTCGATTTCGCGGCGTCGCCCGGCGTGTCCGGTTGGACGATCGCGCGGTTCAATCTGACACGGCCGGAAATGAAACTCGGCGTCAACGGCGATTGGCAATTTACCGACGGCAGGCACGCGAGCAGCTTCGTCATCGAGTTCAACAGCACCGACATGGGCAAGACCATGGAGGCCTTCGGCGCGCCGGACCAGATGTCGGGCGGCGAGGCATCCGTGAAATCGCACCTGTCCTGGCCGGGATCGCCGGCGAACGTCCAGCTCGCGACGCTGAGCGGCGGCGTCGAGGTGACGGCGAAGAAGGGCCGTTTCCTGCAGGTGAAGCAGGGCGCCGGCCGGCTTTTCGGACTGCTCGATTTCAGCGCCATCGGTCGCTATCTCACGCTCGATTTCAGTCCGGTGTTCGGCAAGGGATTCATCTACGACCGGATTCAAGGCGAGGTGACGATCGAAAAAGGAAACGCCTATACCCACGGTTTTTCCATCCGCGGTCCGGCGATGCAGATCGACATCGGCGGACGGATCGGACTGGCGGCGGAGGACTACGATCTGGCCATCGAGTTGCAGCCGAAGCTGAGCGACAGCGTCACGCTCGCCACCTGGGGCGTCTGGGGTCCGCAGGTGGCCGCGGTAGTGCTGGCGGTGCAGAAAATTTTCAAGAAACAGATCGCCGCGGGAACCCGCATCAGCTATGTGGTGAAAGGGCCGTGGGAAAATCCGACGATCAACAAGCTGGTGAAAGACAGGGAACCCAAATCATCCGACGCGTCGCCGAAAGCGGATGATGCCGCCGGCGTTCGATGATATTCTATCGGCATGCGGCAATATTTCGTTTTTCCTTCCCTGGCATATCCGATCCCCGTTCCTGACCTGCTCCGGACAAATCGTTTCGGTGGAAGCGTGACATGACGCTCATGGCGGCCGTGCAGATGGTGTCCGGGACTTCGGTCGCGGCGAACCTCGACGAAGCCGCGCGCCTCGTCGGCGCGGCCGCCGCCGCCGGCGCCAGGCTGGTCGCGCTGCCCGAGAACTTCGCCATCATGCCGCGCAGCGACGGCGAACGGCTGGCGGCGGCCGAAACCGACGGCCGCGGTCCGATTCAGGATTTTCTCGCCGCGCAGGCGGCGCGCCACCGCGTGTGGCTGGTCGGCGGCACCCTGCCGCTGACGGCCAGGGTCGCGGGCAAGGTGCGCGCCGCGTGCCTGCTGTTCAACGAGCGCGGCGAGCGCGTGGCGCGCTACGACAAGATCCATCTGTTCGACGTGCGTCTCGATAACGGCGAGCAATACCGGGAATCGGACGGTTTCGAGCCGGGCGAGGATGTCGTGGCCGCGGACACTCCCTTCGGCCGGGTGGGGCTGGCGGTGTGCTACGACCTGCGCTTCCCGGAACTGTTCCGCCGCCTGCTCGACCGCGGCGCGGAAATTTTCGTCGTGCCCTCGGCCTTCACCGCGCATACCGGCAGAGCGCACTGGGAGGTGCTGGTGCGGGCGCGCGCCATCGAGAACCTCGCCTACGTGATCGCGCCGGGACAGGGCGGCCGTCACGCCAACGGCCGCGAAACCCACGGCGACAGCATGATCGTGAGCCCCTGGGGCGAGGTGCTCGGCAGGCTCGCGCAGGGCGCGGGCCACGTCATCGCCGATTGCGATCCCGCCCGCCAGCACGGCGCGCGCGCCAATCTGCCCAGCATCCACCACCGGAGGATAGCGTCATGAGCCGCGGAGATGGCGACCGCGCAGCGCGGAGCAGGGGCCCCTTCGGGGATGCGACCGCTGTGCGGGATGCAGGCGCCCCGTTTGCGGTCGCTGGCGTCCCCTCCGCTGCCCGATCCCGCTTCGCGGGTCCCTCGGGCAACGCTCCGGGGCGCCCCCCGCGCAGCGGGGATGCGACCGGCGAACTGACGCAAGGCCGCCGACGCTTCGTGGTCGTGGTCTTGCATTGCCTATCGGAGGCGGCGGCATGAGCGAAACGATGCTCGCCCTGGCGCGCCGGTCGCTGCTCGAACCCGCCGGCATCGGCGAGTCGGAACTGACGCGCCTGATCGGCCAGCTCATGACCGGCGGCGTGGATTACGGCGATCTTTATTTCCAGTACAGCCGTCACGAATCCTGGTCGCTCGAGGAGGGCAAGGTCAAATCCGGCAGCCATAACATCGAGCAGGGCGTCGGCGTGCGCGCCTGCGCCGGCGAGAAAACCGGTTTCGCCTACTCGGATGAAATCGTTCTGCCGACCTTGCTCGATGCCGCCGTGGCCGCGCGCGCCATCGCCCGGCATGGTGACGGCGGCCAGACGCCGGCGGCGTTTCGCGGCGAGTCGGGGCTCAGGCTTTACCGGCCGGTCGACCCGCTCGCCAGTCTGCCCGACGACGCCAAGGTAAAACTGCTCGAGCGGGTCGAGCAGGAAGCCCGCAAGCAGGACCCGCGCGTGAAGCAGGTCATGGCCAGCCTCGCCGCGGTGCACGAGGTGGTGCTGGTGGTGCGTTCCGACGGCGTGATCGCCGGCGACGTGCGGCCGCTGGTGCGGCTCAACGTGACGGTGATCGTCGAGAGCAACGGCCGGCGCGAACAGGGCAGTCACGGCGGCGGCGGGCGGGTTACTTATGATTACTTCGATCGCGAGGACCGGGCGCTCGCCTACGCGCGCGAGGCGGTGCGCCAGGCGCTGGTGAATCTCGACGCCGTGGACGCGCCGGCGGGCGCGATGCCGGTGGTGCTCGGCCCCGGCTGGCCGGGCATTTTACTGCACGAAGCCATCGGTCACGGACTCGAAGGCGACTTCAACCGCAAGGGAACTTCGGCCTTCGCCGGACGCATCGGCGAGCGCGTGGCTGCCGAACAATGCACCGTGGTGGACGACGGCACGATTCCCGACCGGCGCGGCTCGCTCAACGTCGACGACGAAGGCACGCCGACCCGGAAGACCGTGCTGATCGAAAATGGAATTCTCAAGGGTTACATGCAGGACACACTCAACGCGCGCCTCATGGGCGTCGCGCCCACCGGCAACGGCCGGCGCGAATCGTACGCGCATCTGCCGATGCCGCGCATGACCAACACCTACATGCTGGCCGGGAAACACGATCCGGGCGAGATCATCGCTTCAGTGGACAAGGGTCTGTACGCCGTCAATTTCGGCGGCGGTCAGGTGGACATCACCTCGGGCAAGTTCGTGTTCTCCGCCTCCGAGGCGTATCTGATCGAGAACGGAAGAATCACGCGCCCGGTCAAGGGCGCGACCCTGATCGGCAACGGGCCGGACGTGCTGACGCGCGTGTCCATGGTCGGCAACGATCTCGCGCTCGATTCCGGCGTCGGCACCTGCGGCAAGGAAGGACAGAGCGTGCCCGTCGGCGTGGGCCAGCCGACGCTCAAGATAGACAGTCTCACCGTCGGAGGAACCCGGGGATGAGCGCGCCGGTAAAGAGTCCGGCGGTGACGGACCCGGAAACGCGCGCGCGGCTTTCCGCGGTCGTCGAGGCCGTGCTCGCCGAGGCCAAAAAATCCGGCGCCACCGCCGCCGAGGCGGCGGTGAACGTGAATCAGGGCCTGTCGCTCACGGTGCGGCTGGGCGAGGTCGAGACCGTTGAACATACCCGTGACAAGGGCATGGGCGTCACGGTTTATTTCGGGCAGCGCACCGGCTCGGCCAGCACCACCGATTTCAGCGATCGGGCGCTGCGCGAGACCGTGCGCGCCGCCTGCACCATCGCCCGATACACCGCGGAAGACGATTGCGCCGGCCTGGCCGATCCGGATTTGCTGGCGAAAAATATTCCCGATCTGGACCTGCATCATCCGTGGAATCCGGGCATGGACCAGGTCATCGAACTGGCGCGCTCGGCCGAGGCGACGGCGCGCGGCGCCGACCCGCGCATCACCAACTCCGAAGGCGCCAGCCTGTCCACCCACGAAGGGCTCGAGCTGTACGGCAACACGCACGGTTTTCTCGGCGCGGTCGCGGCGACGCGCCACAGTCTGTCCCTGAGCGTGATCGCGCAGGACGAAGCCGGCATGCAGCGCGATTATTGGTATACCGTGGCGCGCGACGCGCGCGGGCTGGAATCGCCGGAGGCCGTCGGGCAGATGGCCGCGCGCCGCACGCTGCGGCGCCTCGGCAGCCGCAAGCTGTCGACGCGCGAATGCCCGGTGCTGTACGAGGCGCCGGTGGCGTCGAGCCTGCTGTCGCATTTCGTCAGCGCGGTGCGCGGCGCCAGCCTGTACCGGCAGGCCTCGTTCCTGCTGGACAGCCTGGGCAAGCCGGTGTTCGCCGATTTCGTGCGGATTCACGAGCAGCCGTATCTGAAAGGCGCCCAGGGCAGCGCCGCCTTCGACAGCGAGGGCGTGGCGACCCGGCCGCGCGACCTGGTGCGCGACGGCGTGTTGCAGGGCTACGTGCTCGACTCCTATTCGGCTCGCAAGCTCAAGATGCAGACCACCGGCAACGCCGGGGGCGTGCACAACCTCACGATCGAGCCGGGAACGGACGATCTGGCGGCGCTGCTGCGGCGCCTGCACACCGGCCTGCTGGTCACGGAGCTCATCGGTTTCGGCGTCAACACGGTCACCGGCGACTATTCGCGCGGCGCCGCCGGGTTCTGGGTCGAAAACGGCGAGATCCAATACCCGGTGGAGGAAATCACCATCGCCGGCAATCTCCGCGACATGTTCCGGCACATCCTGGCCGCGGGCAGCGACGTCGACACCCGCGGCAACATCCGCAGCGGTTCCCTCCTGATCGAACGCATGACCGTCGCCGGCAACTAGTCGCGACACGGCAAGAATCCTCTTTGCGGCGGGCGCATGGCCGACTACACTTTGCGCCTCACGAGGACCGTCTCCATGGCCAGGCCGCGCAAACAGAAAAAACCGGATCACCTGAAGCGGGTACTGGCCGCGCTCGAAACCGGCGAACCCGCCGCGGTGCGCCAGATCCTGACCGAGCTTCATCCGGCGGACATCGCCCACGTGCTGGAAGGTCTGCCGCCCGAGCCGCGCGTGAAGGTGTGGGCGCAGGTGGACATCCAGCGCATGGGCGAAGTGCTGCTCGAACTGCCGGAAGCGGTGCGCGCGGACCTGGTCAAGCTGATGGACGACCAGGCGCTGGTGGCCGCGGCGCACGCGCTCGACACCGACGATATCGCCGATCTGCTCCCGGACCTCTCGGACGAGGTGATCGCGGAAATCCTGTTCGCGCTCGACAAGCAGGACCGCCAGCGCCTCGACGCGGTGCTGTCCTACGCCGAGGACACCGCCGGCGGCCTGATGAACGTCGACACCATCACGGTGCGCGAGAACATCACGCTCGAGGTGGTGCTGCGCTACCTGCGCCGCCGCGGCGAACTGCCCGAGCACACCAACCAGCTGTTCGTGGTGGACCGCAGCGACCGCGTAGTCGGCGCGTTGCCGGTCGCGCGGCTGCTGACCACCGAGGCGTATCGCCGCGTGTCCGCGGTGATGGAGCGCGACGTGATCAAGTTCGCCGCGTTGGCGCCGGACAAGGAGGTGGCGGCGGCGTTCGAGCGCTACAACCTGGTCTCGGCGCCGGTGGTGGACGAGAACAACCGCCTGCTCGGGCGCATCACGGTGGACGACGTGGTCGACGTCATCCGCGAGGAAGCCGAACGCGCGGTGATGGCGCCCGCGGGCCTGTCGGAGGACGAGGACATACTCGCGCCGGTGGTGCGCACCAGCCGCAAGCGCGCCATCTGGCTCGGCATCAACCTGGTCACGGCGTTCATCGCCTCGGCCGTGGTCGGCCTGTTCGAGCACACGATCGAGAAGGTGGCGGTGCTGGCGGTGATGATGCCGATCGTCGCCGGCATGGGCGGCAATGCCGGCACGCAGACGCTGACGGTGGTGGTGCGCGGACTGGCCCTCGGCGTCGTGAGCGAAGCCAATGCGCGCACGGTACTGATGAAGGAATTCATGGTCGGCGCCCTCAACGGTTTGTTGTGGGCCGTCACCGTGGCGATCGTGACCGTCGCCTGGCACCATAACTATCTGGTCGCGCTGGCGCTGAGTCTGGCCATGGTCATCAATCTTGTTTTTGCCGCGCTCTCGGGCGTGATCATCCCGGTGCTGGTGCGCAAGATGGGCGTGGACCCGGCGGTGGCCAGCGGCGTCATTCTGACCACCGTCACCGACGTCGTCGGCTTCTTCGCGTTCCTGGGGCTGGCGACCCTGTTCCTGACCTGATTCCGTCTCGCTTCGAGGCCGGGACGGAAACGGGCCGCACGAGTCGTAAAACCCGCCATTTATCAGTTGAATTTGCGCTTCCCCGCGCCTGTGCCATATTTGGTGGAGGCAGAGAGGAATCGCATCGATGTTGCCCAACACCATCCAGCTGATCAGTCAGGCCATCAAGGAAAAACGCTGCGTCGCCATCCGCTATCACGACCAGCGCCAGATCCGCGTCGTGGAACCGCATGCCGTGTACACCGACGAGCGCGGCGAGCTGTCCCTGGATGCGTACCAGACGCGCGGCTACTCCGCCTCGGGCCGTCCGCCGCCGTTCTGGCGTCCGTTCCGGCTGAATAAGATCACCGCGGTGTCGGTATTGAAGGAAACGTTCCAGCCGCGGATCGCGGAAGGATTCAGCGCCAACCGCCTCAAGTACCGCAGCGGACTGGTGGCGATCGTGCAGGACAGCCAGCCGGCCTTCGCTTACGTCTATCCCGCGCAGACCACGGAAATCGGACCGCAATTGCCGGAAGGGCTGCGCCGCTAAAACATTCCCCCGGCAAACAGCCCGGCTCAGTGCTGACCGAGCTTTTCCACCGCGGCGTGCACTTCGCGCGTGTCGCGGATCTTGAGCACCTGGTTCGCCAGCCGCGAGAGCGCGCCCACGTTGCTGTCGCGCACGATCTTCTTCACCTCCAGCAACGTGGCCGGGTGCATGCTGAACTCGGTCAGTCCCAACCCCAGCAGCAGGCTGGTATAACGCGGATCGCCCGCCATTTCTCCGCACATCGCCACCGGTATGCGCGCCTTTTTGCCGGCCTGAATCGTCATCGAAATCAGCCGCAGTACCGACGGATGCAACGGGTCGTAGAGATAGTTCACGGCGTCGTCGACGCGGTCGATGGCGAGCGTGTATTGGATGAGATCGTTGGTGCCGATGGAAAAGAAATCGAGATACGGCGCGAACAAGTCCGCCGAAATCGCGGCGGCCGGCACCTCGATCATTCCGCCGACGGAAATCTTCGGATTGAATTTCTCGCCTTCCCGCTTGAGCTCGCTCTTGGTTTCCTCGATCAGGTCGAGCACCCGGTACAACTCGTCCTGGCTCGACAACATGGGGATCATCATGCGCACGTTGCCGAACACCGAAGCACGCAGGATGGCGCGCAGCTGCGGGCGGAACAGCGAGGTGTCGTGCAGGCACAGCCGCACGGCGCGCAGGCCGAGGGCCGGGTTGACCGTGATCGCGGCGGCGGCGCGGCCGCCGTCGACCTGCTTGTCCGCGCCGAGATCGAGCGTGCGGATGGTCACCGGTTTTCCCGGCAGCGACTTGACCACCTTGACGTAGGCGCGGAACTGTTCGTCCTCGTTCGGCGGCTGCGGACGGTTCATGAACAGGAATTCGGTGCGGTAGAGGCCGATGCCCTCGGCGCCGGCCTGGGCGGCGGCGCGCACGTCGGCGGGCAATTCGATGTTGGCCAGCAGCGCGATGCGGCGGCGGTCGCGCGTCACCGCGCGGCTGGTGCGCAGGCGGTTGAGCTCGCGGCGCTGTCGGAGAATGTCGTTTTTGCGCTTGCGGTACTCGGCGACGATGCGCCGGTCGGGGGCGATGATCAGCATGCCGCGCTTGCCGTCCACGATCAGCTCCTCGCCGGTGCGGACGTAACGCGTGGCGCTGTGCGCCGAGACGATCGCCGGAATGCCGAGGCTGCGCGCGAGAATGGAGGTGTGCGAAATCGGACCGCCCAGGCTGGTGACGAACGCGTGCACGTGGTTGTGCTTCAGCATCACCGTGTCGGCCGGGGTCAGGTCGTCCGCCACCACGATGGCGCCGGCGGCGATCTGCTCGTGTTCGTCGTAATTCTGCTGCAGCAGGTTGCGCAGGATGCGGTTCACGACCTGGTTGACGTCGGTTTTCTTGTTGCGCAGGTAGTGATCGTCCATCTGCTCGAACAGGGCGCTGAGGATGTCGCTCTGGGTCTTGAGCGCCCATTCCGCGTTGCACTGCTTCTGCCGGATGGTGTCGGCCGGCGCCATCGAGATCATCTTGTCGTCGAGCATGAGCAGGTGCGCGTCGAGGAAGCTCGTCGCCTCGGGCGGGGCGTTGACCGGGATATGTTCGCGGATCGTCATCAGTTGCCGGCGCGAGACCTCGACCGCGCGCTGGAAGCGGGTGACCTCCTCGTCGAGAAATTCCCGGGGAATGGCGTACTCGGGAATTTCCGGCATCTCGCGTTGCAGCACGAAGGCCTTGCCGATGGCGATGCCGTCGCTGACGCCGGTGCCGTGCAGGGCTAACATGACGATTATTCCCCTTCCCCGAAGCGGTCGTTGACCAGATCGGTCAGCGCTTCCATCGCTTTCTTTTCATCCTTGCCGTCGGTGCAGAGTTCGAGTTCGGCGCCCTTGGCGGCCGCCAGCATCATGATGCCCATGATGCTCTTGCCGTTGACCTGCTGACCGTTGCGCTTGAGCGTGATCTCGGCGGCGAATTCGGAGGCCAGGCTCACGAACTTGGCCGAGGCGCGCGCGTGCAGGCCGAGCCGGTTGACGATGACGATTTTCTGGCAGCGCATCAGCGCGTCCCCCGAATTTTTTCGGGGTTGCCGGCGCAGATGATGCCGCCGCTGCCGCCGCTCAGGGCCTTGTCGATGAGATCGTCCATCTTGAGGTGCCGGTAGTTGAGCACGCGCAGCAGCATGGGCAGGTTGACGCCGGTGATCAGTTCGATGCGCCCGCGCGCCAGCAGATGGCAGGCGACGTTGGTGTGGGTCGCGCCGTAGACGTCCGCGAGGATCAGCACGCCGTCGCCCCGATCCACCTGGCGGATGCCGTCGCGCAGGACGGCGTCCATGTGCTCCGGCGTCTCCGTGTAGTCGAGCTCCGTCGCCGCCAGTTGCGGCGGCCGGCTGCCGAGCGTGTGCACGGCGGCGGCGATCAGGCCGGCGCCCAGGTTTTTGTCTGCGAGAATCAGCAAGCCGATCATTGATGTCCCATTCCTGTCATGGTTCCCGTTCCCGGGGGAAGGATAAGCGATGAAGGTTCATTTCAGTTCCCGGTGCCGCACCTGGGTCTTGATGTTCCTCTCGGAAAAATACTCCGCCAGCCGGCGCACGAGGTAGACCGAGCGGTGCTGACCGCCGGTGCAGCCGATGGCGACGGTCAGGTAGGTGCGGTCCTCGCGCTCGAAGCGCGGCAGCCATTTTTCCAGAAACCCGCAGATTTCGTCGAACATCGCCTTGACCTCGTCGTACTGCTCGAGGAAATGCACGACCGGCTCGTCCAGCCCGCTGTACTGGCGCAGGTCGGTCTGCCAGTAGGGATTGGGCAGGCAGCGCACGTCAAACACGAAATCGGCGTCGAGCGGCGTGCCGTGCTTGTAGCCGAAGGACTCGAACAGCAGCGTCAGACCCGCCGTTTCCTCGCCATGCGCGAAATTGCGCACCTGCATGCGCAGCTCGTGAGGCGTGGTGTGCGTGGTGTCGATGCGCAACGAGGCGTCGATCGACAGCGGTTCGAGCGATTTTTTCTCCGCGTCGATCGCCTCGACCAGCGGCGTCTGGTGATCCAGCATCGGGTGCTTGCGCCGCGTTTCCTTGAAGCGCTTGATCAGGATCGAGTCCTCGGCCTCGAGAAAAACGATGCGGTAATGGACGCCGCGCGTGCGCAATTCCTTCAAGCTCTTCGGCAGGTCGGCGAGAAAGGCGCGGTTGCGCACGTCCAGCCCGATGGCCACGTTCATGATCGCGTGGCTGCGCATTTCCGCGAGCAGGCCGGCGAAATGCGGCAACAGCACGGCCGGCAAGTTGTCGATGCAGTAGAAGCCGATGTCCTCCAGGGCCTGGAGCGCGATGGTCTTGCCGGAACCGGACAGACCGCTGACGATGAAAAAACTCATTCAGTCCACTTTGCTTCGCGCCTTGCGCAGCGCGTCCCCCGCCAGTACGCCGCGCGGGGCCGGATGAGCCGCTCCGGCGTTGTTCATGTGGTCCTGGTGCCGTTTGATGAAATCATCGAGCGGATCGAAACCCCACATGCGCAGGATGTAGGCGCGGGTGGCGGTTTCCACCAGCACCGCGAGGTTGCGGCCCGGACCGACGAACAAGGCCACCTCCGGGATGTCCACGTTGAGAATAGCGCGCGTCATCTGTTTCGATTCGAGGCGGTCGATCTTGCTCATTTTCTGGCGCTGGATCGTCTCTAGGCGCACGATCAGGTGCAGCTTTTTCTTGTGCCGCACCGCGGTTTCGCCGAACATCAGCCGCACGTCGAGAACGCCCAGGCCGCGAACCTCGAGATAATCCGAGAGCAGCGTCGGGCACTGGCCGACGATCACGTCCGGACCGACGTGGACGAACTCGACCGCGTCGTCCGCGATCAGGCGGTGATTGCGCGACAGCAGTTCGAGCGCGAGCTCGCTTTTGCCGATGCCGGATTCGCCGGTGATCAGGACGCCCATGCCCATGACTTCCATGTAGACGCCGTGCACGGTGATGCGCGGCGCGAGCGCGCGCGTCAGGTAGTACTGGAGATGATCGATCACCACCGGACTGGCCAGGGATGACGAGAACAGCGCGAGCGAGGACTTGTCGGCGGCGGCGATCAGGTCGGGGGTGATCTTCCGTCCGTTCGCCACGATGACAGCCGAGGTGTTATCGCAGGTAAAGAGGTTGCGGATCGTCTCGTCGTATTCCTTCGCGGGGAGCCGCGACAGGTACGCCACTTCCGCCTCGCCGAGGACCTGGATCCGGTTCGGATGCACGAAGTTGAGATGCCCCACCAGCGCCATGCCCGGGTATTTGGCGGTCGTGGGTTCGAGCAGCCGGCCCTTGCCGGTTTCGCCCGCGACCCATTCAAGTTTGAGCGGGGCGGATTGCGATTCGAAGAGGTCACGCACCGTGACCGGCGGCGTGGTCGCGGAATCAGCGCGCGACTGACCGGGCTTGTGTGATGCACCGGCAGACTTTTTTCGTGGTTTGCGCCGCAAGCAACTCGCCTCGTTTCGTGATGACGGAATCCCCGGCCGGTCCGGGATACGCGGGTTTTAAGGCGTTATCGGCCGGGCAGGGCGGAAGCCATTGTAACAGGTTTGCCGCCGCCGGCCGCGCGGTTCGTGGCGCAGGCCGCGGCCGGGTCGCTGCGCGCGCCGGCGCCGAGGCTTCAGAGTTTCTTGAGCGACGCCTCGCTGCGGTGATGGCTGTTGGTCTTTTCCTTGTGTTTGAGCATCTGCCGATCGAGCTTGTCGGCGAGCGCGTCGATGGCGGCGTACATGTCGGGACCCTCGGCGTCGGCGTGCAGGGTGGTCCCGCGCGCCTGGACGGTGGCCTCGGCCTTGTGCAGATTTTTCTGGACGTGCAGCACGACGCTGGCGTTGATGATGCTGTCCAGGTGTTTCTGCAGGCGTCCGATTTTCTCCGCGGCGTAGTTGCGCAGGGGTTCGGTGATTTCAACCTGGTGACCGCTGACCGTGATTTGCATGAAAATTCTCCGGGCTGACTAGACTAACGACTTCCGCTGGCTGGAAGGCGGGATGTTCATCGATTCGCGGTACTTCGCGACCGTGCGCCGCGCGACGTTGATTCCCTGTTCGGACAGGATCTCGGCGATCTTGCTGTCGCTGATGGGCTTGGTCGGTATCTCGCACTCCACCAGCTTCTTGATGATCGAGCGGATCGCCGTCGCCGAACAGGTGCCGCCGTCGGCGGTCGATACGTGGCTCGAGAAGAAATACTTCAATTCGAATATTCCGCGCGGGGTGAGCATGTACTTGTTGGTGGTGACGCGCGAAATGGTGGATTCGTGCATGCTCACGGTCTCGGCCACGTCGTGCAGCACCAGCGGCTTCATGGCTTCGGCCCCGTGGTCGAAGAAGGCGCGCTGCCGGTCCACGATCGTGCGCGCGACCTTGAGCAGCGTCTCGTTGCGGGAGTTCAGGCTCTTGATGAACCAGCGCGCCTGCTGCAGCTGATCCTGGAGGTAGCGGTTGTCGGAACTCGAATCGCCGCGATGGATCATCTTTTCGTAATGGCGGTTGATGCGCAGCTTCGGGGAGACGTCCGGATTGAGATCGGCGCGCCAGACGCCGCGGACTTTCTTGACGACGATGTCGGGAACGATGTAACCCGCCTGCGACGACGTGACGGAGTTTCCCGGACGTGGATTCAGGCTCTGGATGAGGTTGATGACCTGCTGCAGGTCCTCCGCCGAGAGCTTGAGGTTCCGCCGCAGCTGCGTGTAGTCGCGCGCCGCGAGCAGCGCCAGGTTTTGCGGCGTGGCGAGTTCGGTCGCTTGCTTCACGCACGGCGTGTCGGACGGGAGCGTCTTCATCTGCAGGCGCAGGCATTCGGCGAGATCGCGCGCGCCGACGCCGAGCGGGTCGAAGTTCTGAATCTGGTGCAGCACCGCCTCGATTTCGTCGATCTCCACGGGCAGGTTCTTGCTCAGGGCCTGCTGGATTTCCTCCAGCTTGCAGCTCAGGTAGCCGTCCTCGCTGATGGCGTCGATCAGGGCCAGCGCGATCTGCTTGTCGGTGTCGGAAAACGGCGTCATCTGCATCTGCCACAGCAGATGGTCGCGCAGCGTCTGCGGCGGACTGTTGCGCGCGTCGATGTCGGGGAAGTCGTCGTCCGAAGCCGAACGGCTGCCCGTGGGCGCGGTCATGGACTCGAAGCTGTCGTTGCCCCAGTCGTTGTCTTCGCCGGAGCCGGTGTCGAGATCGGCGCCGGAATCGTTCGGAGACAGCGACTCGGCCTCGTCGTAGGAGGCGGTTTCATCTCCGTCCGGGCTTTCCGTCGAGGCCGAATCGGAGGAGGCCGAGTCGGCCTCGCCCTTGCTTTCCGTGGATTCTTCCTCGCGTTCGTTTTCCTCGAGCAGCGGATTGCTTTCGAGCGCTTCCTGGATTTCCTGCTGGAGTTCGACGGACGAAAGCTGCAGCAGCCGGATGGCTTGCTGCAACTGGGGGGTGATTGTCAGATGCTGACCGAGTTTAAGGTCAAGTGACTGCTTCATAAAAATACAGGCATTGGTTCTTCGGTAAGCGGGCCGCTCCGCCCTGGAACGGCTCCGCGATGTTTAACTGAAAGTTTAGTACATATTACCAGAAGGTGGGTCGCGCCTGTCGTCGGGCGCGCGGCGGCTATACTGTATGAAAATCCGCGAGTCTGTTGTTTTAAAGACGGAAGTCTTCGCCCAGATAAACCTTCTTGACGGCGTCATTATACAGAATATCGCTGGGCGTGCCCGAGGTCAGGACCCGACCGTCGCTCAGGATGTACGCACGGTCGCAAATTTTCAGAGTCTCGCGCACGTTGTGATCGGTGATCAGTACGCCGATGCCGCGCTCCTGCAGGTGCCGGATCAATTGCTGAATCTCCAGAACGGAAATCGGGTCCACGCCGGCGAACGGTTCGTCGAGCAGGATGAAACGCGGCGCGGTCGCGAGCGCGCGCGCGATTTCCACGCGTCGCCGCTCGCCGCCGGAAAGGCTGATTCCCGGCGCGTCGCGCCGCGCGGCGATATTGAGATCGTGCAGCAGTTCCTCGAGGATGCGCGCGCGATCCTCCGGCGGCAGATCGACGCGTGTCTCGAGAATCGCCATGATGTTTTCCGCCACCGTCAGGTTGCGGAACACCGACGGTTCCTGCGGAAGATAGCCCAGTCCCAGCCGCGCGCGCCGGTGCATCGGCAGGCCGCCGATTTCGGTCTTGTCGAGACGGATGGCGCCGCTGTCCATCGGCACCAGCCCCACGATCATGTAGAAGCAGGTGGTCTTGCCGGCGCCGTTCGGGCCGAGCAGGCCGACGATCTCGCCGCTGCGGATTTCCAGCGAGACATCCTTCACGACCTGGCGGCCCTTGTACTGTTTGTTCAGCCGCTCGGCGCTCAGCGTGTTCGCGACCTGGATGCCGGGGCGCTTGGTCCTGGCGCGCTTGACCTGTTTTGTCGCTTCGGGCATGGATCGGTTCAGGGTTGGGTCGCGGGTTCGGGGGCGGGCGGCGCCGGTTTGCGCGGCTGTATCACGGCGTGCACGCGGCCGTCGCTTTGGTCGTCGCCCGTGGCGCTCAGGCTTTGGGTGTCGAGATCGTAATGCAGCACGCCGCCGGTGAACAGATCGTCGCCGCGGCGCAGGCTGACGTCGCCGATCATGTCGAGCTTGCCCGTCGCGACATGGTAATCGACGCGTTTCGCCTCGGCCCGGATTTCCTCCGTCGTGGCGTCCGGCTGTTGGCGCAGTTTCACCGGGCTGCCGATCGCCTGAATGAGTTCGGTCTGGTTGTTCCGGGCGCGGATTTCCACGCGATCCGCCCTGATCGACAGCCGGCCCTGCTCGGCGACGACGCGGCCGCGGTAAACCGCGGCGCCGGTTTTTTCATTGGCCTCGACCGAGCGCGCGTTGATGCGGATCGGTTCGTCCGCGTCGTCCATCGCGGCGCGCGCCGCCGGCGCGACGGCCAGGCTGAACAGAAAAAAAACGAGAGGGAGCGGGGCGGAGTCGCGCGGCTTCATGTCGGCGAGCGGTCGAGCATGATCTTCATGCTGTGGGTGCGGATTTCGCCGCCGGCGCTTTGCGGATCGCGGCCCTGGGCGGAAATGACGTTTCCGGTCATGAGAATCTGATCGCCTTGCTTCGGTATCCATCCCTTGTCGGCGCGGGTGTGTATCGGGGCGAGATTGTCGCGGTACTGGATCAGGTACGGCCGCTCCAGATCGGAACTGCCGTCGTCGCCGTAATGCACCAGCCGCGCGGCCGAGAGATTGTAGCGCCGGCGTCCGTTCTCGTTCATGACCGTGGAGTCGAAATTCTCGATGATGTAGTCGGGATCGTGGCGCGACTTGCCGTCGAATATTTTTTCCGGCAGGCCGACGGTGCGTGTGAGCCACCAGGAGCCGGCGGCCAGCAACAGCAGTGCGACCGCGATGGCGAGCCGTTTGGCGTCGAGCGTCATCCGGATTTCCGTTCTCCCGGTTCGGCGAGGTATTTCCGCATTTCCGCGTGATAGCTTCCCTGCGCGTACATGATCATTTCGCAGGCCTCGCGCGCCGCGCCGTAACCGCCGATGCTCGGGGTGATCCAGTGGGCGTATTGCCTGGCGAGCGGATGCGCGTTCTGCACCGCGATCGCCAGGCCCACTTCGAGCATGATCGGCAGGTCGACCACGTCGTCGCCGACGTAGGCGGTCTGTTCCGGCGCGAGCTTCAGTTCGGCGATCAGCCGGCGGTAGACCGGCAGTTTTTCCTTGCAGCCCTGATGGACGTGCTGGATGCCGAGGTCCTTCACGCGATGCTTGACCACCTCGGAGCTGCGGCCGGTAATGATGCCGGCGGCCACGCCGTTGCGCTGCAGCATCTTGATGCCGTGGCCGTCGCGTGAATTGAACGCCTTGTACTCCTGGCCGTCGTCGCCGATCACCAGCCGCCCGTCGGTGAGCACGCCGTCCACGTCGAACAGCAGAAGTTTCACCTTCGCGGCGAGCGCGAGGACTTTGGGACTGATGTCAAACGACGGGGCAAGGATCTGGTTCATTAATTATTAGGAACCAAATGATTTATGAGTTTTCGCCGCAAAGACGCAAAGAGCGCAAAGATATTTGTCTTATTTGCGGCCCAGGGTGCAACAAAACCCGTTGCACCCGTTCGGCGGCGCGAATGTCCACCGGACATTCGCGAGAACTCCGCCTCACCCTTCGCGTCTTTGCGGCAGATGGTCATATTAAATTCGGATTTCCTTAGATCACGCCGGCGCGGAACAGGTCGTGCATGTTGAGCGCGCCGAGGACGCGGTTGTCTTCGTCCACCACGAACAGCCCGTTGATCTTCAGCGAGCGCATCAGCTGCACCGTTTCCGCCGCGAGCCGGTCGGCGCGCGTGGTTTTCGGGTGGCGCGTCATGACCTCGGTGATTTTGGCGTGGTAAACGTCGACGCTGCGGTTGAGCACACGGCGCAGGTCGCCGTCGGTGAAGATGCCGACGAGGCGGCCGTCGCGATCCACCACGCCGGTCATGCCGAGTCCCTTGCCGGTCATCTCGAGCAGCGCCTCGCGCAGGCTCGCCTCCTCGGCGACCTGGGGAATGGCGCTGCCGGTGTGCATGATGTCGCTCACGTACAGCAGCAGCCGGCGGCCGAGGCTGCCGGCCGGATGCGCGCGCGCGAAGTCCTCGCGCGTGAAGCCGCGCGACTTGAGCAGCGCCACCGCGAGCGCGTCGCCGACGGCCAGCGCCGCCGTGGTGCTCGCCGTCGGCGCCAGGTTGTGCGGGCAGGCTTCCTTCTCCACGCCGGCGTAGAGCGTCGCGTCGGCCTGGCGCGCGAGGCTGGATTCCATGCCGCCGGTGAGCGCGATCAACTTCACGCCGAGACGCTTGATGATCGGCAGGATGGTGAGGATTTCCTCGGTCTCGCCCGAATTGGAGATGGCCAGCACGATGTCCGACGTCGTGATCATGCCGACGTCGCCGTGCGAGGCTTCGCCCGGGTGCACGAAGAACGACGGCGTGCCGGTGCTGGCGAGGGTGGCGGCGATCTTGCCGCCGATGTGTCCGCTCTTGCCCATGCCGGTGACGATCACGCGCCCGGCGCAGGCGAGGATCAGGCGGCAGGCTTCGGCGAACTGCCCATCGACGCGCTTCGCCAGCGTCTGCAACGCGTCGGCCTCGAGCTGGATCACTTCGCGTCCCAGCTGTTCGTATGATGCGGATGACGTCATGCGTTTAGCGATTTGGCGTGGCTTGGGGTAATCTTTCGCGGAGTATATCGAAACGATTGCGATTATCCCATGGAGCCGATCGGCTTTCACGGCATTCTGATCCTGCTGGGCGTGGCGGTGGTGCTGGCCGCGCTGTTCCGTTATCTGCGCCTGCCGCAGATCCTGGCGTATCTCACCGCCGGCATCGTCGTCGGTCCCTTCGGCATGGGCTGGATTCCGGACCTGGAGGGCACGCGCACCCTCGCCGAGTTCGGGCTGGTGTTCCTCATGTTCACCGTGGGTCTGGAGTTTTCGCTGCCCAAGCTGCTGGCGATGAAGAACGTGGTGTTCGGGCTCGGCGGCGCGCAGGTGCTGATCAGCGGCCTCGTGTTCGGATTCGTCGCCTGGCTGTTCGACGTGCCGCCCGAGGGCGCGGTGGTCATCGGCGGCATGCTGGCGATGTCGTCCACCGCCATCGCCATGAAGCTGCTCACCGAGCAGCTGGAGCAGAATTCGCGCCACGGCCACCACGCCATCAGCGTGCTGCTGTTCCAGGACCTGATGGTGGTGCCGTTCCTGATCGTGATTCCGGCGCTGGCCGGCGACATCCGGCAATCAGTGTGGATCGCGCTCGGCTGGGCGTTCCTGAAGAGCGTGCTGGTGCTGGTCGGCATTTTCCTGGTCGGGCGCTGGATGCTGCGGCCGTTTTTCCACGAGGTCGCTTCGGCGCGGCTGCGCGAATACTTCATGCTCGCGGTGCTGCTGCTCACGCTGGCGTCGGCCTGGGTTACCGAGGCCGCGGGCCTGTCGATGGCGCTCGGCGCGTTTCTCGCCGGCATGATGCTGGGCGAGACCGAATACCGGCATCAGGTGGAGGGCGACATCCTGCCGTTCCGCGACATCCTGCTCGGACTTTTCTTCGTCACCATCGGCATGATGCTCGATCTCGGCGCGATGCGGCAGCTGTGGCCGTGGGTGCTGGTCTGCGTCGCCGCCATCATGGTTTTCAAGACGCTGCTGATTCTCGGCCTGGGCCGGTTGTTCGGCATGGAAACCGGCGTCGCGCTGCGCACTGGCCTGGTGCTGTCGCAGGTCGGCGAATTCGCGTTCGCGCTGATACTGCAGGCGAACCAGTACCAGCTGTTCAGCGCGCGGGCCTCGCAGATCGTGCTGGCCTCGATCGTCCTGAGCATGATGCTGGCGCCGCTGGTGGTGCGCTACAACGGTCGCGTCGCCAAGAAGCTCGTACCGGGTTACACCCAGGCGCGCGAGGGCAATCTGGACGCGATCCGCGCCGAGGCCGGCGGCGCGCACAAGCACGTGATCGTCTGCGGCTACGGCCGCAGCGGCCAGAATCTCGCCTGGATGCTGGAACAGGAAGGCATCGAATATCTCGCGCTCGATCTCGACCCGGTGCGCGTGCGCGACGCGCGCGACGGCGGCAAACCGGTGGTCTACGGCGACGCCGCGCGCCGCGACGTGCTCGAAGCGGCCGGATTGCCGCGCGCCACGGCGCTGGCGATCAGTTTCTACGACGTCGCCTTGGCGCTGAAGATCCTCGAAACCACGCGTCTGCTGCGCCCGGACATGCCGGTGATCGTGCGCACCATGGACGACGCCGCGCTGGAGAAACTGAAGGCCGCCGGCGCCACCGAAGTGGTGCCGGAAAGCCTCGAAGGCAGCCTGATGATGGGCTCGCACCTGCTGCTGCTCATGGGCGTGCCGGTGTCGCGCATCGTGCGCCACGTGCGCGACGTGCGCACCGACCGGTATCGCATGTTGCGCGGCTTTTTCCACGGCGCGGACGTCGACGAAGGCAAGGAAAACGCCTACCAGGAGCGGCTGCATTCCATCACGCTGCCGGACGGGGCCGACGCCGTGGGCAAGCTGATTTCCGAGCTGCCGCTCGAGGCTGCCGGCGTCAGCGTCAGCGCCGTGCGCCGCGGCGGCATCCGCGGACCCGAGCCGGCGCCCGAGACCCGGCTCGCCGCCGGCGACGTGCTGGTGCTGTACGGCGCTCCCGAGGCGCTGGAACAGGCCGAGAAGATACTGCTCGAAGGTTGAGAGTTATATGATGTTTGCCGCAAAGACGCGAAGTACGCAAAGAAAAGCTCTTGAAAATGTAACATGAGAAATCTTTGCGCTCTTTGCGTCTCTGCGGCGAGAATTCATAAATGAACTTCAAAGACCATTTCTCGGGCCACGCCGGCGATTACGCACGCTACCGTCCGGATTACCCCGACGCCCTGTTCGAGTTCCTCGCGAAATCCGTCAAGGCGCACGAGCTGGCGTGGGATTGCGGCACCGGCAACGGCCAGGCGGCGCTGGGACTGGCCGGCTATTTCGACCGCGTCATCGCCACCGATCCGAGTCAGGCACAGCTGCGGAACGCGGTGCGCCACAAGAATATCGAGTATTTCACGGCGCCGGCGGAGCAAACCGAGATTCCGTCCCGGTCCGTGGACCTGATCACCGTGGCCCAGGCGCTGCACTGGTTCCATTTCGACGCGTTTTACCGGGAAGCGTCCCGCGTGCTGAAGCCGGACGGCCTGCTGGCGGCGTGGTGTTACGGCTTGAGCCGGATCAATCCGGACGTCGACAAGGTGGTGCATCATTATTATAAGAATATCGTCGGCGCCTACTGGCCGCCGGAGCGCCATTACATCGATGAAAAATACCGGACCGTTCCGTTCCCGTTTCTCGAATTGCCGGTCCCCGAGTTTTACATGAAGGCGGAATGGGACATGAACGATCTGATCGGTTATCTTCACACCTGGTCGGCGACGCGGCTGTGCGAGCGAAAGAACGAACAGAACCCGATTGATATCGTCCGTCGCGCGCTGGCCAGGGCCTGGGGTCCGGAAACCGCGCGGCTGACGGTGCGCTGGCCGATCTACCTGCGTCTCGGACGCGTGATTCCCGGGGCCGAATCGTGAGCGGAAGACATTCATGCCAAAAAAGATACTGGTGATTCTGGGACAGCCGCAGCGCAACAGCTACGGCGGCGCGCTGGCGCAGGCTTACATCGAAGGCGCGCGCGGCGCGGGCGCGGAAGTGCGCGAAATCTGTCTCGGCGATCTGCGCTTCGACGCCTGTCCCGCGTCGGCCGCGCCGAATCCCGCGGGACTCGAGCCCGACCTGGCGCAGGCGCAGGAATCGATAAAATGGGCCGAGCATCTGGTGTTCGTCTATCCGATCTGGTGGGGCACGATCCCGGCGCTGCTCAAGGGATTCGTCGAGCGGGTGTTCCTGCCGGGCTTCGCGGTGAATTTCCGCGATGATTCCCCGCTGTGGGACAAGCTGCTCAAGGGCCGCAGCGCGCGCCTGATCGTCACGCTCAACACGCCGTCGTGGATTTACCGCTGGTACTTCGGCCGCCCCGGCCACAACACCATGAAGAAGACCATCCTGCAGTTTTGCGGCATCAGCCCGGTACGCATCACCGAAGTCGGACCGATCAAAAATTCGACCGACGCGAAGCGGAAGCAATGGCTGGAGCAGGTCCGCGCGCTGGGCGCCCGACAGGCATAAGTTTCCGCACCCGGAGACGAGCCGCCGCCTGGCGATGACCTAGCAGCAACTGAAAAACTCTTCGTCACCCCGGCGTAAGCCGGGGTCCAGAATATTAGAACCAATGAAATCAGTAATACGCTGGATTCCGGCTTTCGCCGGAATGACGGATTCGGATGTTTTTCGGACTTTTTCAGCTGCTGCTAGAGATGCTTGCAGGGTTTGGCGGAGCAGTTAATACTGCATGCCCATGCGGACATATGACCTAAATGTCTGTTGGCAAAATGCTTATGGGTTGATATCCCCGCCAAGTTATACGTCACTACGGGTCAGGCTATACGTCAGAATGTGACGTCTAAATTACGTTAGCCTTTAAATAGAGAAAAAGAATGGACATCAAGCAAACAATCGAACTCTGGTATCACTATGAACAAATAGCAATGCATTTTAATGAGCTTATTATCCAATACAGACTTCAGTTAATGGGTGGTGCTGGTGTTATTGGTGCGCTCTCTGGATATTTAATTGGTAGTAAAGTCGAGTCAGCACTTATGCGCCACAAACTAAGAGCATATGTTTCTAGTGGTTTATTATTTCTAATTTTGGCTGCATTTTATCTTGATCTTTACTACTACAATGAATTGCTTAGAGGGGCTGTGAAAGCAATATTGAAATTAGAATCTGAGCATCCTGATATTTTGTACATGAGCACCTATATAAAAGCTGAATTTCCTAATGGTGCAAGAAGGCATATCTATATTGCGTATGGGCTAGTAATGGTCCCGTTGTTCGGGTTTGTGGTTTGGGCTTGGTATACACACCTAAGAGAAAAATTCAAAAATGGCTAACAAGTCGTTCGGCTCGGACGCGCTGACGCGAGCCGGCCAACTCAAACGTTAGCCCTCGTAGGGCGATGTGATGGTCTCCTCCTGCTTCAGGTTGATGGTAGCTACCGCTTTCCATCGTGGCGCATTCGACGCCGATTAAGAAGTGGGAGGAGACCATCACATCGCCCTACGTGAGTTATTGGGCGCGCGTCTGTCCTGAAAATTTTCATGCCGCACGATTAGCCCGTTCAGCGCAGTATCGTTTGTTCCTTCCCGCAACGCTCGCAGCGCCGCAGCGTCACCAGCTTTCCCTGTTTCACGTCGAATTTCCTTTCGGAAATGATCTTCCATTTATGGAAGCCGCTGCGGCACAGCGTCTTGCCTTCGGCCTTGTCCTTCGGCGACGGTTTCCTGAATTTGACGATTTCACCCATGGTTATGTGGTCACGAGTTCCTTTTCATTGAAATACGGGAACACCCGCGCATGGAGCGTGCGCATCGATTCCCGCGCCGCTTCCGTCGGCAATCCGCCGGTGCTGATGGCGCACAGCAGGCGGTCGACGCCGGCATCGCGACAGGTCTCAAGCCTCTCGCGGCAATGCGCGGGATTGCCGGCGACGACCATGCCCAGGGTTTCCAGCACCGCGAGGCTCAGGGTCTTTTCCGCCAGAAACTTCAGCGTGCCCATCTTCTTATAGTATTCGTAGCCCGCATGCAGTTTTTCCAGCACCGGCGCGGTCAGCTTCAGCAGTTCGCGGTAGAACCAGACGAGGTGTGTGGCGGCCAGTTCGCGCGCGCGTTCGCCGTCCTCGAGGCACAGCAGGCCGAGCGTCATGGCGACGCGTGGTTTCGATTCCGGGTCGGGCTGATATTTTTTCCACGCGGCACGATACTGCTCGATGTCCGAGCGCACCATGAACCACGGCTTGAACGGCCCCACCAGCACGCCCACGCCGAGCCGCGCCGCCAACTCGAAACTTTCGGGGCTCACCGCCGCCATCCACAGCGGCGGATGCGGCTGCTGCAAGCACTTCGGCAATACCTCCGCGTTTTCAATCCGGAAATGCCGGCCCGCGAAATTGACTGGATTCCCGGTGAACGTCTGCCGGAGGATCGCCAGCGATTCCTCCACCCGTTCGCGGCTCCGGTCCATGTTGACGCCGAAGGCGTCGTACTCGCGCGGGGAGAATCCGCGGCCGAATCCGAACTCGACGCGTCCGCCGGAAAGCACGTCGAGCGTCGCGAGTCTTTCGGCGACCTGCAACGGATGATGATAGGGAAGCGGAACGACGGCGTGGCCGAGCCGCAGCGTGCGGGTCCGTTGCGAGGCCGCCGCCAGCACCAGGTCGGGCGCGCTCGAATGAGAATACTCGCGCATGAAGTGGTGCTCGACGAACCAGGCCGCGCCGAATCCGCAGGTCTCGGCCAGGGCCAGCTCGTCCAGCGTGTCGCGAAAAATCCGCGCCTCATTTCGCATGGCGAAATCGGGGACGGCCAGTTCGTAAAACAGATCGAAACGCATATCGCTAGGATACCGCATCCCATGCGCCGGTCTTGCGGAGGCAAAGCCAAATCCCTGACTTTTTGACAGTGGATCGTCGCACCGAAACCATTGTTACTCGGCCGGGATTCTTGTTAACCTTGTTGCACCAATTCAGTGCAGGCCATAACCCTTCAAGGGCTGTGTACGTGGAATTGAGTTTGCGATCCGACAACAGTTCATCCGAACCGGCGGTGGCTCGTAATGCGCTGACGCCGGTGATCGAATTTTTGCTCCGGCACGCGCCGTTCGATCGCATGGCGCGGTCCCATCTCGAATTTCTCGCCGCCCGTCTCCAGCTCGGCTTCCACGCCAAGGACGACGTGATCACCGAACCCGCGCGCGGCGCGGCGGACCGTTTCTACATCATCAAGCAGGGCCGCGTTCGCGGCGAGACCATGGACGAAACCGGCCCGGCGGAAGACGGCGCATGGGAACTCGTCGCCGGCGAATGTTTCCCCATCGGCGCGCTGCTCGCGCGCCGGCCGGTGCACACGCTGCATCGCGCGGTGGCGGACACGTTCTGTTTCGAGCTCGGGCGCGAGGACTTCGACGAGCTGCTCGCGCTGAGCCCGGTGTTTCACGATTTCTGCGCGCGTCGCCTCGCCAACCTGCTCGATCAGGCGCTCGCCGGCGTGCAGGCGAGTCTCGCCACCCAGGCTTCCTCCGGCGAGACGTCGCTCGCCGCGCCGCTGTCGAGCCTGATCCGGCGCGAACCGGTCGCGTGTCTCGCGCATACGCCGATCGGCGACGCGCTGCGCACCATGAACGCCGAACGCGTCGGTTCCATCGTCATCGTCGACGCCGAGCGCAAACCGCTCGGCCTGTTCACGCTGCACGATCTGCTGGGACGCGTGGCGACGTCGGGCGTCAGTCTCGAATTGCCCATCGAGCAGGTGATGACGCAGCGTCCGCTGTCGCTGCCGCCGCAGGCGCCGGCGCACGAGGCGGCGGCGCTCATGGCGCGCATGGGATTCGGGCACGTGTGCGTGGTCGAGAACGAACGGCTGCTCGGCGTGGTGTCCGAGCGCGACCTGTTCTCGCTGCAACGCATCGGGCTGGTGCAACTCACGCGCGCCATCGGCGGAGCGCCGGACATCGCGACGCTGGCGCGTCTGGGGCGCGACATTCATCGCGTCGTCGACCAGATGCTGGTGCAGGGCGCGTCGGTGGCGCAGCTGATGCAGATCATCACGCTGTTCAACGATCACATCGCGCGCCGCGTCATCGCCCTGTGTCTCGCCGAAGCCGGCGCGCCGCCGGCGCCGTTCACCTGGCTGTCCTTCGGCAGCGAGGGGCGGCAGGAGCAGACCCTCAAGACCGACCAGGACAACGGCATCCTGTTCGTGGCGCCGGCGGGCAAAAGCGTCGACGCGGTGCGCGCGGAGCTGCTGCCGATCGCGCAGCGCATCAACCAGGCCCTGGCCGATTGCGGTTTTCCGCTGTGCCAGGGAAACATCATGGCCGGCCACCCGGCGTGCTGCCTGAGCCTGGACGAATGGAAGGTGCGATTCCGCGGTTGGATCGAACACGGCGCGCCGGAACACCTGCTCAAGGCCAGCATCTTTTTCGATTTCCGTCCGATCTACGGCGAGCGCGCGCCGGCCGAGGCCTTGCAGGCCTGGGTGCTCGAGCGCGTGGCCGGGAACGCCACGTTCCTGCGCCAGATGGCGGAAAACGCATTGCACAACCGGCCGCCGCTCGGGCTGGTGCGCGATTTTGTCGTCGCCAGCGGCGGCGAGCATCCGGACACGATCGATCTGAAGCTGAACGGCGCCGTGCCGTTCGTGGACGGCGCGCGGCTGCTGGCGCTCGCACACGGCATCGCCGAAACCGGCACGCTGGCGCGCCTCCGCGCCGCGGCCGGGCGCGGCGTGCTGCGCGAAGCGGAGGCCGGCGCCTGGTGCGACGCCTACTCGTTCATCCAGTTGCTGCGCATGCGCGCGCACCGCGGCCAGTTGAGCCAGGGACTCGCGCTCGACAACCACGTCGACCCGGACCGGCTGAACGAACTCGACCGGCGCATCCTGAAGGAAGCCTTCCGCCAGGCGCGCAAGCTGCAAACGCGGCTGGCGCTGGATTATCAGTTATGAGTTGGCTCGCGCGCCTGTTTCGTCCGCAGATCGAACTGCCGCCGGCGCTGGCGGAGCGCGTCCGGGCCTGGCGCGAACAGCCGGCCGCGAGCGAGAAGGCCGAGCTGTCGCAGGCGCGCTTCATCGTGGTGGATGTCGAGACCTCGGGACTGGACACGCGCCGCGACCGCCTGCTGTCGGTCGGCGCCTGCGCGGTCGAGGCGCTGCGCCTGCGCGCCGGCGAGAATTACGCGACCATCCTGCGGCGTGACGAGACCAACGAACGCGACAATATCCTGATCCACGGCATCGGCCCGCAGGCGCAGGCCGCGGGCGAGGTTCCGGAGGAATCGCTCATGGGGTTTCTCGAATTCGCCGGCCGGCATCCGCTGGTGGCGTTTCACGCCAGTTTCGATCAGGCGATGCTCGACCGCGCGTTGCGCGCGGCCCTGGGCGTGCGCCTGCCCAGCCCGTGGCTCGACCTGGCCCATCTCGGCCCGGCGCTGTTTCCCGAGGCGCGCCTCGCGCACGCCGGGCTCGACGACTGGCTCGATCATTTCGGCTTGCGCGCGCACGCGCGTCACCGCGCGCTGGATGACGCGTTCGCCACGGCCGAACTGTTTCTGATCCTGCTCACGCGCGCCCGCGCCCGCGGCCTGACCAGCGTCGGCGCGCTGCTGGCGGCGGGCGAGCAGCAGGCAAGGCTTGTCCCCGGCGGCGGGGCGGGGGGCGCATAAGACGCAATACCGGCGCATTTCTTTCAATAAAGTTCATGGCAAACAACCAGGAGGCAGACCATGCAGCTGACTGATCGACATAAGGAGTACTGGCGAAAAAACATCAGGCTGACGGCGGTGTTGCTGGCGATATGGTTCGTGGTCACCTACGTCGTGGGTTTTTACGCGCGCGAGATCAACGAGATCGTCGTCTTCGGTTTCCCGCTCGGTTTCTACATGGGCGCGCAGGGGGCGTTGGTCATTTATGTCGTGATGATTTTCTACTACGCCATCCGCATGAACAAACTCGACAAAGAATATGACGTCGCGGAAGGAGATCGCTAATGGCCACGCAAACCCAGGTTCAATTCACCCAGTCGCTCAAGAAGTATTACAGCATCTACGCCGGCGGCTTCATCGCCTTCGTCATCGTGCTGGCGATCGCCGAGCAGATGGGCCTCCGGCCGAGGTACATCGGCTACGCGTTCCTCGCCGCCACGATCGGCCTGTACGCGCTGATCGGCATCATCAGCCGCACCGCCGACGTGGCCGAGTACTACGTCGCGGGCCGGCGCGTGCCGGCGTTCTTCAACGGCATGGCCACCGGCGCCGACTGGATGTCGGCGGCGTCGTTCATCGGCATGGCCGGCGGCCTCTACATCCAGGGCTATGACGGGCTCGCGTTCATCATGGGCTGGACCGGCGGTTACGTGCTGGTGGCGCTGTTCCTCGCGCCGTACCTGCGCAAGTTCGGCCAGTTCACGATCCCGGATTTCCTCGGCGAACGCTACGGCGGACACCTGGCGCGCAGCATCGGCGTGTTCGCCGCGGTCCTGTGTTCGTTCACCTACGTGGTGGCGCAGATTTACGGCGTCGGCATCATCACCAGCCGCTTTACCGGATTGGAGTTCGGCATCGGCGTGTTCGTCGGTCTCGGCGGCATCCTGGTGTGCTCGTTCCTCGGCGGCATGCGCGCGGTGACCTGGACGCAGGTGGCGCAGTACATCATCCTGATCATCGCCTACCTGCTGCCGGTGGTGTGGCTGTCGGTGCAGATCACCCACTTCCCGGTGCCGCAACTTTCCTACGGCTACGCGCTGGAGAAGGTGACCGAGCGCGAGAAGGCGATCAAGGACGACCCGAAGGAAATCGAGGTGCGGAATATCCTGAAGACCAAGGCCACGGACGCCGAGGCGAAGCTGAAGGATCCGGCCGCGGCCTACGCCGCGGACAAGGCGGCCGCGGAAAAGAAGCTGGCCGATCTGAAGGGCGCGAACGCGGCGCCGGATCAGGTCGCCGCCGCCGAAAAGGCGCTCGTGGCGTTCCCGAAAGATGTCGATGCCGCCAAGGCGCAATGGACCAAGGAGAAGGGTCTCGCGGCGCGCGCGGCGCCGCCGCGCCCGCATGCCGAGGCCTTCGTGGGCAAGGATGACGCGGCGCGCAACACCGCGCGGCTCAACTTCCTGGCGCTGGTCTTCTGTCTCATGGTCGGCACCGCGGCGCTGCCGCATATTTTAATGCGCTACTACACCACGCCGAGTGTGCGTGAGGCGCGCAACTCGGTCGGCTGGTCGCTGTTCTTCATCTTCCTGCTGTACTTCACCGCGCCGGCGCTGGCGGTGCTGGTGAAATTCGACGTCTACACGCACCTGGTCGGCCTGAACTTCGCCGACCTGCCGAAGTGGGTGGCGTCGTGGGCGGCGGTGGACCCGGCGCTGGTGTCGGTCAAGGACCTCAACGGCGACGGCATCGTGCAGCTCGCCGAGATCGTGCTCGGTCAGGACATCATCGTGCTGGCGACGCCGGAAATCGCCGGACTGCCGTACGTGGTGTCGGGCCTGGTGGCGGCCGGCGGCCTGGCGGCGGCGCTGTCGACCGCGGACGGCCTGCTGCTCACCATCGCCAACGCGCTGTCGCACGACGTGTACTACAAGATGATCGACCCGCACGCGTCGACCAAGCGCCGTCTGACCATCGCCAAGATGCTGCTGCTGGTGGTCGCGGCCATCGCCGCGACGGTCGCGTCGCAGAAACCGGCGGACATCCTGTTCCTGGTGTCGGCGGCGTTCTCGTTCGCGGCCGCGGCGTTTTTCCCGGCGCTGGTGCTCGGCATCTTCTGGAAGCGGGCGTCTTCGTGGGGCGCGGTGCTCGGCATGGCCTCGGGACTGGGCATCACCTTCTACTACATGGCGACGACCCAGCCGTGGCTGCGCGGCCTGTTCGGCGTGACCTCGCCGGTCGCCGACCACATGTGGTTCGGCATCAACCCGATCTCGGCCGGCATTTTCGGCGTACCGCTCGGGTTCGCGGTGATCATCATCGTGAGCCTGCTGACGCCGGCGCCGGACCAGAAGACCCAGGAGCTGATCGAGCACGTCCGGTATCCGCAGCTCCGGGGCGATATCGACACGCGCGCCGCCTGAACGGTCCGGTACTGTGGCGCAAAAGGCCCGCGCAAGCGGGCCTTTTGTTCAGGCGTGAATCATTGTGGAGTCACCGGCCATGCTCAATCTCGTCATCATTCTCAAGGCCCTGGCGGAGATCGCCGGGCTCATGCTGCTCGGTCAGGGCGTGCTGTACGTGCTGGCCGGCGCCCAGCGCGAGCGGAATCTTTTTTACAAGCTGCTGAAGACGATCACGTCGCCGATCGTGCGCGCGGTGCGTTTCATCACGCCGCGCTTCGTGCCGGACCGGCACATCGGCGTCGCGGCGTTTTTTCTCGTGGCCGGATTGTGGCTGGCGCTGACGCTGCTCAAGATCCAGCTGGTGCTGGAGGCGCGGCTGGTGAACTAGAACCTGTCTCAAAATATATGTAGGGTGGGCACAGCCCACCGTCGGACAGCAAGCGAAGCCGTGTTGGTGGGCGATGCCCACCCTACGAATATTAGCTTCTCAGGTCGGCGACGAGATGCGCGAGGTCGGAGCGGCCGGTGTCGTGGATCAGCTGCCGGGTCATCTTGGGATCGAAGCGGTGCAGGTATTCGATCGCCTCCCTGACCTTGTCCGGGCGCGCGAGCGCATGCTGCGCCAGTCCCAGCTGGTACCACGCGTGCGGGTTCATCGGTTGCAGATGTCCGGCCTGCTCGAAGGATTGCACCGCCGCTTCGTGCTGTCCGAGCGCGGTCTGGCACAAGCCCATGCCGTACCACGCGCGGTCGAGCCCGGGATTGATCCGGACCGCCTCGCGAAACGCCTCGATGGCCTTGGCGGGTTCGCGCTGCCGGTCATGCATGAAGCCGAGATTGAACCAGGTCGCGGCGCGCTCCGGTTCCAGGCGCAGCGCCAGGTGGAAATACCGCTCGGCATCGCGGTAGTCGCCGCGTGAAGTCAGCAGGAAGGCGAGCGCCCGGGCGGCCTGCGCGGAACGGGGGTCGAGTTCGAGCGCGGTCCGGTATTCGGACATGGCCTTGTCCGGCCGCCGGAGGAATTCGAATAATCGCGCCCGCAGGCGGCAGCGCCAGGCTTCCAGATTCATGCGAGACTCCCCGCCTCAATAGTCCCGTCATTCTGGGGGTTTCGGCCGGTGACGGCAAGGCGCGATAATCCCGGCTTGAGGCGTGCACGCCAGATACTGCAAAATCGTTTCATAAAGGTACGCGAGGAGGAGTGATTCATGTCCGATGAGAAGATTTACAACGTTCCCGCCGAGGTCGCCCGGCGCGCCTGGATCGATGACAACCAATACAAGGCCATGTACGAGCGCTCGGTCAAGGACCCGGATGCTTTCTGGGCCGAACAGGCCAAGAGTTTCGTGACCTGGTCCAAGCCGTGGACCAAGGTGTCGGACTGGAATTACGACGCGAAAAATCTGCACCTCCGCTGGTTCGAGGGCGCGAAGCTCAACGCCAGCGTCAACTGTCTCGACCGGCACCTGGAAAAACGCGGCAACCAGACGGCGATCGTCTGGGAGAGCGACGACCCGAAGGTCGACCGGAAAATCACCTACCGCGAGCTGCACGCCGAGGTGTGCAAGTTCGCCAATGTCCTGAGAGGCCGCGGCGTGAAGAAAGGCGACCGCGTGTGCATCTACATGCCGATGATTCCGGAGGCGGCGGTGGCGATGCTCGCCTGCGCGCGCATCGGCGCGGTGCATTCGGTGGTGTTCGGCGGTTTCTCGCCGGAGTCGCTCAAGGACCGCATCCTCGATTCCGATTGCCGCGTGGTGATCACCGCCGACGAGGGCGTGCGCGGCAATAAAAAAATTCCGCTGAAAGCCAACACCGATCAGGCGCTGACGCATTGCCCGAACGTGCATACCGTGCTGGTCGTCAAACGCACCGGCGGCCAGATCGCCTGGGACGCGAAGCGCGACGCGTGGTATCACGAACGGATGGCCGAGGCGCCGGCGGATTGTGCGCCGGAAGAGATGGACGCCGAGGACCCGCTGTTCATTCTTTATACCTCCGGCTCGACCGGCAAACCCAAGGGCGTGCTGCACACCACCGCCGGTTACCTGCTGTTCGCCGCGATGACGCACAAGTACGTCTTCGACTACCACGACGGCGACATCTACTGGTGCACCGCCGACGTCGGCTGGGTGACCGGGCACTCGTATATCGTCTACGGCCCACTCGCCAACGGCGCGATCACGCTCATGTTCGAGGGCGTGCCGAACTACCCGACCGCCTCGCGTTTCTGGGAAATCATCGACAAGCACCGGGTGAATATTTTCTACACCGCGCCGACCGCGATCCGCGCGCTGATGCGCGAGGGCGAGGCGCCGGTGAAGAAAACCTCGCGCCAGTCGCTCAAGCTGCTCGGCACCGTCGGCGAGCCGATCAATCCCGAAGCCTGGGAATGGTATTACCACGTCGTCGGCGACGCGCGCGTGCCGATCGTCGACACCTGGTGGCAGACCGAGACCGGCGGCATCCTGATCACGCCGCTGCCGGGCGCGACGCGCCTGAAGCCGGGGTCGGCGACGCGGCCGTTCTTCGGCGTCATGCCGGCGATCGTGGACAACGAGGGAAAAACGCTCGAGGGCGAGTGCAGCGGCAACCTGGTGATCCTGCGCCCGTGGCCGGGGCAGATGCGCACCGTGTACGGCGATCACCAGCGTTTCGTGGACACTTATTTCAAGACCTATCCGGGCAAGTACTTCACCGGCGACGGCGCGCGCCGCGACAAGGACGGCTACTACTGGATCACCGGGCGCGTCGACGACGTGCTCAACGTTTCCGGGCATCGCCTCGGCACCGCCGAGGTGGAAAGCGCCCTGGTGCTGCACAAGTCGGTCGCCGAGGCCGCGGTCGTGGGATACCCGCACGACATCAAGGGGACCGGCATCTACTGTTACGTCACGCTCAAGGTCGGCGTGCACGCCTCGGACGAACTGCGCAAGGAACTGGTGGCGCAGGTGCGCAAGGAGATCGGCGCCATCGCCTCGCCCGACGTGATCCAGTGGGCGCCGGGCCTGCCCAAGACCCGTTCCGGCAAGATCATGCGCCGCATCCTGCGCAAGATCGCCGCGAACGATCTGTCCAACCTCGGCGACACCACGACGCTCGCCGACCCGTCCGTGGTCGAGGACCTTGTCAAGAATCGCGCGGTCCAATGAAGCGCCGGCGTGGAAATGCCGGCCCGATGCGATAGAATGCTCCGACTCGCGATGCGCCAGACAAGGAACAGGTTTGAATCAGCCCAGCCATAGCACGCCGGACAGCGACGTCCTGGTGGATATCCGGGACATCCATTTCACGTACGGCGACCGGCCGATCCTGAAAGGCATCACGCTCCCCATCCGCCGCGGCAAGGTGACCGCGATCATGGGCGGCAGCGGCTGCGGCAAGACCACGCTGATGAATCTCATCGGCGGTCGCATCAAGCCGAGCCGCGGCACGCTGACCGTGGACGGCGAGTCGGTGCCGGACCTGCGGACCCGGGAGCTGTTTGAACTGCGCAAGCGCATGGGCATGCTGTTCCAGACCGGCGCGCTGCTCACCGACCTGTCGGTGTTCGAGAACGTCGCGTTCCCGATCCGCGAACACACGAAGCTGCCCGAATCGATCCTGCGCAAGGTGGTGCTCATGAAGCTCGAGACCGTGGGCCTGCGCGGCGCGCGCGACCTGATGCCGTCGGAGCTGTCGGGCGGCATGGCGCGGCGCGTGGCGCTGGCGCGCGCCATCGCGCTCGAGCCGATGATGATCATGTACGACGAGCCGTTCACCGGGCTCGATCCGATCTCCAAGGGCGTGATCGCCAAGCTGATCCGCCAGCTCAACCAGTCGCTCGGCATCACTTCGATCGTGGTGTCGCACGACGTCGCCGAGACCTGCATGATTTCCGATTATGCGTATCTCGTTGGCGACGGGCGCATCATGGGCGAGGGTACGCCGACCGAGGTGCAGAAGTCCGGTTCCGAGCACGTGCGCCAGTTCATGGACGGCCTGCCGGACGGACCGGTGCCGTACCAGTATCCGGCCGACGACTACGTGACCGACCTGACGCGGAGCATCGCGTGAACACGCTGCGCGTTCTCGGCGGCATCGTGATCAACAGCGTCGAGCGCGTCGGTCGCGCCGCGATGTTCCTGTACGAAGTGCTGCTCGGTTCGTGGGAACTGCTGCGGCGCTTTTACCTGGTGGTGCAGCAGGTGTACGCCGTCGGCGTGCTCACGCTGCTGATCATCCTGGTCTCGGGATTGTTCGTCGGCATGGTGCTGGGGCTTCAGGGTTACAACACGCTGGTCAAGTTCGGTTCGGCGAATTCGCTCGGCCTGCTGGTGGCGCTGTCGCTGGTGCGCGAGCTCGGGCCGGTGGTCACGGCGCTGCTGTTCGCCGGCCGCGCCGGGTCGGCGCTGACCGCGGAGATCGGCCTCATGAAGGCCACGGAGCAGCTCGCCGGCATGGAGATGATGGCAGTCAATCCGGTCACGCGCGTGATCGCGCCGCGTTTCCTTGGTGGCGTGATCGCCATGCCGCTGCTGACAGCGCTGTTTTCCGCGATCGGCGTGATGGGCGGACACCTCGTCGGCGTCGGGTTGCTCGGGGTCGATGCCGGGGCGTTCTGGTCGCAGATGCAGAACGGCGTCGATTTCCACGACGACATCATGAACGGTGTCATCAAGAGCGTGGTGTTCGGCGTTGTAGTTACCTGGATCTCGGTGTTCGAGGGTTACGACGCGGTGCCGACCTCGGAGGGCGTGGCGAGCGCCACCAACCGGACGGTGGTATATTCCTCGCTGGCCGTGCTGGGGCTGGATTTCATCCTTACCGCTTTGACCTTGGGAGAGGTCTGACATGATCAACCGGAAAAGTCTGGAATTGTGGGTCGGGCTGTTCGTGGCCGCGGGCATCCTGGCGCTGGCCATGCTCGCGTTCAAGGTCGGCAACCTCACCTCGGCGGACGTCATGGACGGCTACAAGGTCACGGCGCGGTTCGACAACGTCGGCGGTCTCAAGGTCAAGGCGGCGGTGACCATGGCCGGCGTGCGCATCGGCCGCGTGTCGGCGATCGCCTTCGACAACAAGAAATACCAGGCGCTGGTCACGATGGACATCGACGGCCGCTACCAGAACATTCCCAAGGACAGCAGCGCGAGCATCCTGACCTCGGGCCTGCTGGGCGACCAGTACGTCGGCATCGAGCCCGGCGGCGACGAGGCCTCGCTCCAGAACGGCGACAGTTTCCTGCGCACGCAATCGGCGCTGGTGCTGGAGAAGCTGGTCGGGCAGGTGATCTTCAACAAGGCCGGCGAGAGCGCGCCGGCCAAGTAGCGCGAGCACGAGGAGACGCCCATGAAGAAAATCGCCGCCTTTCTGTTGTCGATGATCTTCACGCTGGCCGCGACGGCCGCCGACGTGGCGCCGGACCAGCTGGCGCGCGAGGTGACGGACAAGATCGTCGTCCTGCTCAAGGCGAACAAGGAGCAGTATTCCCGCGACCGCAAGAAGCTGTACGCCATGGTGGACGAGCACGTGCTGCCGAATTTCGATTTCCGCGCCATGTCGCGCACGGTGCTCGGGCGTTACTGGCGCACGGCCGACGAAAACCAGCGCGCGCGCTTCACCGCCGAGTTCCGCGACCTGCTGGTGCGCACTTACGCCACCGCGCTGCTCAAGTACAACGATGAAAAGATCGTGTATCTGCCGTTCAAGCTGACGCCCGGGGATCGCACCGCCGTGGTCAAATCCGAAGTCCGCCGCACCGACGGCGGCCCGCCGATCGCCATCAACTACAGTTTTTATCACACCGACGCCGGCTGGAAGGTGTATGACATGACCATCGAAGGCGCGAGTCTCGTGACGACTTACCAATCCAGCTACGCGGAACGGGTGCAACGCGAGGGGCTCGACGCGCTGATCGCCGGCCTGGCGCGCGACAACAAGGCCGCGGCCGAGGGCAAGTCCGCTTCCAACGGCACCAAGGCGGGCGCACCGAAGTGAGCGAAAACGGCGTCAACGCGCGCGACAACGGCGTGGTCGAAGTCACCGGGCAGGTGACATTTCAATCGGTGCCGCAGTTCCTCGCCCGTAGCGACAAATGGTTGCAGGGCAGCGGCAAGATCACGATCGACATGCGCGGCGTGACGCTCGCCGACAGCGCCGGGCTGGCGCTCATGATTGAATGGCGGCAGCTCGCCCGCGCCGCCGGACGCGATATCGTTTTCACCAACATGCCGGAGCAGATGCGCGACCTCATCCAGGTCAACGGCCTCACGCAGGTTTTTGGTATTAATCATGGACAGGATTAACAGGATTTACAGGATTAAATCTAAGGAAGGTCTGATTAATTCGGTTTTCGTCATGCCGGCGAAAGCCGGCATCCAGTTAATATATGATTTTCCTGGATTCCGGCTCGCGGGCCTTCGGCCCTTGGCCGGAATGACGGAATAAATCAGGGGTTCCCTAAAATTTCTTTATAGCGACTTCTTCTTTTTCAATCCTGTTAATCCTGTAAATCCTGTCTATCCGTTATTTAATCCGTGTCAGCGATTTCAATTTCCGGGCTTCATAAACATTACCCGAAAGTTCACGCGCTGAAGAACATCGACCTCGCGGTCGAGCGCGGCGAATTCTTCGGCCTGCTCGGCCCGAACGGCGCCGGCAAATCCACGCTGATCAGCATCGTCGCCGGCCTGACCCGTTTCGACCGCGGCCGCGTCAGCGTGCTCGGCCATGACGTGGTCGCGGACTACCGCCGCACACGGCGGCTCATCGGCGTGGTGCCGCAGGAGCTGACGTTCGATCCGTTTTTCAACGTGCGCGAGGTGCTGCGTATCCAGTCGGGTTACTTCGGGCTGCGTAACAACGACGCCTGGATCGACGAGCTGATGCAGGCGCTGATGCTGACCGACAAGGCCGGCGCCAACATGCGCGCGCTCTCCGGCGGCATGAAACGGCGCGTCATGATCGCCCAGGCGCTGGTGCACAAGCCCGACGTGGTGGTGCTGGACGAGCCGACCGCGGGGTGGACGTCGAACTGCGCAAGCAGCTGTGGGTCTTCATCCGCCGGTTGCACCGCGAGGGCCATACCATCGTGCTCACCACGCATTATCTCGAGGAGGCCGAGGCGCTGTGCGAGCGCATCGCGATCCTGAACCGCGGCGAAATCGTGGCGCTCGACAGCAAGCCGGCGCTGCTGGCGCGCGGCATCGGCCGCACCCGCCGCGTGTGCGTCACCACGACGGAACCGCTCGCCTCCCTGCCCGAATCCCTGATGCCGAAAGTGCGCCGGCGGGAGGGCAATCTGCTGGAACTGCAGCTCGACAAGAACACCGATTCGGTCATGGCGGTGCTGGATGCGCTGCGCGCGCACGGCGCCGTGATCGCCGACCTCAACATGGAGGGTGCGGACCTCGAGGACGTGTTCGTCGAGCTGACGCACGGGGGCAGCGCGTGAACCCGGCCGGCCTGTACACGCTGTTCTACAAGGAAATCCTGCGCTTCGGCAAGGTGCTGTTGCAGACGCTGATCGCCCCGGTCATCACCGCGCTGCTCTACCTGCTGGTGTTCGGTCACGTGTTCGAAGGCCGGGTGCAGGCGTTCGCAGGCGTGAGCTACACCGCGTTCCTGATTCCCGGCCTGGTAATGATGTCGGTGATCCAGAACGCCTTCGCCAACAGCTCCTCGAGCCTGATCCAGTCCAAGGTGACCGGCAACCTGGTGTTCGTGCTGCTCACGCCGCTGTCGCACCTGGAATTTTTTCTCGCGTTCGTGCTCGCTGCCGCGGTGCGCGGGGTGCTGGTCGGGTTGGGCGTGTATTTCGCGGGAACCTTGTTCACGCCGGTGCCGGTGCAGCACCTGGGATTCATCCTGCTGTTCGCGTTCCTGAGCAGCGCGGTGCTGGGCGCGACCGGCGTGATCGCCGGCATCTGGGCCGAGAAATTCGACCAGCTCGCGGGGTTCCAGAATTTCATCATCCTGCCGCTGTCGTTTCTCTCGGGCGTGTTCTATTCGATCCGTTCGTTGCCGGAGATCTGGCAACGGCTGTCGCACTTCAATCCGTTTTTCTACATGATCGACGGCTTCCGCTACGGATTCTTCGGCGTTTCCGACATCGCGCCCGGCGTGAGCCTGCTGGTGGTGG
>DAIDLH010000057.1 GCA_027449605.1 Candidatus Muproteobacteria bacterium | reverse complement strand
TTTGCGACCGGCACGTCCTTCCGGAATGTGTTCCTCGGGAAAGTGTTCCCGGATCCGTTCCCAGTGCTCGTCGCGCATGCGCAGCATGAACACGATTATAGAGGTACATGTTCATGCTGTTAATGATTTTGAGATAGGTTCAAGTAAAATTCATGTATATTTTTCCTTGCTACTTGCCACTTGTTACTTGCTACTAAGTTTCATATACCGGGAAGCGGCGACAGATGTCCTGCGCCTTGGCGCGGACCGCGCCGCGCACCGCGGCGTCGCCCAGGCGGTCGATGATGTCGGCGATCCAGCCGGCCAGTTCGCGGGCCTCCTTCTCGCCAAAGCCGCGCGTGGTGATCGCCGGCGTGCCGATGCGGATGCCGCTGGTGATGAACGGCGACTGCGGATCGTTGGGCACGGCGTTCTTGTTGACCGTGATGTGCGCCTCGCCCAGCGCCGCCTCGACGTCCTTGCCGGTGACGCCCTTCTCGATGAAGCTGACCAGGAACAGGTGATTGTCGGTGCCGCCGGAGACCACCTGGTAACCGCGGTCCATCATGACTTTCGCCATGGCGCGCGAGTTGTTCAGCACCTGCTGCTGATAGGCCTTGAATTCGGGCGCGAGCGCTTCCTTGAAGGCCACCGCCTTGGCGGCGATGACGTGCATCAGCGGGCCGCCCTGCGTGCCGGGGAAGATCGTCGAGTTCAGTTTCTTTTCGATCTCGGGATTGGCCTTCGCGAGAATGATGCCGCCGCGCGGTCCGCGCAGCGTCTTGTGCGTCGTGGTCGTGGTGACGTCGGCGATCGACACCGGGTTGGGATAGATGCCCGCGGCCACCAGGCCGGCGACGTGCGCCATGTCGACGAACAGATATGCGCCGACACCGTCGGCGATCCTGCGAAATCGCGCCCAGTCCACGACGCGCGAGTAGGCGGAGAATCCGGCCACGATCATTTTCGGTTGGTGCTCGTTCGCCAGGCGCTCGACCTGCGCGTAATCGATCTCGCCGGTCGCTTCGTCCAGGCCGTATTGCACCGCGTTGTAGATCTTGCCGGAGAAATTCACCTTGGCGCCGTGCGTCAGGTGCCCGCCGTGCGCCAGACTCATGCCGAGGATGGTGTCGCCGGGGTTGAGCAGCGCCATGTACACCGCGGCGTTGGCCTGCGAGCCGGAATGCGCCTGCACGTTGGCGTAGGCGGCGCCGAACAGCTGCTTGGCGCGTTCGATCGCCAGACGCTCGGCGACATCGACGTATTCGCAGCCGCCGTAGTAGCGCTTGCCCGGATAGCCTTCGGCGTACTTGTTGGTGAGCTGCGATCCCTGCGCCTGCAACACCCGCGGGCTGGCGTAGTTCTCCGAAGCGATCAATTCGATGTGATCTTCCTGGCGGCGGGTCTCGTTCTGGATCGCGGTCCACAGTTCGTCATCGAAGCCCTGAATGGTCATGTTGCGGGTAAACATTAATCCTGAACTCCTGTCTTGTGCATGTCGCGCCCACGGTCGGACGAACGCGACTGAAAATGGCGCCGGGCATCCGAGCCGGATGGCCCTTGCGTGACCCGAAAAAGAAACCCCTCCGGCCTCACGCCAGAGGGGCGGCGCTATTTTAATTCATTGCGGTCGCAACCGCACGACCACGCCGGAATCGAACGGCGTCTGGGTGTGCGCGTTCGGGAACGAGGCGTAGTTGGTCCAGATATCGCCGTTGTCGGCGAAACTCACGGTGCGCGTATAAGCGCCGCGCCGCGGCAGGCGGTAGACGCTGAATTTCCGTGTCTTTGGGTCGAGCCGGTACAGGCTGTCGGAACCCGAGCCGGTGATCCAGAAATCGCCGGTGTAACGATTGCGGCGGATGCCGTACGGAAAATCGCCGGCAATCGGCAGCGTGAGCCAGTCCAGAACCTTGTCCCGGCGCGTGTCGTACACCGTGATCCTGCCGGTCGCAAGCTCCGGAATCCACAGCACGTCGTCCTTGTCGATCGCGAGCCGCTTCGGTCCGGCCCACGGCTCGGGCATGTTCCTCACTGTCACCTCTCCGGTGCGCGGGTCGAGCATGCCGAAACGGTTGCCGTGGGTTTCGGTGAACCACAACCGTCCCCGGCTGTCGGCCACGGCGGCGTACAGATGCACGCTCTTTTCCGGCATATACGGATGCGGCGCGGTGCGGTAGACCTTGATCTCACCCGTCTTCGGGTCGAGCCGGCTCAGCATGACGCGCGAGAAATGCGTCATCCAGATGCCGCCCTCGGCGTCTTCATAAATGTACCGGTCGGCGTCGACCACGAAATACTGCACGTTGCCGCCCTTCTCGAATCCCGAATAGACGTGGAATTCCCTGGTGCGCGGATCGAAGCGGATCACCTGCTCGGCTTTGGTGAAGGTGATCCAGATCATTCCGTCGCGCGTGGTGTCGATCTGGTGCGCGCCGCCGGGTTTGCCCGGCGCGACGTCGACCGGAAGATCGAAACTTTCCACCGCGCCGGTCTCGATGTCCACGCCGTAGAGCTTGTTGCCGAAGTAATCCGCGGTCCACGCCCGCCCCGCACTCACGGCCATGTCGTGATAAAACCCCGCCTTGGCGCCGGCCGGATATTCCTTGATATCGGCTTTCGCGGTTTCGACATAGCGTCCGTGCTTCGGCAATCTGGCGTTCGCCGACAACCATTGCGCCAGTTCCTCGGTCCCGAGCCGGATCAGGGAAAGATCCAGGTCGTCGTCGATCTTCTTCATGCGCCCGATGACCTCGCGCCATTCCTCGATCGACTTGCGGTAAGCTACCGGCGGGCCGAGTTGATGACAGGGCGTGCAGCCCAGCACCACCTGCCGGCGGGTTTCACCCTCGGGCAGCATGGCGATCCAGTCCGCCGAGCGCGGTGGTTCGGCCTGCGAGCGCTCGTCCTCGGGATAAACGAACGGTTTCGAACAACCGGGAATCAGAAACAGAAAAGGAAGGACAAGCCCCAGCACTGCTCGCGCGCATCCACGAATCATCGTCAGTTCCTCTCCGGTGGGATTGGCCCGCGCTGGGCTCGCGGACGGGACGATTATTTCATGGCAGCCACGGCAAATCCACGCGCGAGATTGCTTATACAGGCATCAAACGTAAAGTTCGTGAGACAGGGTCAGAAATTCCGCATAGCTGAAGTAATGACTGCCGTCGCAGGAAAAATTCAGGCCGACCATGCCGTTCACCACGTTGAGCGAAGCGGAGCGCAGGTAGATTTGGTTGTCCTGCATGCGCAGGCGCTTGAACTCGGCGAGAATCCTGGGAATTTCCGGCGTCGGCACGAGCGCCTCGCCGGTGTAAGGGTGCGGCGGGTACGCCAGGCAGATGCCCGGATCGAGGAATTCCTCCTTCACGTGCACGCGGTAGCGCAGCGGGTCGTCGAGCAGCCACAAGGTCACCTGACCGGTGGAAAAATGCACCTTGGCGTGAAACACGCCGTGCCCCAGGATCAGCACTTCGACGCGCGCCAGCACTTCGTCGAGACGCTTGTCGAATTCGTTCGGCACGCGCGCCTGCTCGAACACGAACTGGCGCACCGAAGGATCGCCACGGATTTGCAGCCACCGTGACTCCATCGGGCTATTTCTCCTGGTTGAACTTCCTGACGCCGCCGATACCGCGCCGCACCGCCATGGCCAGCCAGACCCAACCGACTTTGAATGCGCCCAGATTCTGCATCATGGTTTGCGTGAACATGGTTTCCCTCACGGTCAATGACATTGCTCTCGCGCTTCACTGCACGACGTTCTGACGCGCTCCTGACAGTCATAGCAACCCGTGTGCCAACGACGCATGACGCAAAACCGGCGCGGTTTCAGGCAATTAAACGCAATAACGCTCCGCGCGTGCGCGCGTGCTGCACCAGCAACGGGAATCGCGCGAGGCGATGAACTAAATTGGTGCAAATAACAAAAGCAGCAACGCAAGCGTGAAACAAAGCCGTGAATGGCATTACGACAGAAGCATGGATGGAGAAAAGGAGCCGGCGTAAATGGGACAAGCGCAGGAATTTTTTAGATCGCCCTCATCTCGCCCTTCTCCCGAAGGGAGAAGCGGAATGGCTTATCCAGGGCTTTCCTAGAGCCTATCTCAAAATTAAATTCCCTCCCCCTTGATGGGGGAGGGTCAGGGTGGGGGTGAGAAATGTCGCCGGAAAATTCAGCGCTGTGTTCCGTTTGATTTTTGCCCCTCCCCCTAACCCCCTCCCGCGAGGGGAGGGGGAAATGATTTTGAGATAGGTTCTAGGGACGGCCGTCCTCGAGCGTTTCCTTCTTCACCGGCATCAGGTCCTCGCGTGAAACGCCGAGCCACATGACGATCGGACTCGCCACCAGCGCCGAGGAATAGATGCCGAACAGGATGCCGATGGTGAGCGCGAGCGCGAAATAATGCAGCGTCTCGCCGCCGAAGAACAGCATCGCCAGCACCGCCATCTGGGTGCTGCCGTGGGTGATGATGGTGCGCGAGATCGTGCGCGTAATGGCGTTGTCGATGATCTGCGGCACCGTGTGCTTGCGCAGCTTGCGGAAATTCTCGCGCACCCGGTCGAACACCACCACCGACTCGTTCACCGAATAGCCGAAGATGGCCAGCACCGCGGCCAGCACCGTGAGCGAGAACTCCCACTGGAAGAAGGCGAAGAAGCCGAGGATGATCACGACGTCGTGCAGGTTGGCGATGATCGTCGCCACGCCGAATTTCCATTCGAAACGCAACCAGAGATAGAGCACGATGCCGATGGAGACGAACAGCAGCGCCAGCGCGCCGTTCTCGACCAGTTCGCGCCCGACCTGGGGGCCGACGAATTCGGTGCGGCGCAGTTCGACCGTGGGGTCGGCCTGGCGCAGCGCATCCATGACCGTCTCGGACAGCTTGGCGCTGGAGGTTTCCTTGCGCAGCGGCAGGCGGATCAGCACGTCGCGCGAGGTGCCGAAATTCTGCACCGCCACGTCGCGATAGCCGAGTTGCGCGAGCGAATCGCGGATCTTCGGGACGTCCGCGGCCTGGCGGTAGTTGACCTCCATCACCGTGCCGCCGGTGAAGTCGACGCCGAAGTTCAGGCCCTTCGTGGCCAGGAAAATCACCGCGAGCAGGAACGTGATCGCCGAGATCACGTTGAACGCCAGCGCGTGGCGCATGAACGGAATGTCTTTTCTGATCTTGAAAAATTCCATGACGAATCTTATCCCGTGGTCGCGCCGGTTTCTTTCCAGGCGGTATTGCCGATCGGAATCTTCTCGAGCTTGCGCCGGCCGCCGTAGATCAGGTTGACCAGGCTGCGCGAGACCATGACCGCGCTGAACATGGAGGTGAGGATGCCGAGGCACAGCACCACGGCGAAACCCTTGATCGGGCCGGTACCGAACATGAACAGCGCCAGTCCCGCGATCAGGTTGGTGACGTTGGAGTCGAGAATCGTGCCGAACGCGCGCTCGTAGCCGGCGTAGATGCTGGCCTGCGGCGTGTTGCCGTTGCGCAGCTCCTCGCGGATGCGCTCGTTGATCAGCACGTTGGCGTCGATCGCCATGCCGACGGTGAGCGCGATGCCGGCCATGCCGGGCAGCGTCAGCGTGGCCTGGAGCATGGACAGCAGCGCCACCAACAGCAGCACGTTGATCGCCAGCGCCAGGACCGAGATCAGGCCGAAGATGACGTAGTAAACGCTCATGAAAACGGCGATCGCGGCGAAGCCGACCCAGGTCGAATGGAAACCCTTGGCGATGTTGTCGGCGCCGAGGCTCGGGCCGACGGTGCGCTCCTCGATGATCTCCACCGGCGCGGCGAAGGCGCCGGCGCGCAGCAGCAGCGAAAGCTCGTTCGCTTCCTGCACCGAGTCGAGACCCTCGATCTGGAAGCGCGCGCCAAGCTGCGAGCGGATCACCGGCGCGGTGATCACTTCCTCCACGCGCTTGCTCACGCGCAGCGGGCGGCCGTTGGCGTCGAGCACCGGCTTGCCCGATTCGTCCAGCTTGGGTTCGGACTTGATCTCGATGTACACCACCGCCATACGCTTGCCGACGTTCTCGCCGGTGACGCGCTGATTGATGGCCGCGCCGCGTGCGTCCAGCTTGATCGAGACAATCGCACTGCCAGTCTGACTTTCGAAACCCGGCGCGGCGTCGACGATGTTGTCGCCCGAGTAGATCAGCCGGTTCTTGAGCAGGATCGGACGCCCGTCGCGCATCTTGTACAGCTTCGACCCGGCCGGCACCTGGCCGGCGAGCGCGCCGCCCAGATCATGCTCTTCGTCCACCATCATGATCTCGAGCGTCGCGGTGCGGCCGAGGATTTCCTTGGCCTTGGCGGTGTCCTGCACGCCGGGCAACTGCACCACGATGCGGTCCTGCCCCTGCTGCTGGATGATCGGCTCGGCCACGCCCAGTTCGTTGACGCGGTTGCGCAGCGAGTTCATGTTCTGTTCCAGCGCGAACCGGCTCTTCTCGACGACGGCGGTCTGCTTCAGCTTCGCGTTGAGCACGAACTCGCCGCCGCGCTCGGCGTCGGTGAATTCGAGATCGGGCAGTTCCTTGCGGACAAGGTCGCGGCCCTTGTCGCGCTCGGCGGCGTCGCGGAAGCGGATCTCGATGCCGCCGCGGTCGAAGCGCGTCACCGTCAGGTACTGCACTTTTTTCTCGCGCATGACGCGGCGCATGTCGTCGACGTAACTTTCCTCGGCCTTTTTCAGCACCGCCGCCATGTCAACCTGCATGAGGAAATGCACGCCGCCGCGCAGGTCGAGCCCGAGATACATGGGCTTGGCGCGCAGCGCTTCGAGCCAGCCGGGCGTGGCCGGCAGCAGATTCAGGGCGACGACGTACTGCTCTCCCAGCGCCTTCTGCACCAGGTCGCGCGCGCGTATCTGGGTTTCGGTGTCGGTGAAGCGGATGCGCGCGCCCTTGTCCTCGAGCACGGCGCCGACGTAGGGAACGTTCGCCCGCTTGAGCTGGTCTTCGACCATGCCCAGCACGCCCTGATCGACCTTGGCGGTGCGTGTCGGCGATATCTGCACGGCCGGATATTCGCCGTAGATATTGGGCAGGGCGTAGACGAACCCGACCACGACGACGGCGAGGATCAGCAGGTATTTCCAGAGCGGGTATTTGTTCATTTTTTAGAAGTAACAAGTTGCAAGTTTCAAGTAGCAAGTAAAACCACTAATACACTTTCTCCACCCCTGCTACCTTCCACTTGCTACTGGATTTATACCGATTTAATCGTACCCTTGGGCAGCACGGTCTGGATCGCGTGCCGCTGAACCTTGATCTCCACTCCCTCGGCGATGTCCACCGTCACGTAAGCCTCGCCGAGATTCGTGACGCGGCCGAGCACGCCGCCCGCGGTCACCACTTCGTCGCCCTTGGCGAGCGCGGCGATCATGGTTTTATGTTCCTTGGCGCGCTTGGCCTGGGGACGGATGAGAATGAAATAGAACGCGGCGAACAGCACGCCGAGCATGATGAGAGTCACGAACGGGCTGCCCTGCGGCGGCGCGCCGGCGGCCGGGGCCTCGGCCCAGGCTTCGGAAATCAGAAAGTTCATCGATATTTCCTCAAAAATAAATGGACAGGATTAAAAAGATTTTTCAGTTTTTTGTAGGGCTTGGATTCAACTCCGAAGTGCAACCCTGACTGAGCGGTAGTGGGCAAGGCGCGGTAGCATCGGCGCTTTTCTCAATCCGCCAAGAAAGAGGAGCACCGATGAGTTGCTACACACACCTTGCCCAGGAAGAACGTTATCAAATCTACGCCCTCATGAGAGCCGGCCACGCACAAACCGACATCGCCGCCCTTCTCGGTCGCAGCCCCTCGACCGTCAGCCGGGAACTCGCCCGCAATCGCGGCAGCCGCGGTTACCGGCCCAGGCAAGCGCAGACCCTGGCGCTCGCTCGGGCCCGGGCGCAGCGCACCCGGGTGCGCATCACCGAACGCCAGTGGATGGCGGTGGCCGCGCTCATGCGAAAGCAGTGGAGTCCCGAGCAAATCGCCGATCGCGCTGGCCTCGAAGGCACGCTCGACATCAGCCACGAATCCATCTACCGGTTCGTCTACGCCGAGAAGGGCTCGGGCGGGACGTTGTGGCGTCACCTGCGCGGCCGGCGGCGCTACCGCAAGCGCTACGGCGCGGGCCGTGACTGCCGCGGACGCATCCCGGGGCGCATCGGCATCGAACACCGTCCGGCCGCGGTCGAGCGCCGTGCCCGCCTCGGTCACTGGGAGGCCGACACCCTGCACGGGGCACGTCGGCGCGGGGCGGTGCTTTCCCTCGTCGAGCGCCGCTCGCGCTATACCCGTCTGGCCAAGCTTGCACGACCGAGCGCCGCCGCCGTGCACACAGGCATGTGTCGGCGCCTGCGGCCGATCATGGATCGGGTCGAGACGCTCACCGCCGACAACGGCCAGGAGTTCACCGCGCATCGACGCATCAGCGCCGCGCTCGGCGCCGACTTCTACTTTGCCGATCCCTACGCGGCCTGGCAGCGCGGCACCAACGAGAACACCAACGGGCTCGTCCGCCAGTACTTGCCCAAAACCCGCAATCTCACCACCGTCACCGGGCCAGAGATCCGATTGATCGAGAACCGGCTCAACTTGCGCCCGCGTAAATGTCTCGGATACTTGACGCCGCATGAGGTTTTCCATAAGACTCGACTTAACTTAACCGTTGCGCTTCGTGGTTGAATCCAAGGGGTGCGTCCTACGCACCAAATGATTTTACTTAAGTGGACCGGTACGCAGAGCGCACCCTGCTCCTAAGATAGGTTCTCGTCCTGTAAATCCTGTTAATCCTGTCCATTCTCAGTTTTCAGGGCTGTCCGGGGGTTCCGGCCGGCGCATACGATAAAACTTCTCGACGAAATCATCCAGTTTTTTTTCGGCGATGGCGTCGCGCAAGCCCCGCATCAGGCGCTGGTAATAGTGCAGATTGTGGATCGTGGCCAGCCGCGCGCCCAGGATTTCATTGGCGTGCTGCAAATGACGCAGGTAGGCGCGGGTGTAATACCGGCAGGTATAGCAGTCGCACAACGGGTCCACCGGGCCGGTATCGCGGGCATAGCGGCTGTTCTTGATCTTCACCGCCCCGTCATGGGTAAAAAGCCAGCCGTTTCGCGCGTTGCGCGTCGGCAGCACGCAGTCGAACATGTCCATGCCGCGGCGCACCGCCTCGACCAAGTCCGCGGGCGTACCGACCCCCATCAGGTATCGCGGCCGGTCGGCGGGCATCTGCGGCGCGACGTGGTCGAGAATGCGGAACATCTCGCTCTTTTCCTCCCCCACCGACAGCCCGCCGATGGCGTAACCGTCGAAACCGATCTGCTTGAGCCCGGTGAGCGAAATATCGCGCAGGTGCTCATACATCCCACCCTGCACGATGCCGAACAGCGCCGCCGGGTGATCCGCGTGCGCGATTTTCGAGCGCTCGGCCCAGCGTAGCGACAGCTCCATCGAGGCGCGCGCCTCGGGCTCGGTGGCCGGGTGATGGGTGCACTCGTCGAATATCATAATAATGTCGGCATCGAGCGCCTGCTGCACCGCCATGGACTCCTCCGGGCCGAGGAAAATCTTCGTGCCGTCCACCGGCGACTGGAACCACACGCCCTGCTCGCTCAGCTTGCGCAGCTGGCCCAGGCTCCACACCTGAAACCCGCCCGAGTCGGTGAGGATGGGACCGTCCCAGTGCATGAACCGGTGCAGGCCCCCATGCGCGCGGATCACGTCCATGCCCGGTCGCAGCATGAGATGAAAGGTGTTACCGAGAATGATGTCCGCGCCGCATTCGCGCAGCTCTTCCGGCGTCATGCCCTTGACCGTGCCGTAGGTGCCGACCGGCATGAACGCCGGCGTTTCGACGACGCCGCGCTCGAAGACCATCCGGCCGCGGCGGGCGGCGCCGTCGTTTGCGAGCAATTCGAACATGAGGGCCATAACGAGCGGCGATGGTAGCACAGCGGCGCGTTGCCGATGGCTCGGCACCAGCACGACGCATCCGCGCAAATAAGGTTATAAAACAGTCTGTTTCGTGGGCGGACGAAACGCGCCGGCATACCCGGTTGGACCCTTGCGCCGCGCTGTGTCAGAATGCCCCGACATTACAAAACAAATCTCCTTGACGTAAGGGAGTAAGCAGAGGGTCATGAACATCTCGCGAGCAGTTTCCCGGATTGCTTTTTTTCGTCGTCGGTATCGCCAGGGCCGGATGTATTTGCACATCGCAGCCTGTGCCATT
>DAIDLH010000056.1 GCA_027449605.1 Candidatus Muproteobacteria bacterium | reverse complement strand
CGAGGTCCTCGCCGACCTCGATACGCCCCTCAGCGTCTATCTCAAGCTCGCGCGCGGGCCGTACTCGTACCTGTTCGAATCGGTGCAGGGTGGCGAGAAGTGGGGGCGTTATTCCATCATCGGTCTGCCGGCGCGCACCCTGTTGCGCGTATCCGGCCACGACGTGACGGTGGAAAAGGACGGCAAGCCGGTCGAGCGCGAAACGGTTTCCGATCCGCTCGATCATGTGCGCCGCTTCAAGGCGCGTTACACCGTTCCCGAGATCGCCGGCCTGCCGCGCTTCACCGGCGGGCTGGTCGGCTATTTCGGCTACGAGACCATCCGCTACATCGAGCCGCGGCTGGGGAAAATGGCCAAGCCGGACGCCATCAGTGCGCCGGATATATTGCTCACCGTTTCGGATGAGGTCGTGGTGTTCGATAACCTCAAGGGCAAGCTCTACGTCGTGATCCATGTGAACCCGGCGGTGGCGGACGCCTTCAACAAGGCGAACGCGCGGCTGGACGAACTGGTGGCGAAACTGGGCGAGGGCATCCCGAGCATCCGGACGGAGCCGCAGAACAAGGCCGTCAGCGAATCCGATTTCACCTCGGGCTTCACGCAGCAGGGCTTCGAGGCCGCGGTCGAGAAGTCGCGCGAGTACATCCGCGCCGGCGACATCATGCAGGTGGTGCTGTCGCAGCGCCTGACGATTCCGTTCGCCGCCGATCCGCTCGATCTGTATCGCGCGCTGCGCACGCTCAATCCCTCGCCGTACATGTATTTCATGGATCTCAAGGATTTCCATATCGTCGGCTCGTCGCCGGAAATCCTGGTGCGCCTCGAGGACGGGCAGGTCACGGTGCGCCCGATCGCCGGCACGCGTCCGCGTGGCGCCACCGAGGCCGAGGACATGCGGCTCGAGCAGGACCTGCTGGCCGATCCTAAGGAACGCGCCGAACACATCATGCTGATGGACCTGGGTCGCAACGATGTCGGGCGCGTGGCCAAGGTCGGCAGCGTGCGGGTCACGGACAAGATGGTCATCGAGCGCTACTCGCACGTGATGCACATCGTCTCCAACGTGTTCGGCGAGCTGAAACCGGACATGGACGCGGTGGACGTGCTGCGCGCCACGTTCCCGGCCGGCACCGTGAGCGGCGCGCCCAAGGTGCGCGCCATGGAGATCATCGAGGAACTCGAGCCGACGCGCCGCGGCATCTATTCCGGCGCGGTCGGCTACATCGGCTGGAACGGCAACATGGACACCGCCATCGCCATCCGCACCGCGGTGATCCGGGACAAGATGCTCTACATCCAGGCCGGCGCCGGCATCGTCGCCGATTCGGTGCCGCGCAACGAATGGAACGAGACCATGAACAAGGCCCGCGCCATTTTCCGCGCGGTGTCGCTGGCGTCCGCCGGCTTATAAGATTTCTTGCCGCAAAGACGCGAAGGACGCAAAGAAATAATGGACGAGAATGAAGTGTCGAATCAGGTTATTGGTGCAGCCATCGAAGTGCACCGTCACTTGGGTCCGGGTATGCTGGAGATGATTTACCGGGATTGTCTTGCGCATGAATTGCGTTCTCGCGGCCTTCGCGCTGAGAAAGAGGTGATGTTCCCCGTGCGGTACAAGGATTTGGAGTTAGTGGGCGGCTATCGGGCGGATCTCTCTTGGTTCAAGAGCTTGTTATCGTCGAGCTAAAAGCCGTTGAGTCACTCACTCCGATCTTTACGGCACAACTCTTGTCGTATCTTAGAATGAGCGGACTCAAGCTCGGACTGTTGATCAACTTCAATACCTTGCAACTAAATAAAGGACGGTGTTAAGCGAGTTGTTAACAATCTCTAATTTTCTTTGCGTTCTTTGCGTCTTTGCGGCGAGAATTAATATATGTTGCTGATGATCGACAACTACGATTCCTTCACCTACAACCTCGTGCAGTACCTGGGCGAGCTGGGCGAGGACGTGCGCGTGTACCGCAACGACCAGATCGCGGTGGCCGAGATCGAGAAACTCAGGCCCGATCACATCGTCATCTCGCCGGGTCCGTGCACGCCGAACGAGGCCGGTGTGTCGGTCGAGACCATCCAGAAACTCGGAACGAAGTTTCCGATCCTGGGCGTGTGTCTCGGCCACCAGAGTATCGGCCAGGCTTACGGCGGCCGCATCATCCGCGCCAAACAGCTGATGCACGGCAAGACTTCGATGATCCAACACGCGAATAAAGGCGTGTTCGCTGGCCTGCCGAATCCGTTCGAGGCGACGCGCTACCACTCGCTCGTGATCGAGCGCGAGACGCTGCCGGACGTGCTGGAGATCACCGCCTGGACCGACGACGGCGAGATCATGGGCGTGCGGCACAAGACGCTGCCGGTCGAGGGTGTGCAGTTCCATCCGGAGTCGATCCTCACCCAGCACGGCCACGAACTGCTGGCGAATTTCCTGAAGGGCCACCGGCGCGCGGCCTGAGCCGCGCGCCCGGCGTGCTCGTTGCGTATTCCGCCCATGCACGAATCAGATCATCATTCCCATCATCACCTCGGGCTGCGCCTGTCGTTCATCGTGGCGCTGCTGGCGATGCTGGCGCCGTTCAGCATCGACACCTATCTGCCGTCGTTTCCCGACATCGGGCGCGAGTTTTCCGTGTCGCCGGTGGTGTTGCAGCAGACGCTGAGTTTTTATCTTCTCGCGTTTGCGACGATGATGCTGGTGTACGGGCCGCTCTCGGACGCGTTCGGGCGCAAGAACGTGGTGCTGGTGTCGACAGCGGTGTACGTGGCGACCTCGATCGGCTGCGCGCTGGCGCCGAACATCCACTCGTTGCTGCTGATGCGCATCGGCCAGGGATTGTCCGCGAGCGGCGCGCTGGTGGTGGGCCGCGCCATCATCCGCGACGCCTTCGCCGGCGCGGCGGCGCAGCGCGTCATGTCGCAGGTGATGCTGATCTTCGCGCTCGCGCCGGCGGTGGCGCCGGTCATCGGCGGCTGGCTGCACGACGCCTTCGGCTGGCGTTCGGTATTCTGGTTTCTGGTGCTGTTGGGCCTCGTGGTATGGCTGTGGTCGGCGTTTTTTCTGCCCGAGACGCTGCCGCCGGTGGGCCGGCAGTCGGGACATCCGCGTGTCATCGCAAGCGCCTATGCCAGGGCGCTGGCGACGCCGCGCTTCATGATCCTGATCGTGGCACTGGCGCTCAACTTCGGCGGTTTTTTCCTGTACGTCGCGGGCTCGCCGGACCTGATGTACCGGCACCTGCATTACGGTCCGGACGAGTTCGGCTGGCTGTTCATCCCGCTGGTCAGCGGGCTGATGTTCGGCGCCTTTATTTCGGGGCGCGTCGCCGGGCGCCTGTCGCATCAACAGGCCGTGACCGCCGGTTACGGGATCATGCTGGCGGCGGCGGGGATGAACCTGGGTCTGGCGTTGTGGCTGGCGCACACGGCGTTCACGATCATCGCGCCGGTCGTGGTTTACGCCACCGGCATGTCGCTGGCGATGCCGAACCTGAGCCTGCTGGCGCTCGACGTGTTCCCCTCGCATCGCGGACTGGCGTCGGCGCTGCAAGGCTTCGGTCAGGCCGGATTCAACGCCGTGGTCGCGGGCATGCTGGCGCCGCTGCTGTCGGGCCGGGTGGAATTCATGGCCGGCGGCATGCTCATGCTCAGTCTCACGGGTTTCGGGCTGTGGCTGTTCTGGAGAAAACACCAGGAGGCCCTCGAACCGCAGCCGGCATTGCCTTGACCGACATGTCGGTCGGCGACAGAATCCGAACGGTTCATTAATTTCGACAGAGAAAAACTCATGGACATGCCATCCGCCATCCGCACCGTGATCGAACGGCGTCATCTGTCCGGCGCCGAGATGCGCGAGGTCATGCGCCTGATCATGACCGGGCAGGCGACTCCGGCGCAGATCGGCGGATTTCTCGTCGGGCTGCGCATGAAGGGCGAGACCGTGGAGGAGATCGCGGCCGCGGCCGCGGTGATGCGCGAACTCGCCACCCCCGTGCCGGTGAGCGGCCCGCACCTGGTGGACACCTGCGGCACCGGCGGCGACGGCGCCGGCACGTTTAACATTTCGACCGCCGCCGCCTTGGTGGTGGCGGCCGCGGGCGGCAAGGTGGCCAAGCACGGCAACCGCTCGGTATCGAGCAAGTCCGGCAGCGCCGATGTGCTCGAAGCCGCCGGCGTGAACCTGGACCTCGCACCGGACCAGGTCGCGCGTTGCGTCAACGAAGTCGGCGTCGGTTTCATGTTCGCGCCGAAACATCATGGCGCGATGAAGCATGCGATCGGCCCGCGGCGCGAGATGGGCGTGCGCACGATATTCAACCTGCTCGGGCCGCTGACCAATCCGGCCAAGGCCCCCAATCAGGTGCTGGGCGTGTTTTCGGATCAGTGGATCGAGCCGCTGGCGGAAGTGCTGCAGCGCCTCGGCAGCGAGCACGTGCTCGTGGTGCATGCCGAGGACGGCATGGACGAGATCAGTATCGGCGCGCCGACACACGTGGCGGAATTGAGGGAGGGACGCGTGCGGGTCTTCACGATCCAGCCGGAACAATTCGGCATCCCGCGAAGCGACGTATCCCGGCTGGCCGTCGCCAGCCCGGCCGAGAGTCTTTCGATCATCGAGGCGGTGCTGAACAACCAGGCGGGTCCGGCGCGCGACATCGTCGCGCTCAACGCCGGGGCGGCGATCTATGTCGCCGGTCTCGCGCCTGATCTCGGCGCCGGCGTCAAGACGGCGCTCGAAGCCATCGCCAGCGGCGCGGCCGGAAAAAAGTTACGCGCCCTGGTCAGCCTGAGCCGGCAGTTGGCGGCGAAATGAACGATACCCCGGATATCCTGCGCAAGATTCTCGCTCGCAAGGCCGAGGAAATCGCCGCGCGCGCCGGCCGGTTGCCGATCGAGGAATTGCGCCGGCAAGTCGCGACCGCGCCCGCCCCGCGCGGTTTCCTGCAGGCGATTCGGAGCCGGCTTGCCGCCGGCCGTCCCGCGGTGATTGCCGAGATCAAGAAGGCGAGTCCCAGCAAAGGCCTGCTGCGCGCGGATTTCCGGCCGGCCGAGATCGCCCGCAGTTATGAGCGCCACGGCGCCACCTGCCTGTCGGTGCTGACCGACGAGGATTTTTTCCAGGGATCGGACGAGTATCTGCGGCAGGCGCGCGCCGCCTGCGCGCTGCCGGTGCTGCGCAAGGATTTCACCGTCGATCCCTACCAGGTGGTCGAGGCGCGTGTCATCGGCGCGGACGCGATCCTGCTGATCGCCGCCGCGCTGACGGACAACCGGATGCGCGAGCTTGCCGCGCTGGCGGCGGAACTCGGCATGGACGCGCTGGTGGAGGTGCACGACGCGCACGAACTCGAGCGCGCGCTGGTACTCGACACGGCGATGATCGGCATCAACAATCGCGATCTGCGCACGTTCAACACCACCCTGGAAACGACTCTCGGGCTGCTGGCAGACATCCCGCCGGACCGCGTGGTGATTACGGAGAGCGGCATTCACACTTCCGCGGACGTCGCCGCGATGCAGGCGCGCGGCGTGAACGCCTTTCTGGTCGGCGAGGCGTTCATGAAGGCGGACGATCCCGGCGAGAAACTGGATGAATTGTTCAACGTCTCGATGCAGCTTCGGGAGAGGAAATCATGAAGGCAACCGTTAAATGGACCGGCGACGTCAGTTTTGCCGGCACCGCGGACAGCGGCCATACCGTGATCATGGACGGCGCGCCGGAATACGGCGGCCGGAATCAGGGCGCGCGCCCCATGGAGCTGGTGCTGATCGGCATGGGCGGTTGCACTGCGTTTGACGTGGTGCACATCCTGCGCAAATCGCGGCAGGAAATAGCCGGCTGCGTGGCTGAAGTGGACGCGCAACGCGCCGCGACCGATCCCAAGGTGTTCACCGCTATTCACATCCATTTTGTCGTCAGCGGCAGGAATCTGGACGCCAAAAAAGTCGGACACGCCATCGAGCTTTCCGCGACCAAATACTGTTCCGCTTCCATCATGCTCGGCAAGACCGCGAAGATCACGCACGACTTTGAAATTGTCGAGACCAAATAGCTTCTGGCGAACGGCAAGGAAAAAATGAAACGGCCCTCAGCGATTCCCGGACTGCGCCACGTCGCGCTCAATGTCCGCGATCTCGAATCCTGCGAGCGGTTTTACACCGACCTGCTCGGCATGCGCGTGGAATGGCGGCCGGACCCGGACAATGTCTATCTCACCGGCGGGACCGACAACCTAGCATTGCACCGGGCGGCGCCTGGCGCAATGCCGGGGCCGGCGCAGCGGCTTGACCACATCGGTTTTGTGCTGAACGAAATCGGGGAAGTGGACGCCTGGTACGCGTTTCTCAAGTCGAACCATGTCCCCATCGTGAAGCAGCCCCGAACCCATCGCGACGGCGCGCGCAGTTTTTACTGTCGTGATCCCGACGGCAACACGGTGCAGATGATTTACCATCCGCCGCTGGCGGGAAAATAATCCTGGCGCGGCTAGATCCAGTAAGCGGTGCGCGTCATGATTTTCGAGGCGCACCGCATGCCCTGCTTGGCCGGTTCGGGCAGGGGCGCGCCGCCGGACTCGATCGCGACCGTGGCGTGACGGCCTTCGTCGTCGCGCATCTGTTCGAGAATCGCGCGGCTCTTTTCGTCAGTGGCGGGCAGTCGCGCCAGGTGCCCGGTGAGATGCTCCACCACCTGTTTCTCGGTTTCCGCGACGAATCCCAGGCTCCACTTGTCGCCGAGCACGCCCGCGAGCGCGCCGAGCGCGAAGGAGCCGGCGTACCACAGCGGATTCAAATAGCTCACGTGACCGCCGAGTTCGCGGATGCGCTGCTCGGTCCAGGCGAGATGATCGTTTTCCTCGTTCGAAGCCTGCTCCATCTTGTCGCGCACTTCGGGCAGGCGCGCGGTCACGGACTGGCCCTGGTACAGCGCCTGGGCGCAGATTTCCCCGACGTGATTGATGCGTATCAGCCGGCCGGCCAGTTCGCGCTCGGCCGCGGTCAATACCGGATCAGTCTTCGCGGCCGCCGGATTGGGACGTGCGGCAAGCGGCGCCGGACCGAAAACGGTATGCAGCGCCTGGTCGAGTTGGCCGAACAGGCGATCGAGAAGAGTGAAATTGCGGTCATTCATGGTGGTTACGATACCGGCGACGATGGCGCGGGACAAGATCAGCCTCGGCCGGGCGGCGGTATTTGCATCTGTTTTTCGAGCAATACCACGGGGTGCATGACTTCGATGTCCAGCCCGGCCTCGCGCAGGCCCGCCGCCAGGTAGGTGGCGCAGCCTGGGTTGGAGGTCACCAGGATATCGGGCGCCAGGCGCTTCAAGTGTTCAATTTTCGGCGCGCGCAACTGTCGCGCGATCGAGGCCTGGGTCAGATGGTATGTGCCGGCCGCCCCGCAGCAACGCGCATTGTCCGGCAGCGGCAAGATTTCCGCGCCTGGAATACGCGCCAGCAGTTCGTAGGGTTTCTTTTCCTGGCGCAGGACATTGGTCAGGTTGCAGGGATCGTGCACGACGATGCGCTTGTTCAGTGGATTGAATTTTATTTCGGACGGCCAGTCGATGCCCGCGAGGAACTGGTTCAAATCGGTAACGATGGTGGAAAAACGTCCCGCGGATTCGTCGCCTGTCTGATATTTTGCATATTCCTTTAGTGTCGCCGTACAGCCGCTGGCGGCGCAGAGGATAGGTTCTTCTGTTCCGGAAAACGCCCGCAGATTGCCATGCATGAGTTCAGTGGCCTTGGCAGCCAGACCATGGTGCCGATGCAACGCCCCGCAGCATCTCTGTTCAGGAGGCGCATGGACCTCATAACCGAGTCGGTTCAACAATCGGATCGCGGAGACTGTCGTCTGCGGATCCGTGATCGATGTCAGACATCCGGTAAAAATCGCGACTCGTCCCTTGGGTTTGCCGGTGGCGGGATGAATTTCCATCAAGGAGCTTGGTGATGTCAGGACAGAAATGTTTGCTTCCAGTTGTGCCAGACCAAGTAGCTGGAACAACCGGCTGCCCCTGAAGAGTCGCTGCAAGCCGGTGCGTTGATAAATTCGCAGGAGCGTTTCCAATTTCACGACTCTATGTGGTTTTTCCACCAGCCAATGCATAAACATCACGAGTCGTCCGGCTGGTTGCGTGGGACGTGAGGATTCGATCAGTTCGCGCGCTGCATCGAACGCCAATCCGTAGGTTACCCCCGATGGACACACCCTTTCGCAGGCGCGGCAATCCAGACAGCGGGCCAGATGGGATTCGAGCTTGTCACTCAGCGGCAAATCGTCTTTTGCCAGGGCCTGCATCAGCGACAGCCGTCCGCGCGGCGACTCCGCTTCATCGTGCAGCAGGCCGTAGGTGGGGCAGTGCGGGAGGCACAGACCGCAAGCCACGCATTTGGCGGCTTCGTGCTTGATATGTGAACTGGGGTTCAAGATGGCGGCTTGTGGACGATTCTGCAAAATATACCGGTTACGGGCCAGTGTCCTATTGTCCTATAATATTTTGCTACGCAATCTCATGCGACTCGATAGTCGTTATTTTCCAAGCCAATGTCTTACTACCGATATCACGTCTTTTTCTGTGTCAACCAGCGCGAGGACGGGCGCGCGTGCTGCGCTAACCACCAGTCGCAGGCCATGCGCGATTATGCCAAGGAGCGCATCAAGGCATTTGGTCTGGACGGGAAAGGAGGCGTCAGGATCAATAATGCCGGATGCCTGGACCGCTGCGAGGAAGGGCCGGTGGTGGTGATTTATCCTGAGGGGGTTTGGTATACCTATGTAGATAAGGAAGACGTGGATGAGATCATCGAACAGCATCTTCGTCAGGGGCGGGTCGTCAATCGGTTGAAGCTTGCAGAATGATTTCACCAATGCGCCTTTTTTGTCCCACTGGAGTGCCTGAATTACCCGCTGTGCACCAAAATGGGACGATGCTTGGCTGCCCTACATGTTGTCATCTCTGAACTAATGGCACAGCGCTCTGTCTCATGTGATGTATTCAATTCTGTCCGCCATGTGTAAAAGTTTAAATATTACTTAGATTATTTATTTTGAATCATATAGTTATTGAAATAATGAGCATTGGATTTGCGACCGAAACAAGAATTTCTTGACATCGAGTCGAAATATTAGATAATTATTATATACTGTTTTTGGTGATAACTAGCAGGTGGCCCGAAGTTTGCTAATCTCTAGTTATGAAGTTGAAAGATTTTTTGACGGCGCGATAAGCGCCGGGTAAAGGCTCCTCCATCCTCCTAGTGGTGGTTCGGGCGTGGCTCCCAAGGTCACGCCTTTTTTTTGCCCGTTGATCCTGCGCCTGGGAGCACTCCAAAAGACCGGCAGCGTCTTCCCCGGCAAGCTCGCTATTTCCTTGTATCTTGGGAGCGTCTTTTGTAATATGCGCGCCTTTCCGGCGCACGGGAAGGAGCCGATTCAGGGGCTGGAAGCCCGACAACGGATTATTGAACCCTCTCCATGAAAACTTTTTCAGCCAAACAGGAATCGGTCAAGCGTGACTGGTACGTGATCGACGCCGCCGGCAAGGTTCTCGGGCGCGTGGCGACCGAAGTCGCTCGTCGTTTGCGCGGCAAGCACAAGGCGGAATACACGCCGTACGTCGACACCGGCGACTACATTATCGTCGTCAACGCCGACAAGTTGCAGGTCACGGGCAAGAAGAGCCGGGACAAGATTTACCATCACTATACCGGTTATCAAAGCGGCCTTAAGGCTTCGAGCTTTCAGGACATGATGAAACGCGCGCCGCGTTTTGCGATCGAAGAAGCGGTCCGTGGCATGCTCCCCAAGAATCCCCTGGGTCGCCAGATGTTCCGCAAGCTCAAGGTTTATCGCGGCGCCGAACACCGGCACGCAGCGCAGAGCCCCAAGGTTCTGGAAATCAAATAATCTCGACGAATTCAATTCATGGCACAAGCAAACATCTATCGTGGAACCGGACGACGCAAGACATCGACCGCGCGCGTCTACCTCAAGCCCGGCAAGGGCGACATCGTCGTCAACAGCTTGTCGCTCGACAAGTATTTCGGCCGTGAGACGGCGCGCATGATCGTGCGTCAGCCGCTCGTCGCCGTAGACATGGAGAGAAAATTCGACGTCATGATCAACGTGGACGGCGGCGGCCCCAGCGGCCAGGCCGGAGCCATCCGTCATGGCATTACGCGCGCACTCATGGCGTATGATGAATCGCTTCGTCCGACGCTGCGCAAGGCGGGGTACGTCACGCGCGATGCGCGTGCCGTGGAGCGCAAGAAATACGGCCTGCATAAGGCGCGCAAGAGGCCGCAATACTCGAAGCGATAAAGAAGTAGCAAGTGGCAAGTTTCAAGTAGCAAGTAAATAATGAAAGAATGGGCGCACTTGAGAACTTGGATGTCTGGAAGCGAAGTTGCAGGCTGAGCGTCGAGCTTTATAAGCTTCTGAGCGACTGCAGAGACTTCGGATTCAGGGATCAGGTCACCCGTTCGGCGCTTTCCGTTCCATCGAACATTGCTGAAGGCTACGAGCGCGACTCTTCGAAGGAATTTTCCCGCTTTCTCAAAATCGCCAAGGGTTCCTGCGGCGAATTACGCACTCAGCTCTATATCGGCACAGAAACGGGTTTCATTGAGAAGGCGAAAGCGCTTCAGATGATACAGGAGGCTGCTGAAATATCGCGCATGCTCCAAGGCTTGATCAGGCGCTGTGAATCAGCGCAGGATTTCTCTTAAAAAAAGCATTCCCTCTTGAAACTTGTTACTTGCCACTTGAAACTCGCTTTTATTGTTTTGGGGGATCGTCTAACGGTAGGACAACAGACTCTGACTCTGTTTATCTAGGTTCGAATCCTAGTCCCCCAGCCAATAACGCGAACGGCCCACTTTTCTGTGGGCCGTTCGCGTTATTGGTTCGACGTCACCCCCGATTTGAGTAGCACCCTGCTTTAGAGTCCAATCCCATAACCGGAAGGAGATTGGACATGAAGAAGCGGTTTACCGAAGAACAGATCATCGGGTTCCTGCGCGAGGCCGACGCCGGGATGCCGGTGAAGGACCTGTGCCGGCGGCACGGATTTTCGGAAGCGAGCTATTACCTCTGGCGCGCCAAGTTCGGCGGCTTAAGCGTCTCGGACGCCAAACGCTTGAAGGCGCTCGAAGCCGAGAACGCTAAGCTCAAGAAGTTGCTGGCCGAAGCCATGCTCGAGCGGGAGGTGACCCGCGAGGTCCTGCGAAAAAAGTGGTGACCGCACCGTCGCGTCGCGAGGTGGTGCGGACCATGACGGAACGAGGGCTTTCGGAACGCCACGCCCTGCGGGTGGTCGGCATGAGCGCGAGCAGTCTGCGTTACCCGCCGGCCCCGGACCGCAATATCGTCCTGCGCGAGCGGATCCGAACGCTTGCCCACCGCCACCGGCGTTACGGGGCCGGCATGATCTACCTCAAGCTTCGCCAGGCAGGAATGATCGTCAACCACAAGCGGGTCGACCGGCTGTACGCCGAGGAGAAGCTGCAGCTGAAGCGGCGTAAACGCAAGAAGGTGCCGATCGCCGACCGGCAACCGCTGACGCGGCCTGAGGCGCCGAACGAAGTCTGGTCCATGGACTTCGTGTTCGACCGTAGCGCCGATGGGCGGGTCATCAAGTGCCTGACCATCGTCGATGACGCCACGCACGAAGCGGTCGCGGTCGTGCCGCAACGCGCCATCGGAGGGCTTGCCGTCACCCGCATTCTCGACCATCTGGCGATCACGCGCGGCCTGCCACAAGTGATTCGTACCGACAACGGCAAGGAATTCTGCGGGCGCGTCATGCTGAGCTGGGCACACGCCCACAATGTGGCGCTGCGCCTCATCGAGCCCGGCAAGCCCAACCAGAATGCCTACATCGAGTCGTTCAACGGAAGATTCCGGGACGAGTGCCTCAACGAGCACTGGTTCCTGAATCTCGAACACGCCAAGGTCGTGATCGAGGCCTGGCGGCGGGAATACAACGAGGAACGACCGAAGAAGGCGCTGGGTGGTCTGACACCGGCTGCCTATGCAAGACAAATGGCCGAGCGATCAGCTACAGTGACAACCGGACTCTAGACGGGACTGCTACTCAAGAAGGGGGGACGTCG
>DAIDLH010000055.1 GCA_027449605.1 Candidatus Muproteobacteria bacterium | reverse complement strand
AAGTCCGTTCGTGGTGAGCCTGTCGAACCATGAACGGACGAATCACCTGTTATTTACGGTCTTTCCCGTTCACCCTTCGACAAGCTCAGGGCGAACGGGAGACTTAATCAGAGCTTCCCTAGCGGGAGATCAGGATTATTTTTCTGTATCGTATCATGAGTCGCCACGTGTATTTCAACGAACCTTTTCGGTAACGGTGAGCGGACTTTGGCTTGTATTATCGCTATGAATCTCCGGGTGAAATTTTGGCCAAACCCATCAAGTCGAGAACCATTTCACCGGTTGTTTTTCCGGATTCGCCCATTCAAGGATACGCTCGGCAATCCGCTCAAGCGACACTACTTCGCAAACAGCGCCCTGGCGAATCGCCTGTTCCGGCATGCCGAAGACCACGCAACTCTTTTCGTCCTGGGCAAGGGTATGAGCACCCGCCGTTTTCATGGCGCGGAGGCCACGCGCGCCGTCGCTGCCCATGCCCGTGAGAATGACGCCCAGCGCCTCGGACCGGGCGACCTCGGCCGCCGAATGAAAAAGCACGTCGACCGACGGACGGTGACGGTTGACCGGTTCGTCTTCGAAAACCCGCACCGCGTAACCTCCCCCGGCTTTCATGATTGCCATGTGGTATCCGCCCGGCGCGATCAGCACCACGCCGGGTTTGAGCCGGTCGCCGCTTTTGGCTTCCCGGACCTCCAGTTCGCACTGATCGTCGAGGCGTTCCGCGAACGACGCCGTGAATTTCGGCGGCATGTGCTGGACGATGGCGATGCCCGGGGTCGAGCGCGGAAGCTTGGGCAGGATTTCGGCGATGGCCTGGGTGCCGCCGGCGGAAGCACCGATAACGACGATTCCGTCGCGGGTCGATGTCGTGTTCGTCGGTAACAGCTGGAGCCGGGATGCGGACGGACGCGGCCCGGATGTCACGGTGCGCACATGCGCGCCGGCGGCGGCGCGAACCTTGACGCGGATTTCATCCATCAATTCCGGTGTCATCCCCTCGCGGAGGTTGCCCTGGGGCTTGGCGACGAAGTCGACCGCGCCAAGGTCGAGCGCGCGCAACGTAGCATCCGCGCCCTTTTCCGTGTGCGACGACACCATGACCACCGGCAACGGATACAGGCGCATCAGTTTTTCGAGGAACGTGATGCCGTCCATGCCGGGCATTTCCACGTCCAGCGTCAGCACGTCCGGCTTGAGCGCCTTGATTTTCTCGCGCGCGATGAGCGGATTGGCGGCGGCGCCGACCACGCGAATGCCCGGATCTTCGTGCAGGATCATCGTCAGCATCTGCCGCATGACCGCCGAATCGTCGATGATGAGCGCCTTTATTCCCTTTTCTTTTTTCATGACATGAGCCATTTCATATCCAGAATAACTTGCGCCTTCAGAAGAGCGTGACGTCGCCGTCCAGCTTCTGCTTCTTCAAGCTGATCAGGTACACCATTTCTTCCTCGGCGGTGCGCGCGGCCTCGTTATTGCCGAGGTACTTGAGATAAACCTTTCCCGTATGCGTATGGAACAGGACGCGCCGCGGCTGATAACCGCCCACGTCCTCCTTGACCACGGGAATCTGTTCCGTTTCCAGAAACTGGCGCACGAAATCGATGTTACGTTGCGGCACGCCGTCGAGGCTTTCGCGGATCTTGAGCACGTGTCCGCCGCCGAATACCTTGGCCTGGAACCGTCGCCGATCGGCGCCGAGCTTCATGAGTTCGCTGATCAGCAGTTCCATGGCGTTCACGCCATAGCGGGCGCTGGTCGGGTTGCCCGGATCCGCGCCCTCGGGCAGCATGAAATGATTCATGCCGCCGATGCCGAATACCGGATCGTACAGGCACGCGGCGATGCACGAACCGAGCACGGTGTCGAGCAGCATCGGATCGCGACTGGCGTGCAGCCCGCCGATGTTGATCGTCTGGCGTTCCAGGTCTTGCGCCAGGTTCGCCGGAAACCGGTTGCCGTTGACCGGTTTTGGATTGGACGGTTTCATGCGACGGTCTTCCCGCGGCACTGGTAAATGCTGTGGCCGACCGGCCGGAACAAATCGACCAGCCCGTACATGGCCTCGGAATGTCCGAGCATCAGATAACCGTCCTTCTTGAGCATGCGAGCCATGCGCTGGAACAGTTTCAGCTGCGTCGGCTTGTCAAAATAAATGAGCACGTTGCGGCACAGGATCACGTCGAACGGACCGTGCATCGGCCACGGTTCTTCCTGAAGGTTGAGCCGGCGAAAAGCGACCAGGGATTTCAATATCGGCTTGGCCATGACGCGATCTTCATGTTCGCCGTGTCCTTTCAGGAAATACCGGCGCCGCAGCGTCTCCGGAATCTGCCCGGCCTGTTCGAGCGTGTATATTCCGGTCTCTGCGCGTGACAACACGTTTGTGTCGATGTCGGTGGCGAGAATGCGGATGTCCCGATCGTTGAAGGACGGCATCGCTTCGAGCGCGGTCATCGCCAACGAATAGGCCTCCTCGCCGGTCGAGGCGGCGGCGCTCCACAGGCGCAGCGGCCGTTCGCGGTTCGGGTTGTTCCGGTACGCGGGAAAAACTTCTTCCGACAGGAAGCGGAAATGATGCGGCTCGCGGAAAAAATCGGTTTTGTTGGTGGTGATGGAGTTGATCATCGCCACAAGCTCGACGCCTTCCGGGTCGCTTTCGGTCAGTATCCGGTAATAATCGGAATAATGCTGGATGTTGTGATGGCGCAGTCGCTTGGACAGGCGCGAGCACACCAGGGCGCGCTTGTGATCGGAGAGCGCGATGCCGCTGTGCGCGTGGATAAACTCGCGCAGCTGACGGAACTCCATGTCCGTGATCGTCAGCCGGCTGTCGTCCAGCACGGACCTGATTTTTTGAGGGGCGGTGTGGCTGATAACCATGTTCACCCTGCGCCGCTGATGGTGTTATGGGGCGCGGTTGAATCAACCGGATCGCCCCGAATTATTTGGAAAACAGGCGTCAGTCTAGAATTCCGTCCAGTCGCCTCCGGCGGAGCCGGTCTTCTGCGCCACCGCCCGCGGCTTGAAGTACTGCACGTTCTGAGCCTTGGACGGTTTCCCGGACGAGCCCGGCTTCGGCGTTGCCTCGACTTCATTTGATTTCTGGTCGGAAGCGGTCTTCATTTTTTCGCCCACGCCGACACCGGACGAAAACTGTCTCACCGCCTCGGCCTTCAGCGTGAAGTGTGAAACGAGGTCCATCATCTGTTCCGCCTGCGCGGCCAGCGACTGGCTGGTGCCGGACAGTTCCTCGACCTGGGCGGCGTTGGACTGGGTGACGCCGTCCATCTGCATGATGGCGCGGTTGACCTGCTCGATGCCGGAGGCCTGTTCCTGACTGGAGGCGCTGATCTCGGCGATGATCTCGGCGGTGTTCTTGACGCTCTCGACGATGCCCTCGAGCGCCTTGCTGGAGGTGGTGACGAGCTGGGTGCCGTCCTGGACCTTGTCCACGCTGTCCTGGATGAGCGTCTTGATCTCCTTGGCCGCGGACGCGCTGCGCTGGGCGAGGTTGCGTACCTCGGCGGCGACCACGGCGAAGCCGCGTCCCTGTTCTCCGGCGCGCGCCGCCTCGACCGCGGCGTTCAACGCCAGCAGGTTGGTCTGGAAGGCGATCTCGTCGATGACGCCGATGATGTCGGCGATCTTGGCGCTGCTGGTGTTGATGGCGTCCATGGAGCGGCGCACCGAAGACGAAATGACTACGCCTTCGTTGGCCGCCTCGCGCGCTTCGAGCGCGACCTTGTCGGCGCGCAGCGCGTTGTCGGCGTTCTGCTTGACGGTGCTGGTCATCTCTTCCATGGACGCGGCGGTTTCTTCCAGCGAGCTGGCCTGTTCCTGCGCCGAGGA
>DAIDLH010000054.1 GCA_027449605.1 Candidatus Muproteobacteria bacterium | reverse complement strand
TTTTCTTTCGTCCCTTTCTTTTGGCCGCACAAAAGAAAGGGACCCAGGGTGCAGGGGCGGAGCCACCCGCAATTAGCTGTTCATTCGTGCGCGGAGCGCACGCACAAATAATCTCCGTGGGTCAGCCACCCACAAGTACACGCGGCCGCAGGCCGCTCGACTGAATAACTCCACGGTAGCATTGCCCGTCCCGTCCATGGATAATGAAACCATGCGGAGCAGGAGAGCTTCCACCCAAGCCAGAGGATACGACGCCGTCATCGCCACGCCGGTGGGGCGTCTCGGGATCGTCGTCGAAGAAAACGCGCTCACCGATGTCAGCTTTCTGGGCGAAGCCGCGGCCTTGCATTCTCCGCGCACGGCGGCGGCGAAGAAAATCTGCCGCCAGCTCCGGTCCTATTTCGCCAACCCCGGTCATTCCTTCCGCCTGCCGTTGACGCTTTCAGGAACGGCGTTTCAGCGGCGCGTGTGGCGCGAAATGCGCCGGATTCCCGCGGGCCGGACGCTCAGTTACGGCGCGCTCGCCCGCAAGCTCGCGACCTCGGCGCGCGCGGTGGGCAATGCCTGTCGCGCCAATCCCGTCCCGATCGTGGTTCCCTGTCACCGCGTGGTTGCGACCAACGGCGCCGGCGGTTTCATGGGCAAGCGTTCCGGGAACGCGTTGCGCATCAAGCACCGGTTGCTGGAGCATGAACGCGTCGGATAAGGACGTCATCGAGCGCTTCTGCGACGCCATCTGGCTGCAGGAAGGCCTGAGCGCCAATACGCTCGAAGCCTATCGCCGCGATCTGGAGGGCCTGAGCCGCTGGCTGATGCCGCGCGCCACGACGCTGGTCGCCGCCTCGCGCGCGGACCTGCTCGACTATCTCTCCGATTGTGTCGGCAAGGGCGCGCGTCCGCGCACCACGGCGCGACTGTTGTCGAGCCTGCGGCGGTTTTACGGCTATCTGGTGCGCGAGGAAAAGATCAAAACCGATCCCACCGCGCTGATCGATTCGCCCAAGATCGGCCGGCCGTTGCCGAAGTCCCTGACCGAAGAGCAGGTGGAGAAACTGCTGCAATCGCCGGATCCCGCCACGCCGCTCGGCCTGCGCGATCGCGCCATGCTCGAAACGCTCTACGCCACCGGCCTGCGCGTATCGGAACTGGTCGGGCTGACGCTGTCGCAAGTGAGTCTCACGCAGGGCGTGGTGCGCGTCATCGGCAAGGGCGACAAGGAACGGCTGGTGCCGCTGGGCGAGGAGGCGGTGTCATGGATCAGCCGTTATCTCGCCGAGAGCCGGCCGCGGCTGGTGAAGCGGCGCTCGACCGACGCGCTGTTCGCCACCGCGCGCGGCGGACCGATGACGCGCCAGGCCTTCTGGCACAACCTCAAGACCCACACACGCACCGCGGATATCAAGACGGCATTGTCACCGCACACACTGCGTCACGCCTTCGCCACGCATCTGCTCAACCACGGCGCCGATTTGCGCGTGGTGCAGATGCTCCTCGGCCACGCCGATCTTTCCACCACGCAGATTTATACCCACGTTGCCCAGGCAAGATTGAAGACGCTGCACGAGCAGCATCATCCGAGGGGGTGAGCACAGATAGTTAATGTAGGGTGGCTAGGCGAATTTTGCTGTAGCCCACCGAACAACTACGGAGAAATACCAATAATGAACAGCGGAACAGGAGGACTTGCTCTGCCATGCCTTAGGACGTTGTAAACCTCACCCTCGTAGTAGGCGACACCGGTCGACATCATCCGGCCACCATTTGGGTCTTCTGTCATGGCTTTGACCGGGAGAATCTCGATTCCAACATTGATGACACCGCCAGAGTAGAACAATAGATGTTTCACGAACAGGTCGAACGCCACAAACGCGTATTTCCCAAACTGAACTTCAATGGCGATACGATCTTTGACGAAATCGGTTTGCTTGTATGACTTGATCGGCTCCTTCACGCCCTTTGCGGCGAGGTAATCGCGTTGCTGATCAACAGGCAGGTTGACAATGTCCTGTAAGTAGGCGCGGTTAGTGGTGACATAGTATTGGTAACGTGATTCGGCCCATCCGCGTTTGTGAAATAACTTTCGAAACTCCTTGTTCAGCATCTCGGGGCTGTACAGCTTCTTGCCCCGCATCGTCTTCTCCTTGCTGGTCTTGGTCATGCACTTCGAGGCATCCACCTCACGGATGACCGCTTTGATCTCCTTATAGAGATCGGGGTGGTGAACAAGCAAGTATTCCTCACCATTGAGGTGAGAGTATGTTTCAACGATTTTCATTATCCGCGAGTCCCGTATTTCGCTGGCTTCTCAAGCAATACCAATTGTTGCTCGTCGCGGTCATAATTCAGCCATGGAGCATTTGTCAGATTCGATCCCGCATCTTTTGGATCGTAAACAGGTTTATGCATTGGTCTTACCTTTAATGCTCCCAGGGCTGCACTCTGTATGCGTTTCTTTGCGATATCGACATAATCAGACATGATCTCGGCGCCAACCCCGCGGCGCTTGTGACGAACCGCTGATGCGATTGTTGTGCCTACACCAAGAAATGGGTCCAAGACCCAGTCTTTAGGATTCGTCAGGGCGAGCACGAGACGATCAATCAACTCAATCGGGAATTGGCACGGGTGCGACGTCTTTTCAACGTGGTTATTCTTAACGTTGGGAATAGTCCAAAGATCGCCGGGATTCTTACCAAGTGGATTGCATGAATATTGACCGGCTTTCGGGCCCTTAAAATACTTTTTGCCTGGATACTTCTGAGGTACACGCACTGGATCGAGGTTAAACACATAGTTGTCAGTTTTCGTAAACCAGACGATAGTTTCGTAGCGACCTGAGAATCTATTACTGCAATGCAATCCGTGCTCAAAATGCCAGACGATTCTGTTTCGCATTTTCAATCCGAGATCCCGAAAAATTGGGTAGAGTGCGGTGTCGAGCGGGACTATTGATCCCTTGTCCACATAGTTTCCTACTTGCCAACAAATGCTGCCGGTGTCACGCAGAACCCGGACGCACTCTCGGATCACCTCGGCTTGCTGCTCGATGTACTGTTCCAGCTTCAGCCGCTTCTCGTATTGTTTACCGATGTTGTATGGTGGCGAGGTTACGACCAACTGCACTGTCCTGTCGGGAATCTCGGAGAGTAATTTTCGACAGTCGCCTTTGAAGACAACTGCTGAGTCTTTTGGCGAAAAATGTGATGCGATCGCTAATTTATTGGACATGGCGGCAATGCAATAGCGTTTCTGGAGTCAAACGGTTGCCGTAATCCTCTGTTAGCTTAGGAGAACAGTCAAGCTATATAGATAGGCTCCACATACCCTCCACGATCGCTGCATTTTGGCCCCATCTAACGCACCAAATATCGTATACCTTTGCAAGACAGCCCGTAGGGAATGGGCGGAGTCGCACACAATTAGCCTATCAATCGCGTGCAGCGCACGCGACAGCTACTTAGTGGTAAACCGACCGATCCGTGTGCTCGTGGTCGATGTGGAACACCTCGACACCGGGCAGACGCTTGTAGCCCAGCACCAGGGCGAGTTTGTGGATGAGGGTTTTCCAGTTGAGCGACTCGACGCGGCGGCGCAGCACGTCGTTGAGTTCGAGCGTCAGCTTGTCGTGCTCCCGATCGAGCCCGGGCAGCTTGTGAAAATAAAACCAGGCAAGATAACCGTAAACCGCGGGCAGGACCTTGATCCACCACATCGGTTCCGGCTGCGCCAGCCACACGATGCCGCTGCTCACGCCGGCGAACACGAAGAACAGTCCGTAGCGGACGAACCGGACGCGGTCGGCGCGGTTCTTTTCCATCGTCTCGCGCAGCCGCCGCTCGGCGTCGCGCGACATGATCGAGTGGGTGTAGTGGACGTCGCGGAACATGCTCAGGATCCGCAGCATGCGCTCACTGTGGCGCCGCTTGTCGATGAAGGAATCGATCGCCGCCTGGAGACTGTCGCGGAACTGGCGATAGTCGGGCGTGAGCGGCGGTTCCTTGTATTTGTCCACGGTGTGATTGATGAGGTAACGCAGCTCGAGCAGGTGCGAGACCATCATCGGGAAACGCAGGTTGGTGAACTTGATGTAGAAGGCGTGGAAGTTGTCCGGGGTCAGATCCAGCGCGGAGAAATCCTGCGCCGTTTCCCACGAACGGATCCTGTTTCGGCGTCGCCTGTCCATCTTTCTGGATGCCGGGCCGGACTTTGCCATGTTTTTGACTCCCGACAGATTGATCTTTCCGAACACGGCCAAGGATAGCGAAAACGGCCGGAATTTTCCATGACCCATGGCCCGGGCCGTGGGTGGAATCAGGCGTTGCCGAGCATGTTCCGCAGGTTGGAGAGGTAGACCTCGGCGCGGCCGAGCATGGCCTGGGGGTCGGGTTCGCGGTCCGGCTCTTCCCAGCGCAGGTCGTCGGGCGGCAGTTCCTGGAGGAAGCGGCTCGGCTCGCAGGCGATGACCTCGCCGCCGCGCTTGCGCCGCTCGACGAACGAAAACGTCAGCGTCTGGCGCGCGCGGGTGATGCCGACGTAGGCCAGGCGGCGTTCTTCCTCCACGCCCGTGTCCGACTGGCTCTGGTGGTGCGGCAGCAGGCCTTCCTCCATGCCGACGATGAACACGTGCGGGAATTCGAGTCCCTTGACCGCGTGCAGCGTCATGAGCGCCACCAGATCGCCGGGATTTTCCTCGTTGCCGCGGTCGAGAATGCCCGCCAGCGTCAGGCGCGCGACCAGTCCGCTCAGCGACTTGTCCTCGTCGTCCTGGCGCACGAGGCGTTGGATCCAGCCCACGAGTTCGAGCACGTTTTCCATGCGCCGCTGCGCGATCTTCTGGTCGTTGCAGGTGTCCTTGAGCCATTCCTCGTAATGCAGGTCGGCGAGGATGTCGCACACCAGCTTGGCCGGGTCTTCCTCGGCCGCGCGGCCGATCATTTCGGTCAGCCAGTGCGTGAACACGCGCAACATCGCCACCTGGCGCGCGCTCAGGCGCCGCTCGATGCCGGCGTCCAGCGACGCCTGCAACAGGCTCGTGCCCAGTTCGCCGGCGTGCGCCGAAAGTTGCTCGAGCGTGGCCGCGCCGATCTCGCGCCGCGGCGTGTTGATCACGCGCAGGAACGCGTTGTCGTCGCCCGGGTTGCACAGCAGCCGCAGGTAGGCCATCACGTCCTTGATCTCGGTCTTGTCGAAGAACGACGAGCCGCCGCTGAGAAAATACGGGATGCGCCGCTCGCGCAGCACGCGTTCGAGCACGCGCGACTGGTGATTCTCGCGGAACAGGATGGCGTAGTCGCGGAAGTCGGTGTTGTGCTTGAACTTGTGGTACAGCAGCTCGGAGACGACGCGCTCGGCCTCGTGCTCCTCGCCGCGGCTCTTCAGCACGCGCAGTGGTTCGCCGAAATCGCGCTCGCACCACAGCGCCTTCTCGAAGATGTGCGGGTTGTTGGCGATCAGCGCGTTGGCGGCCTTGAGAATGCGTCCGCTCGATCGGTAATTCTGCTCCAGCTTGATGACCTTGAGCGACGGATAGTCCTGTTGCAGCAGTTTCAGGTTCTCGGGGTGCGCGCCGCGCCAGGCGTAGATCGACTGGTCGTCGTCGCCGACCACGGTCAGCGCGCCGCGGCTGCCGGCGAGCAGCTTCACCAGTTCGTACTGGCACAGGTTCGTGTCCTGGTATTCGTCCACCAGCAGGTAGCGCACGCGGCGGCGCCATTCCTCCAGCACTTCCGGGTGGTTCTGGAACAGCCGCACCGGCTTGAGGATCAGGTCGTCGAGGTCCATGGCGTTGTACGCCTGGAGGTGCCGCTCGTACTCGCCGTACACGCGCGCCGCAACGTCCTGGATGGATTCGCCGCCGGCCGCGAGCGGCGCCTCGGCCGGCGAGACCAGGTTGTTTTTCCAGAGCGATATCTGATGCCGCACGGCGTCGGCCGGATTGTTCTTGCCGCCGTACTGGCCGCGCAGCAGCTTGGACAGCAGCGACTGGCTGTCCTCGCTGTCGTACAGGGAAAAGCCGGGACGGTAACCGATGGTCTGCAGATGTTCGCGCAGGATCCGCAGGCCGAGCGTGTGGAAGGTCGAGATCAGAAGTTCCTTGCCATGTTCGCCGTCGAGCAGGTCGGCGACGCGCGACTTCATTTCGCGCGCGGCCTTGTTGGTGAAGGTGACGGCGACGATGTTGCGCGGCGCGATGCCGTAATCGCGGATGAGCCAGACGATCTTGCGGGTAATGACGGAGGTCTTGCCGCTGCCCGCGCCTGCCAGCACCAGCAGGGGGCTATTGATGTACTGCACCGCCGCTTTTTGTTGCGGGTTCAGTTCAGGCAATTCCGTTGGATCGTGGTTGGAAGTGTCATAACTGGATGGGCATTCTAACCTTTTTTACGCGCGCTTTGAAAGATGATTTTTGAAAAAAATGCTTGTCACGAAGGATTTTTACCGACGCAAGCGGTCGATAAAATTTTGCATCTGTGCTCGCGCCGAGACCGGATCGGCGAGCAGCCGGCCGATCAGATCGAAGAGCGGATGATGGCGGGCGTCGAAGAGCCCGCGGGCATGGACCGTCTTCAGCGTGTGCACGCCCTCGCCGGTGAGCGCTTCGGCCTGGCCCCGTGCCAGCCGCCGGCCGGCTTCGTGATGATGCGAGCCGGCGCTGGTCGCGGTGGTGATCAGGTCGCCGAGGCCGGCGAGCCGCCGGGGAGTTTCCGGCTGGCCGCCGAGGCCGGTCACGATGCGCTCCAGTTCGGTCACGGCCGTCACCGCCAGGTAACCGCGCGTGTTGTCGCCCAATCCCAGCTCGTCGGCCACGCCGAACAGGATGGCGTAGACGTTTTTGAGCACCGCCGACCAGGAAATGCCCGCGATGTCGGTGGTGTGCTCGAGATAAAGCGGGGTGCCGGCGAACAGTTCACGGACGCGCCGGTAGCTTTCAGCCGTCTCGATCCCGGCCTGGGCGAATGCCGGACGTCCGTCACGGATTTCCTCCGAGATCATGGGTCCGTACAGGACGCCGAAAGCCGAAGCCGACCCGAGCGCCCCGGTCAGCGCCTGCGCGGCGGTCCGGCCCTGCTCGTCGAGGCCCTTGGCGACGCTGAGACAGAGGCAATCGCGGCGCAGATGCGTCCGCAGCCGGCTGGCCAGTTCGAAATGGGGGTTGGCCGGCAGACAGAAAAGAATGAAATCCTGCCGGGGGGCGGCCGATTCGAGCGCCACCGGCGGGCTCCCCGGGCCGGGGCGCCGTTCCCAGACGGTCAGTTCGTGGCGCGGTCGCAGAAGATATTCCATGGCCCGGCCCATTTCGCCGTGGCCGAGGATGAGTACCTGGTATGAGTTATTAGTCTTCACCGCACAATTTTGTCCGGAACAATAATTGGTCGCGCTTCAGCGCGCCCCGCAGGGGTGCGCGCCAGGGATGGCACGCAACAAAGGCGCAAAGGACGCAAAGTTAATGGATTTGTTTATGTTACTAGAACCTATCTCAAAAATACTCTGGCATATATTTGTAGGGTGAGGTGGAGTTTCCACGAACACACTTAACGTGTGTTCGTGCCGCCGAACGGGTGCGACGGGTTTCGTTGCACCCCGGGCTGGAAGCATCGCCCACCAACACAGCTTCGCTGGTTGTCCGACGGTGGGCGGTGCCCACCCTACGAACATGACATCTGCCTGAGAATCTTTGCGCTCTTTGTGTCTTTGCGGTGAGATAAGCTTTCATATACTTGCTATAGTGCCACTTAACTACCTTGCAGAAAGCCAAACGCATCCTTTTTATCCCCGGGAAGAATCCCAAGCCGCCGGTGGACGAGCACCGGCAGCAACTCCTGCGTTGTCTGCTGCGGGGCGTCGGGCGCGCCGACCCCGTGGCGGCGCGGCAGATCGAAACCGACGACGAGGCTTTCCGGCTGATCGGGTGGAATCCTCTTTATTACCAGAGCTACAAGCCGCTGGACGAGGATTTCCTGTGGATCGACAGGCTGCTGACTCAAGACGGTCCGACGCACGAGGACGTGAGCGAGGCGCTGTCGTTCCGGCGCCGGACCGCCTGGTTGCTGTATACGCTCGCCGATATCTTCAATTTTCTCATTCCGCTGCTGCCCGACCCGGCGGTCAAGAGCACGGTTCAGGAGACCGCGCGTTATTTCAGCAACGACGGCAGTATCGGGCAGCAGGTGCGCGAGCTGCTCAAGGCGCCGCTGCGGGAGATGTTCGCCCGCGACGAGCGCGTCATGATCATCGGCCACAGCATGGGTTCCGTGATCGCCTACGACGCCTTGTGGGAGCTGACGCATATCGAGAAAAATCCCGGCCGCGTGGACCTGTTCCTGACCATCGGCAGCCCGCTCGGGATGCGCTTCACGCAGCAACGCCTGCTGGGCTGGCATGAACAGGGAAAAAAGCGTTACCCGCACAATATCCGGCGCTGGATCAACCTGGCGTCCCAGGGCGACCTCACGGCGCTCGACCCGACCCTGCGCGACGATTTCGGAGCCATGCTCGAACTCGGCGTCGTCCAGTCCCTCACCGACTTGAACGGCGGCATTTTCAATTATTTTCGCAATGCCCAGGGGCTGAACGTGCACCGTTCCTACGGATATCTGGTCAACCCGCGCATGGGCGAGGTGATCGCCAAGTGGTGGAAAGAGGGCGCATGAAATGAGACGCGCGTTTTTGTGGAAGTCGCTTGCCTGCCTGCTGCTCGGGTTCTTCTGGCTGTTGCCGGCGTCGGCCGCCGACAAGCTCCCGGAGCCGATCGCGGCGGCGCTCAAGGAACACGGCATGTCGACACGCGGCCTGAGCCTGTACGTGCATGAAATCGGCCAGCCGGAGCCGCTGCTGGCGCTGGCCGCCGACGCGCCGCGCCATCCGGCCTCGACCATCAAGGTGCTGACCACGCTCGCGGCGCTGGAAGAGCTGGGCCCGGCGTGGCGCTGGAAGACCGAAGCGTACACGACGGCGCCAGTCGTCGACGGCCGGCTCGAAGGCGCACTCTATATTAAAGGTTACGGCGATCCGTATCTGGTCATCGAGCATTTCTGGCGGTTCCTGCGCCGGCTGCGCGCCGCGGGCGTGGAGACCATCAAGGGCGACCTGGTGCTCGACCAGAGTTATTTCGAGCGTCAAACGGAAGACCCCGGCGAGTTCGACAACCAGCCGCTGCGCGCCTACAACGTGCTGCCCAGCGCGCTGCTGGTGAATTTCCAGGCGGTGAATTTCAGTTTCGTGCCGCAGCCGCAGGCCGACCGCGTGCTGATTTCCGCCGATCCGCTGCCGGCCAACGTCGAGGTGGAAAACCGGGTCACGCTGGCCCGCGGCGTTTGCCGGGGTTGGGCGCGTAATCTGGGCATGAAGGTGCAGCATCGGAACGGTCGGACCCGCGTGATTTTCAGCGGAACCTACGACGCCGATTGCGGCGACAACGAATTGTTCCGCGTCGTTTCCGAACCGGTACCTTATATATTGGGCATGTTCCGCTCGTTGTGGACCGATCTCGGCGGGCGTTTCGAGGGCGAAGCGCGCGAAGGCGCGGTGCCGGCCGGGGCGCGATTGCTGGCGACCGTCGACTCGCCGCCGCTGGCGGATATCGTCCGTTCCATCAACAAGTACAGCAACAACGTCATGGCCCGCCAGTTGCTGCTGACGCTGGGCGCGGAACGGATCGGCGCGCCGGGCACGACCGGCAAGGGCGTCCAGGCGGTGCGCGAATGGCTCAGGCAGCGCCGCCTCGATTTTCCCGAGCTGGTGCTCGAGAACGGCGCCGGGCTGTCGCGCGAGGAGGCAATCTCGGCGCGCCATCTGGGCGAAATCCTGCTCGCCGCTTGGCGCAGTCCGTACATGCCGGAGTTCGTTTCCTCGCTGCCGATCTCGGCCATGGACGGGACGCTGCGCAAACGATTTAATGGCGACGGGTTCGAAGGGCAGATGCATCTCAAGACCGGCAGCCTGCGCGACGTGCGCAGCGTCGCGGGTTACGTGCAGGACCGGGCCGGCCGGCGCATGGCGGTGGTGTGTCTGCACAACGGCGCGCGCGCCGATACCGCCGCCGGGCAGGCGGTGCAGGAGGCCGTGCTGAAATGGGTTTACGAGCGGCCCTGAGTTTCAGGTTGGACCCGTACCTTGGTTCCTTAGCAGGTCGCCGAAAAACTCCCTCTCCCTGCGGGAGAGGGCCGGGGTGAGGGTGATCTTATTTTGCAGGCGTTTGTTTTTTAATATCCCCCTCATCCTGACCTTCTCCCGGAGGGAGAAGGAAAAGACTTTTTCAGTAGCCTGTTAGAGAAGGAGGGATGACGCTGTCCAAGGTTCGGGGCTGGACAGCTTTTATGGTATGGTCAATCCTTGAATTTTCGGCCGGCGAGGCGGACGCATCAACATGGCAACCAAATACGTCAACGCGGTACTCTCGGAGCAGCAGGGCGACGGCAGCCTGCCGGTGCTCGACGGCGCGCTCGGCCCCAGCGCCGTGGACATCCAGACGCTGTATGCCCGGCACAGCCTGCTCGCCTTCGATCCCGGATTCCGTTCCACCGCCGCGTGCAAGAGCGCCATCACCTTCGTCGACGGCGACAAGGGCATCCTGCTGTACCGCGGCTATCCGATCGAGGAGCTGGCCGAACACAGCGACTTCGTCGAGGTCGCCTATCTGCTGATGCGCGGCGAACTGCCGACACCGATCCAGCGCAAGAATTTCGACGAGGCGGTCGGCAATCACAACCTGCTGCACGAGCAGGTGCTGTCGTTTTACCGCGGGTTCCGCCGCGACGCGCACCCGATGGCGGTCATGGTCGGCGTGGTCGGCGCGCTGTCGGCGTTCTATCACGACGTGATGAACATCCGCGACGCCAACGACCGGCAGATCGCCGCCACCCGCCTGGTCGCCAAGATGCCGATGATCGCCGCCGCCAGCTACACCTATTCCGTCGGCCGGCCGCAGCGCTATCCGAACAACAAGCTCGACTACGCTTCGAACTTCCTGCAGATGATGTTCGGCACGCCGAACCGGGAATACATTGTGGATCCGGTGCTGGCGCGGGCGCTGGACGTGATCTTCATCTTGCACGCCGATCACGAACAGAACGCCTCGACCTCGACGGTGCGCCTCGCGGCTTCGAGCGGCGCCAACCCGTTCGCGTGCATCGCCGCCGGCATCGCCAGCCTGTGGGGTCCGGCGCACGGCGGCGCCAACGAGGCGGTGCTGAAGATGCTGATGGAGATCGGCAGCGTCGAGAACATCCCCAAGGTCATCGCGCGCGCCAAGGACAAGAGCGATTCGTTCCGGCTGATGGGCTTCGGGCACCGCATCTACAAGAACTTCGACCCGCGCTCGCGCGTGATCCAGGCGCAGGCGAAGAAGGTGCTGGCGCATCTCGGCAAGGACGATCCGCTGCTCGAGATCGCCATGCATCTCGAGGAGATCGCGCTCAAGGACGAATACTTCATCGAGCGCAAGCTGTACCCGAACGTGGACTTCTATTCCGGCATCCTGCTGCGCGCCATGGGCTTCCCGATGAACATGTTCACCGCCGTGTTCGCGGTCGCGCGCACCGCCGGCTGGGTGAGCCACTGGCTCGAACTGCAGGAGGAATCGCACGGCATCGACCGCCCGCGCCAGCTCTACGTCGGCAAGACGCTGCGGCATTATCCGGGGAAGAAATAGCAATATTTCCCTCCCCCTGGATGGGGGAGGGCTAGGGTGGGGGTGAGGTGTCCATCGCGTCGCCGGAATTTCACCCCCATCCCAACCTTCCCCCGTCAAGGGGGAAGGAGTATTTGATGCGGCGCAATCCATGTCGCAACGCATCGCTATCTATACTTGGATTTATCGGAACAAAGGGAGCTTCTCGTGTACAAATATCTCTTATTCCTGTTGACGGCTTTGATGCTCGGCGGCTGCGCGTCGTACACCGCCACGTCCGGCCGGGTGGTGATCAAAGATGACGATACCAGGATTGACGTGCGCATCGGCGATCATGACCGGGCGCTCATCCGGGATTACTACAAATCCGCCAGGCACAAGAAAGGCCTGCCGCCGGGACTGGCGAAACGCGGCGGAAATCTTCCGCCGGGTCTGGCCAAGCGCGACAAACTCCCGCCCGGACTTCAGGGCGAACCGCTGCCGCACGATCTGGAGCGACAGCTATCGAGATTGCCTTCGTCTTACGTGCGTATCCGCGTCGGTCAGGACATCGTGCTGATGGACGGGAAAACGCGCGTGATGGTGGACGTGGTTTACGGCGTGGCGAATTAAAAGGGCGCCTGACATCCACTGTCGAAGGCAGGCAGGGAATGGAAGCAGGGGCCGGTATCGGCCAGTTGCGTGGCCTAGAAAGCAGACGCTCAACGATCAAGCTCAGACGCGGTGGCGCGTTAGCGCCGACGTCGGCTGGAGCGCATGGTTAGGGCGCATTGAGTGTGGCATTGAGCATTCGATCTTCATCGCACAGTAGTTCATCGTGAATCGCTGGTGGTAAATGCTTCCACATTTCGGTCCGGCTGTCGTAACGCAAGAGTACCTCAACCACCTGCGGGACCGGCTCGGAGAACACTGTGTTGTAAATAAACAGCTCACCCTCTTCCGGATTCACAGGAAAGGCGAGCTGTTCCTTTTCAATACCAAATTGCGCGTTGATGTCTCCGGTATTTCCTCTTGCATCAACCCGTATCCATTTTTGAATGGAGGCAAGATATATCGCGTTGAGAGCGTGTACGGCCGTTCCCACCTCAGGAGGAGAAAGGCGATAGACCTGATAACAGAAGCCAGTCGGTATGCCAACAAACCGACACATTGCTGCCAAGAGGTGGCTTTTGGCGTAACAGATTCCAGTTCCGGCCTCAAGAACCTCGCTGGCGTTGCAGGTGACAAGTTCCGAGTCGATATCTTTTGAGTGAGGGATACAATCTCGCACCCACTCAAACAACCGCTTGGCCTTGTCAACATCGGTGGTTAATCCCTGCGTAATCTCAGATGTTCTCCGCTGTAGGTCTTGATTGTTCCAGTCGATGACTGGCGTCACCATTAGGTAGTCTTCAATGTTGGATGATTCAAGAATCATAGTGCTAAGCCCCAACGGTCCGTTTCACGGGCGGCGGCGCGTTAGCGACGCCGTCCCGTGGAAGCGGTGGTTATGCGGCAAGTTGCTTGAACAAGGAAAAACCCTCATTCCATTCCCCCAAGCCGCTGTTTGAATTGATGTGACCTGCATGACCGATATTGACAAAGCGAGCGCCCCACGAAGAAGCCACAGACTTTGCGAACTCAAGGTTTCCGTAGGGGTCATTGCTGCTTGCGACAACGATACTCGGGAACGCAAACGAGTCCATAGGCAACGGCGAAAAGCCAACGGCTTCCTTTGGAAAGTTGGGGCCGTTAGGATTTGGTGGAGCAACCAACAATGCGCCCTTAATATTGAGTCTTGTTTCGTTTGCCCAATGCGCCACAAGAGCACACGCCAGACTGTGGGCTACCAGCACCACATTGGCGTCAACGGAGGATAAGGTGTTTTCCAAGGTTTCCATCCATTCTTTACAAACAGGATGATCCCAGTCTCGTTGCTGAATGCGCATGAACGAAGGGTTCGCCCTTTCCCAGAGGCTTTGCCAGTGGTCTGGGTCGGAATTACCGATACCAGGGAGTATGAGCGCGCTGGTATTCATGACGTCGCGTTTATAACGTAGTTAGCCCCATACACCTTCTGCCACCTCAACGACGTATCCGCCAACAAACACTTCGGTTTCACCTTTCGTATTGTTTACTCGCAGCGCCAAACTAGAGGGTCTTCCCATTTCATAGCCTTGGCCAACTCTCACGTCAATATTCGAGGAACCAAATGGCCTATGGCGGGCAAGGTACGCAGCTAGCGAACCATTACTGCTGCCCGTGGCGGCATCTTCGGCAATGCCGTAGAATTCGGCGAATACCCGGACACTCAGACTCTGATTTGGTTCGTAACCTTCCCGGCTATATGCCAGAATCACTTTGGCCCATGCGTCCTTGGCCAGACGAAAATATTCGTCTTTATTGATCTTGATTCGCTTGAGCGCGGCGAGACTTGCCAGTGGTACGATGAGGGTCGGAAATCCGGTTGAAACCTCCTCGATTGGGAAGTCCAGATCGAAGTCGGATGGTGCCGCGAGAGTCAGCACGCGTGCCAGCTTTTCGGCTTCCAACTGTTTGCCGAATTTCGGAGGCATTTGCTTCATCCACAGCTGGGATACTTCATCTGACGTTTTTGAAAATGTGACCGGTATCTTTCCGACGCGCAGGTTGAGTACAACTTCGCTTGCGGTCGTCAGGCGTAACTTTTCGCGGAGGATATAGGCAGTTCCAAGCGTTGGGTGGCCAGCGAATTCCACTTCGGTATTAGGTGTGAAAATACGCACGTCATAGCCGCCGTCTCTGGGTTGGCGCGATGTAATGAATGTTGTTTCTGAAAAGTTGATTTCTTTGGCAATCTTCTGCATTTCCAGGCCTGACAGCGACCCGCAGTCTATGAAGGTCGCCAGCGGGTTCCCGCCGTATTTTTTGCTGGTAAAAACATCAGTGATGAAAAATCTCGGTTTGTTCAATTTGATTTATCGTTCTCGAAGTGAAGGTCGCGTTCGCTTCAACCGATGAGTACGTATGACAGGGCAGATACACACGCTCGGCCATGGCCAGATCGGTCTCTGGTTAACGGTTTTCATGCGCTCTTTATTTCGACAGAAAATTGAGCAACATGATATTAAATCTATCGGTATGCTCGATCCATGGAATGTGGCCGCACTCGTCCCATACCTCGATGTGGGCGCCAGGGATGGATGCCGCCGCCATTGACGCTTCGGGTACGATACGGTCTTGCCGGCCCCACAATACCAGCGTTGGCGCGGCGATCTCCGACAGCCTGGAAAGTATGGGACCGAGAAATCCTTGCCTTTGCCCCAGCAAGTGACCCGTCGCGCGCAGGATTATGAGAAAACATCGTTGCGCCCCCGGTAGTTTGGCCAGTTCGTAGCTTTCATCGATTATCGCATCGCTCACCGAATGTCGTTTGTACGTCGCATGTCTGAACAGCATAGCGGTGCCGGCACGATTCGGAAAACTTAGCAACTCGCCCACGCCTGGCAACGTCATCAGCAGAAGTAATGGGCTTGCACGATGACTGAGCGCTGCCGGTGCCACCAGGACAAGCCGTTCCAGCCGCTCCGGAAAATCAAGCGCAAAACGCAGCGCCACTGCTCCACCAAACGAGTGAGCCACCAAGGTCACACGGGGCACGCCTATCATGTCGAGAAAGTCGCGAATAAAGTTGGCCATGTATTCAAGCGTGTACGGTGCATCGGGTTTATCGCTTCTGCCAAACCCCGGGAGGTCGACTGCCAGCACGCGGTGTTTACGTCCGATCACTTCCAGCGCAGGCCGCCAGATTTGCACCGATGCGCCTAAGCCGTGAATAAACAGAATCGGTGTTCCGTGTGCGCCTGCTGCCCAGTAGCGCGCCTTGACAGTACCGGCCTGAACGTAGTGATCCACGAATCGGAGCGAGTCACCAATGCTGCCGTATTGCTCTTGATTCATTTCTGCTGTGCTCTCCGTTGTGGGCAATTTGCGTACTCCCTTGATATGTTTTGAGTGGTACCAGTGCTGCTCGGCCTTAACCAACGCCGTGTCCTGAATATCAGTAGCCTATGCCCTCGAATAATGTAGTTACCGCTATATTAATATCGCTGGTTTCAGCGCGTCAAGAGTTTTATATAATGTTCGTTATGGAAAACAAACCGAAACGCGCAACCCGTGGGCGGCCAAGGCTTTTTAACCGCGATGCTGCGCTTAAAAAGGCGCTTCTGTTATTTTGGGAGTACGGTTACGAAGGAATATCGGTTGCACATCTCGTCGAAATGATGGGCATCACGCCTCCCAGTTTGTATGCGGCATTTGGTTCCAAGGAAAATTTGTATCGCGAAGCCGTTGCGCTTTACCTCAGCGGACCTGGCCAATTCGTTGCTCTCGCGCTGGCAGAAGAACAGACTGCCAAGAATGCGGTTGAACGCATCTTGCGGGAGGCCGCGCATATTTTTACGGTTAAGACCCATCCACGGGGTTGCCTGATAGCAAGCGGTGAACTGACCTGTGCGCCCGAGCACAGTGAACTGATGCGTAGTATTGCTGATTTACGTACTGCATCGATCGACGCAACTGCACGACGATTGACACAGGCAAAGAAAGACGGCGAGTTGCCACCAAGCGTGAACGCTAAAGCGCTCGCGCGCTTTTACGGCGCGGTTATTCAAGGCATGTCGGTTCAGGCAAAAGATGGCGCCACTGCTGCTCAGCTAAAAGAAATCGCCGACTTGGCGCTTATGGCATGGCCAGAACTATAGCCATTTAGACATCGCAGCTTACTTTCTGCCGGACAGACCATCCTCAAACGGAGTGACCGCTAGCTGCTCATTGACACATAACGCCGCGCGTGAGCGGCGAGCGGAGGCGGCGCGAAGCGCCGGCGTAGCGAGTCCGACTCCACGCGCTTGTTAGGGCTTAGCGCGTGCAATTTGCCTCTCCGTTGGCACTGTAGCCATCATTTTGCGCAATTTGCTAAGCCCGATTTGGTACAAGCCATTCTTTGGCAGCGGTTTGTGCTTAACAAGCGCCCATACTGGTTCTCCAGGACCATTATAGAACTCCTCAACAATGCCATTTTGATGCAGCTTCAGAGCGAGCAGATGCTCGCATGGTTCGCCAATCTGTATGGAGTTTCTCTGGGTTGTCTTTACTTGGACCTTTAGATTTCCTAATTGGCAGTCGTGTGCCATAGTTCCCGGAGGTAGCGGCGTAAGTCCATAGTGGTACTCGGCAAGCACTTCACCGATGCTACCAACCATAATTCCATCCGGCGTGAAGTTTCTATGTGGGTGCAGCTTGTTTAGCTCACCAACAATTTGGTAGATCTTCTTGATGTAGTCGCGAGTACTTTCCATAAGCCCTAACGCCAGAGCTCAGCGGCGCGCGGCCAGCGGGCCGCGCGTCCGCTCTGGAGCGAACGGTTAGATGGCATTTGCACGCTGTTTCACAATCCGGTGTCCGGCACGAAACAAGAAAAACCATGCCGTAACGATGGCGCAGTGTCCCACAATAAAGTAAGGCAGGAATGGGAGCGCAATTGCTGCGCTATCATTCTCGATGAATGCGAGAAAAAACCCTACAGCAAACGCGAATGCGACGGCACCATTGAGGAAAACCAGCCGAGTTGTGAGCGAGCCGCTCAACGAAATGTAACCTAGCAGACCTGCCAGCAAGGGAATGAGCCCTAAATGATATGCGGTAGACCAAGGGTTCTTGACTGGCGCGCACCCACAGCCGGGCCGGTAACGCGGATCTTTCGTGCAGGCGCTCATATCAGCGAACGAGACCACAGCAGAGGACTGACTGCATGACAAGTGCGTTTCCTTAAGACTGCGATCGGGCGCAGTAAATTGCGCAAAATGAAATATCAGAGCCACCCCGATGGCTGCACTCAAATTACCGATAGTCACGAGCGGCCCTCCTACGCCATCTAACGCCCGCGTTGAGGCGCATGTGGTCTAACGCACCACATGTCGCTCTCGAACGCGTTGTTAGAAGCCAACTTTTTGTTCATGTTTCAGGCTTCTTACGATGAGGCTAATGGCTCCCACCATTATTGCTACATCAGCAATGTTAAAGATGCCGGTTCGGAGGCTACCAAGACCAATGTTTAGAAAATCGACTACATGGCCGCCATACGCTATACGGTCAACCAGGTTACTGAGCCCACCGCCGGCAATGAGCGAAAGAGAAATTGTTGCGGCGTGAGGCAGGGCTGGCACGAACAGAAGGTAGCCTAGAATTCCGAACACAATTACACCGATACCAACGGTGAACAACAACACTCGTGCCTTTTCAGGAAGTGAGGCGCCGATACTTAAAAAGGCGCCCCTGTTCTCTGCATATTGCAACCTGAAGGTATCGTGAGCGAATGACAAGACCTCATTTCGAGGCATGTATTCCTTTGCCACGGCTTTTGTTGCTTGATCGCAGCCAACACAAGAGAGAAGCGTAACGGCGACAACTACTATTTGCATAAATCTGGCCACTCGATCTCCTTGGCTTCTAACGTGAAGCTAAGGGGCGCGCCGCTTTTGGCGCGTCCCGCTTGAGCGCAGGGTTAGACGGCAACATTATATTGATGCCCATAGTGCGACATGACTGCCGATGCCTGCTCTACCAACTTGTGATGAGCTCTGTAGCGCTC
>DAIDLH010000053.1 GCA_027449605.1 Candidatus Muproteobacteria bacterium | reverse complement strand
AGAATTTGCAAGGTTATTTTCGGGACATCGCACTAGAGGGCGCGCGTTCTGCCGGCCAGCGACAGAGCCGCGACCAGCGCGACCGCGGCGGTTTCGATGCGCAGTATCGCCGCGCCCAGCGCGATTTTCTGACCGCCGCCGCCGGTCGCCTGCTCGACTTCCATTTCGGTAAATCCGCCTTCGGGCCCGATTAGTATCGTCACGCGCTCCGGGCCGGCCTGCCGCACGGCGGTCGAAACCGGTACCGCTCCGTCTGAAGGATGCGCGATCCACACGGTTTCGTTCCCGGCCGTTCGTGCCACCGTTTCCCGGGGCGTGGCCGGCGGACTCAATTCCGGCAGATGGGTCCGCCGACTCTGTTTGCAGGCTTCCAGACAGATGCGCCGCCAGCGATCGGCGCTGCTCGCACCGGGTTTCACCACGCTGCGTTCGCAAATCAACGGAGTGAACCGGGTCATGCCGAGCTGGGTGGCCATGTCGAGCAACACGCCCTGGCGGTCGCCCTTGGGGAGCGCGCAGGCAAGATGAATCGCCGGTCTCGGCGGCGATTCGGTGCGTCGTTCCTCGACGCGCAGGTCGAGCGTCCGCCCGCGCGCCGTCACTTGCAGCAAGGTGGCGCGCGCCAACCCGCCGCGTCCGTCGAACAACCACAATGCATCGCCGGCCTGCAGCCGTCGCGAAGCCGCGGCGTGTCGCGCTTCGTCGCCCGTGAGCGTGACGACGGCGCCGGCATCGGCAAGTGCTTCACTGTAAAAGAGCGGTTCGGTCATGCTTCGTATCAGCGACGGGTCAGGTACACGTCGTAGCGCACCAGTTTGCCGGCGATGCTCATGCTCGGGTCGGGCGCCAGCGGCGAAGCATCGTCCGGGCGCTTCACCACCACGCGGTCCAGCGCCACGCGGCGGCTGATCTCGAGCAGATCGCGGGCGTCGAGATCGTCGCCGACCAGCTCGCGCAGCAGACGCATCTCTTTTTTCACCGCCGCGGATTTTTTGCGCTTGGGTGGAAACATGGGATCGAGATAGATCACCTCGGGCGCCGGTTTCAGCGAAGTCAGCAACAGCCGGGCATCGCCCTCGATCAGATGCAGGCGTTTCTCCAGCGCGATGCCGGCGCGCGCGGCCAGGCGCCGCAAACCGTCACGCGCCAGCGCCATGACCAGCGGCGAACGCTCCATGGCGGTGGTGCGGTAGCCCATGAGCGCGAACAGCAGCGCGTCCTGGCAATAACCGGCGGTGGCGTCCACGACCGATTGCGCTTTTTTTCCGAGCGCGCGCGCCAATGGTTGACGGCGCGAAAGATGGGGACTGTAAGGGCGCAGATCGAAATGCGAAAAATCCACCCACACCGGTCCCAGACGCGGATCGCGGTTGTCGCGGAGTTCCAGACGTTCGGGCGTCACGACCAGCAGCAGATCGAAATCCGCCTCCGCAGCCGTGACAAGGGGCAGCTTCAGTTCGCGCGCCAGTTCGCCGGCCCGGGTTTTCAAACTTTCATCGTCGGTCGCGCTGACGGCGACGCTGGCCGTGATGTGATGAATCGTCCCGGATACGGTGGACAGGGAGTGGACCGAAAATGCCGGCATGGTGCGCCAAGCATAATCATTCTGCTGTTGTCGTGCACGCCGCTCAGGCGGCCGCCCTGAAACAGAATGCCCCGCGATGCGGGGCATTCTCTACTGGCACTTCATGTCCGGCTGTCAGGGAAACGCCGGGATGGTTGGATCGCGTCCGCGCGGAGCGGCGTCCGGATGTTGTTCCCGCAGCATGTCGGTGACTTCCTCGATCTGGTGTTTGGGGACATCCACCATCAGGAGGATTTTGCCGCCCTCGATTTCCCTGGAAAACTTCTCGAGACGCGTGTTGGGCACGTCCGAGGCGATCATGCCCGAGGCCCACACGCCGACGATGGCGCCGATCAGGCTCATCGCCAGAATCACGCCGAGGCCCATCGCCAGTCCCGAGGGCGGGAACATCATGGCGACCACGCCGGCGAGCGCGCCGGTGGCGCCGCCGACCACCAGGCCTACTCCCAAACCGTGGATTTCATCGCTTTTTTGCAGCATCGTGGCTTCGGGGAGATCGTCCAGGGCCACGCCATCCTTGGCCAGGAAAAACATATGGTGATCATCGATGCGCGCCAACAATAATTTCTTGAACACTTGCTTGGCGCTTTTGACGTCGGGGAGCAGGAAATAAAGCCGTCTTCTCATAATTACCTCCTTCCGGTAACGGGATTTGGCGTTAGAGAGAGGCCTCTTTGGCAACGGAGGCGTGATTCAAAGCATAGCTGAACTCTGTCCCCAGCCCAACAGAGACAGTACTTTATGTACAGGTATTGTCGAGCCGCCCGGGATTACCAGCGGCGAAGCGCCAATCGAATCAGCCAGCCGCGCTGCGTTCGACCCGCTTGCGATCCGATTCCTTGAGGAAGCGTTTGCGCAGGCGAATGTGGTTGGGCGTCACCTCGACCAGCTCGTCGTCGTCGATGAATTCGATGGCGCGCTCGAGCGTGAGCTCGATGGGCGGCACGAGAATCACGTTTTCATCCGAGCCGGCGGCGCGGATGTTGGTGAGCTGCTTGCCCTTCATGGCGTTGACCACCAGATCGTTGTCGCGCGAGTGAATGCCGATGATCATGCCTTCGTACAGTTCCTCGCCCGGGCCGATGAACATGCGCCCGCGTTCCTGCAGGTTGAAGAGCGCGTAGGCGACGCTGGCGCCGGCGCCGTTCGAAATCAGCACGCCATTGATGCGCCCGCCGACCACGCCCTTTTTCGCCGGGCCGTAATGATCGAACACGTGATAAATGAGCCCCGAGCCGGCGGTGGCGGTGAGGAAGTCGGTCTGGAAGCCGATCAGTCCGCGCGCCGGAATCATGTACTCGAGGCGCACGCGGCCCTTGCCGTCCGGTTCCATGTTGAGCAGGTCACCCTTGCGCTGGCCGAGCTGTTCCATGACCGCGCCCTGGTGCTGCGTCTCGATGTCCACGGTGAGCTGCTCGTACGGCTCGTGCAGCTCGTCGTTCACTTCCTTGGTGATGACCTGCGGGCGCGACACGCCGAGTTCATAACCTTCGCGGCGCATGTTTTCGATGAGGATGCCGAGATGCAGCTCGCCGCGTCCGGAGACGCGGAATTTGTCCGGGCTGCCGGTGTCTTCCACGCGCAACGCGACGTTGTGGATCAGCTCGCGCTCGAGTCGCTCGCGGATCTGGCGGCTGGTGACGTACTTGCCGTCCTGGCCGGCGAACGGGGAATTATTCACCTCGAAGGTCATGGTCACGGTCGGCTCGTCCACGGACAGCGGCGGCAAGGCCTCGACGTTGGCCGGATCGCACAGCGTGTCGGAGATGCGCGGCGCCTCGATGCCGGTGATGGCGATGATGTCGCCGGCCATGGCTTCGGGCACCTCGGTGCGTTCCAGTCCCATGAAGCCGAGCACCTGCAGCACCTTGCCGTTGCGGGTCTTGCCGTCGTGGTCGATGATCGTGACCGGCTGATTGGGTTTCACCTTGCCGCGGGTGATGCGGCCGATGGCGATGGCGCCGACGTAACTCGAATAGGCGATGCTCGACACCTGCATCTGGAACGGGCCTTCGGGATCCACCTTGGGCGGCGCGACATGCTTGATGATGGTCTCGAACAGCGGCGTCATGTCGCCCTCGCGCACGTCCGGCGTGAGCCCGGCGTAGCCGTTCAGCGCCGAGGCATACACCACCGGGAAGTCGAGCTGCTCTTCGGTCGCGCCGAGCTTGTCGAACAGGTCGAAGGTCTGATCCAGTACCCAGTTTGGGCGCGCACCGGGGCGGTCGATCTTGTTGATGACCACGATCGGCCGCAGGCCGTGGGCGAAGGCCTTGCGCGTGACGAAGCGGGTTTGCGGCATCGGGCCGTCCATCGCGTCGACCAGCAGCAATACGGAATCCACCATCGACAGCACGCGCTCGACCTCGCCGCCGAAGTCGGCGTGTCCCGGCGTGTCGACGATGTTGATGCGGTAGTCGTTCCAGCGGATCGCGGTGTTCTTGGCGAGAATGGTGATGCCGCGCTCCTTTTCCAGGTCGTTCGAGTCCATGACGCGCGTGCCCACCTGCTGGTGCGCGGCGAAGGTGCCGGACTGTTGCAGCAGCTTGTCCACGAGCGTCGTCTTGCCGTGGTCGACGTGGGCGATGATGGCGATGTTGCGCAGTTTCTGAATCATAAAATATAAGAGAATTTCACCAACTCCCCCTCTCCCCTTGAGGGAGAGGGCAAGGGGTGAGGGGTTCAGCGTTTCGGCATCTCTCCCCTCATCCCCATCCCTTCTCCCGCAAGGGGAGAAGGG
>DAIDLH010000052.1 GCA_027449605.1 Candidatus Muproteobacteria bacterium | reverse complement strand
GCGCGGCTATGCTGTTGTCGGGTGGTCGGGGTCCACATCGCGATCTCGTCTGGTGTGTCGCAACCCTGACGAATCACGATTTGCCCCGGCTGCCCAGCCCGACCATGTCATGCCGATATCGTTCCGAGACAGCCTCTAAGGCTGGCCTCTCCGCCGTCGCCGTATATAATATTGAATCGGGGCGAAGCCAGAATCCTCAAAAGGCCACGGTGACCAAGCTTGAGGAAGCTCTTGGTCGTCAACTTTCGCCAGAGGCCAGAAAAGAAGCAAAAGAGGAAGCTACGATCGAAGGAATTGGAGAATGGTTCAATTTTGATCCCAACAGCCAGGCTGATTGGCCGAGTGTTGCAGGAATTTACGTGTTGTATGACATTAGCGACAGGCCGATTTACGTCGGGCAGGGCCAGAAGATTTCAAATCGCCTCCGTGACCACCATGAAAAATTTTGGTTTAGACCACCGATTGTTCAAAACGCCGCCTATGTCGGAATCGACAATAAGGATCTTCGGGAGCAGATTGAGAGGGTCCTTATAAAGTTCCTAAAGTCGAATGCTGTCCTAAATCAGCAGAACGTAGACAGATGAATGGGCCAAGGCTGGCTCGTGGTAAGAGGCCCATTGAGTTGCGGTGCGGGCCGAACAGAACAGACGCTGACAGCTAGGCCTGTCCACACCAACTTCGCTTCCCGTGCGCGCGATCGCGAAGAGTGAAGTTGCCGGGATCAACCGACGAGGGCTGATTACAAGTCGAAAGTTAATAACTGATGAAGGTTGACCGACTAATCGCCGCGCCATTCACGGCTGCCGATGCTAAGGCGTGGCGAACCTTCGTGCCAACTCGTGCTCTGACTCATTCGGATGCTTCGGGCAGCCTGTTGAGCTTGGCCAGGATGAAGGCGGCGAGCGGGTCCAAAACCGATCGCCGCCAGCTCCGGCATGTCCTCGACCGCCTAGGCCGCTCGACCCGCGACCTAGCCAACACCCTCGCCGCGAACACCGAGCGCAAGGCCGGGTTCCGCTCCCTGGCCGACACATGGCCGACACCACGACCGCGCATGGCCGCCTCATGCTGACGGTGCTGGGCGGTCTCGCCGAGTTCGAGCGCGAGTTGATCCGCGGCCGCACGAGTGAGGGCCGCAGTCGCGCCAAGGCGCACGGCGTGAAGATGGGCCGCCCGCCGAAGCTGACCCCGCATCAGATCAAGGAAGCGCTGCGTCGCCGCGATGCCGGCGAGCCTGTGCGCGAGATCGCGCAGAGCTACAACCTGTCCCGTAGTACGATTTCGAGGATCGTGGCATGACTGAGACGCAGAGTGATGAATTCCCATTTTGTCTAATCCTTGATTCCAATATTTGGGTATCTGAACGTCTCCTGCAGACCGCCATCGGAAGTGCGCTGCTTTTTGCTGTCAGCGCGGGGCAAGCACCCATTGTGCTGCCTGAAATTGTGGAACTTGAAGTGGAAAGCGTCTTTCTTCAACTCGCTGACAAAGCTGTGGAGGATATTCGAAAAGGCATCGGGCTTCTGAAGCATCTTTCGGGGCGCAATCTGATGTCTCTGATGGCTCCTAACCGCGCCGGACTGGAAAGTGGCATTCGGAAGCGGTGGGCAGAGTTAGGTGGAGTGATACGGCGAGTAGAATTCACCCATCGCCACGCTAAATCCGCATTAATGCGGATTTTAGCAAAAACACCGCCGTGCGGCGACAACAATGAGCAGTTTCGGGATTGCTGTATATGGGAAGTGGAATTGGAGACAGCGCGATCCGGCCCCGTACACATCATCACTAATGACACAGCGTTTTACAGCAATCGAAACCGATCTAACGGACTGGCATCAAAACTTGTGGAAGAAATAAACGCGAATTGGCTTCGCATCTCGGTGCACTCAAGTATAAAAGATTTCTTATCAAACAAAAAGGCGACAATAGCTGCCATAGACAGTTCGATAATTGCTGCAAGTATAATGGAAGGCGCTATGAGCATAGCTAATGACATTGTAACAACCTATAATACAAAAGAAAGTAGCTTTTTCGAACTTGATAAACCATCACCACCACGGATTCAGGGGTTTTCCACCCCGGCGCCAAACATTTTTGCAGTCTCATTCGAAATCAAATTTGACATGAAGAGTTTGGACACAGAACATCGCGATACGACTCTGACCCTACAGGGAACGTGTTCATATGATCCGACTCAAAACAGCGTTTCTGAAATTGAAGTTCAGGGGTGGAGTGTCAGTCAGAAAGGAACGATGGCTCACACGAGCTGGCATAAGGGGGGGGACTGGAAAGAGATTTACTCGAACGTGCGCTTGATTCCGTAGAGCTAGGGACGTGAATTTCCATTATGCGGCTTATCGTTCAGTGCATGGCCGGGCAGGACCACCGGCCGGTGTCCGGTTCCCAACGCCACCGCCCGAAAGCAGCCAGTCCGCTTGCTACCCCATCCAGAACCTCAAACCGTCCCACCACCCCCCGCGGCCGCCCCTTGCGCCCGGCCGCCCGACATGGCTGAAAAAGCCTCCCGCCACGCGCCCGGAGCCCCGCCATGGATCTCACCACCGCCATTCAGACCCGCGCCAGTGTCGGCGCCCTGACCGAGCCGGCGCCGGAGGGGGCGGTGCTGATGCGGCTGTTGGAGGCGGGGGCGGCGGCGCCGGATCATGGGCGGTTGCGGCCGTGGCGGTTCATTCTGGTGCGCGGGGCGGCGCGCGAGCGGCTCGGCGCGGTGTTCGCCGCCGCGCTGGCGCGCAGCGTGCCGGAGGCGACGGCGCCGATGCTCGAGCGCGAGCGGGCCAAGCCGCTGCGCGCGCCGCTGATCCTCGTCGTCGCCGCGCATGTGGTGGCGCATCCGAAGGTGCCGGCGATCGAGCAGATCCTGGCCGCCGGGGCGGCGGCGCAGAACATCCTGCTCGCCGCCCACGCGGCCGGCTTCGGCGCCATGTGGCGCACCGGCGAGCCTTCCTATGATGCAGGGGTGAAGGCGGCGTTCGGGCTCGCGCCGGAGGATGCGATCGTCGGCTTCCTCTATCTCGGCACCGCGCGCGAGGCCGCCGCGCCGCGTCCGCGTCCGGCGCCGGAGGCGCGTGAGTGGGCCGGCCCGGGCGCGCTCAGGCCGCTTTGAGCCCGGCCTCCGCCCGGCGCTTGCGGCCGAGGAACAGCAGCGCGAGGCGGGTCAGGCGCGGCATCGTCGTCGGGCGCAGCAGGCGGCGGTCGTAGCCGTCCATGCGGCGGTCGTTCTCGGCCAGGCAGATGCGCATGAGGTCGGCGATGTCCACGTCCTCGCTGCTCACCGCGCTCGAACCC
>DAIDLH010000051.1 GCA_027449605.1 Candidatus Muproteobacteria bacterium | reverse complement strand
CGAAACCGCGCCGCTCGCGGCCATCGACGAGGTGTTCCGTGAGGTCGAGTCGGGCAACGCCCATTTCGGCGTGGTGCCGGTGGAGAATTCCACCGAGGGCGTGATCAATCACACGCTCGACATGTTCATGGCCTCGCCGCTCAAGATCTGCGGCGAGGTAGCGCTGCGCATCCACCATCACCTGCTTGGCAAGGGCAACGATCCGCAGGGCGCGCACAGCGTGGTGTCGCACCAGCAGTCGCTGGCGCAATGCCGCGAATGGCTCGACGCCAACCTGCCGGGCGTGAAGCGCGTGCCGGTGGCGAGCAACGCCGAGGCGGCGCGGCTGGCGGCGGCGGACGTCGGCACGCTCGCCATCGCCGGTGACACGGCGGCGCAGCTCTACGGCCTGCACATGTTCGCCAGCAACATCGAGGACCGCCCGGACAACACCACGCGCTTCCTCGTGATCGGCACGCTCGAAACCACGCCGAGCGGCAACGACAAGACCAGCCTGCTGCTGTCGAGCCGCAACCGTCCCGGCGCCTTGCAGCGCCTGCTCGCGCCGCTGGCGAAGAACAAGATCAACATGACGCGCATCGAATCGCGCCCGTCGCGCCAGAGCATGTGGGAATACGTGTTCTTCATCGACATCGACGGCCACGCGAAGGACCGCAAGCTGGCCAAGGCGCTGGCCGAGCTGGAGAAGGAAGCGGCGTTCCTCAAGCGGCTCGGTTCCTATCCCAAGGCCGTGTTATAAGAATTTTCGCCGCAAAGACGCAAAGATCGCAAAGGGGTAAAAAATAAATGTCAAACAAAAACAGAAATGAATTCTTGTTGAAGACATTTGATCTTTCTTTGCGTTCTTCGCGTCTTTGCGGCAGATTCTTTTTATGAATAGTCGGGTTATTGATCTTGCTGTTCCCGGTGTGCGGGAACTCGAACCGTACAAACCGGGAAAGCCGATCGAGGAGCTCGAGCGCGAGTACGGCGTCAGCAACGCGATCAAGCTCGCGAGCAACGAGAATCCGCTCGGCCCGAGCCCGCGCGCGCTGGAAGCGGCGCAAAAGGCGCTGCGCGACATCCATCGCTATCCCGACGGCAACGGCTTCGCGCTGAAGCAGGCGCTGGCGCGCAGGCATGGCGTCGCGCCGGACCACATCACGCTCGGCAACGGTTCGAACGACATTCTTGAATTTCTGGCGCGCGCCTTCGTGCAGCCGGAAAACGAAGTCGTGTTCTCCGAACACGCGTTCGCGGTCTATCCCATCGTGACCCGCGCGGCCGGCGCCAAGGCCGTGGTCACGCCGGCCAGAAACTGGGGTCACGATCTCGCGGCCATGCGCGCGGCGGTGAATCCGCGCACGCGCCTCGTGTTCATCGCCAACCCCAACAATCCCACCGGCACCTGGCTCAAGGCCGATGAACTCGAATCGTTCATCCGCGCCATGCCGGCGCATGTGATTGTCGCGGTGGATGAGGCTTATTTCGAATACGTCGAGGAGCGGGAATATCCGGATACCATCGGCTGGAGCGCGAAATACCCGAATCTCGTCACCGCGCGCACCTTTTCCAAGGCCTACGGCCTGGCCGGGCTGCGCGCGGGTTACGCCGTCTCCAGCGCGCCGATGGCCGACGTGCTCAACCGCGTGCGCCAGCCGTTCAACGTGAACAGCGTCGCGCTGGCCGCGGCCGCCGCGGCGCTGGGCGATGAAGCGCACGTCAAGCGCGCCGTGCAGGCCAATCGCGAGGGCATACAGTTGCTGGTCGGCGCGTTTCAGTCGCTGGGGCTGAAATTCATTCCCTCGGCCGGCAATTTCGTGTGCGTGGATTTCGGCCGTCCGGCCGCGCCGGTTTACGAAGCGCTGCTGCGCGGGGGCGTGATCGTGCGCCCGGTGGCTAATTACGGCATGCCGAATCACCTGCGCGTCACGATCGGCCTGCCCGAAGAAAACCAGCGCTTCATCGCGGCGCTGAAGAAGGTCTTGCGTGATCGATAAGCTCTGCATCGTCGGCATCGGGATGATCGGCGGCTCGCTGGCGCGCGCGCTGCGCGCGGCCGGTTACGTGCACGAGATCATCGGCTACGGCCGCAGCGTCGGAAATCTGGAGCAGGCGGTCGAGCTCGGCGTGATCGACCGCGCGGAAGTATCGCTGACCGACGCGGTGCGCCACGCCGACATGGTGGTGCTGGCGGTGCCGGTCGGTTGCATGGCGGAAATTCTCGGCGAGCTCGGACCGGCGCTGACGAATCGCGCGATCGTCACCGACGTGGGCAGCGTCAAGGGCAGCGTGACCGCGGCGGCGCGCGGCGCATTGGGCGCGCGCTTCACGCATTTCGTCCCGGGACATCCGCTGGCCGGCACCGAACAATCGGGCGTGGCGGCGTCGCAGGCGGATATGTTCAAGGGGCGGCGCGTGATCCTGTCGCCGGGGCCGGAGACCGACGCCGAAGCGACGGCGCGCGTGCGCGAGATGTGGGAAGCGACCGGCGCGGAGGTCGTGACGCTCTCGGCCGCGGACCATGACCGCATCCTCGCGGTGAGCAGTCACCTGCCGCACATGCTGGCCTACTGCCTGATGGACATGGTGGTGCGGCACGACGATCATCGCGCGATCCTCGAATGTTCCGCCGGCGGTTTCCGCGACGCCACGCGCATCGCCGGCAGCGACCCGGTGATGTGGCGCGACATCTGCCTCGCGAACCGCGACGCATTGATGGCGGCGCTGCGCCAGTATCAGGACGACCTTGGCGCGCTGATGGCGGCGATCGAAAAGGGCGACGGCAAGCTGTTGTGCGAAACCTTCACGCGCGCCAAGCATGCGCGCGCGGCCTTGAACAAGAAGTTCGATGTGCAAGCCTAGGGAACCTGTGAACAAGTCATTCTCCTTCTCCCTTCGGGAGAAGGGAGGGATGAGGGTGATCTTAAAAAATTCATGTGCTTGCCCTTGTATGATCCCCCTCACTCTGGCCCTCTCCCGGAGGGAGAGGGAACTTAATCAGAGGTTCCCTAGCGTGGATTCACGGGGCGTCTCGGCGCCTGTTTTCGTGCGCGGCTGATCCCGGGCATCCTGTCGATTCTGTTTCCGGAAAATTTATCGTGAGCAAGACCGTTGACTATATAGTACAGCCCGGCGGCAAGCTGGCCGGCCGGATCCGCGTGCCGGGCGACAAATCCATTTCACACCGTTCGGTGATGCTCGGTTCGCTCGCCGAGGGCATGACGTATGTGACCGGACTGCTCGAAGGCGAGGACGTGCTGTCGACGCTGGGCGCGTTCCGCGCCATGGGCGTGCGCGCCGTGGGGCCGGATCACGGCAGGCTGGTGATTCACGGTGTCGGTCTGCACGGACTGAAAGCGCCGCAACAGCCGCTCGACATGGGCAACTCCGGCACGGCGATGCGGCTCATGACCGGCATCCTCGCCGGCCAGGCGTTCGATTCCGAATTGATCGGCGACGAATCGCTGAGCAAGCGTCCGATGAAGCGCGTGTCCGATCCGCTCGGCGCCATGGGCGCGACGATCGCGACCGCCGAAGGCGGACGGCCACCGTTGCGCATCAAGGGCGGCCGGAAACTGCGCGGGATCGATTACCGGATGCCGATGGCGAGCGCGCAGGTGAAATCCTGCCTGCTGCTCGCCGGGCTGTACGCCGACGGTGAGACGGCGGTGACCGAGCCCGCGCCGACGCGCGATCACACCGAGCGCATGCTGCGCGGTTTCGGTTATGCCGTGAAGACGCAGGACGCGCGCGTCAGCGTGCAGGGCGGTGGCCGGCTCGGGGCCTGCGACATCGACGTGCCGGCGGACATCTCCTCGGCGACGTTTTTCCTCGTCGGCGCGAGCATCGCGCCGGGTTCCGACATCACGCTCGAACATGTCGGCATTAACCCGACGCGCATCGGCGTGATCAATATACTCAAACTCATGGGCGCGAATCTGGAATTGCTGAACCCGCACGAAGTCGGCGGCGAGCCGGTGGCGGATATTCGCGTTCGCGCCGCGCAGTTGCACGGCATTCGCATCCCCGAAGATCAGGTGCCGCTCGCGATCGACGAATTTCCGGCGCTGTTCATCGCCGCCGCCTGCGCGCAGGGCGAGACGATATTGACCGGCGCGCATGAATTGCGCGTGAAGGAGTCGGATCGCATCGCGGTGATGGCGCAGGGCCTGAAACGTCTCGGCATCGACGCGCGTGAAACACCGGATGGCATCGTCATCCAGGGCGGCCGGCTGCAGGGCGGAGACGTCGACAGCCACGGCGATCATCGCATCGCCATGTCGTTCGCCATGGCGGCGTTGCGTGCCAGCGGCCCGATCACGGTACGCGACTGCAAGAACGTGGATACTTCTTTTCCGGGTTTCGCCCAGCTGGCTGCGGGCTCGGGCCTGGCGATTGAAGTGCAGGGTGGTCAATGACCCACGACGCAGCTGTTCCCGTGCTCGCGCTCGACGGTCCGAGCGGCTCCGGCAAAGGCACCGTCGGCCAGCTGCTGGCGCAGCGGCTGGGCTGGCATTTCCTGGACAGCGGGGCGCTTTACCGGGCGCTGGCCGTGGCCGCCGACGCCTCGTCGGTCGATCTGGGCGACAAATCCCGGCTGGCGCAACTGGCCATCGACATGGACATCCGTTTCGCCCCCCGCGGCGGCGGTGACGTGGTGGACGTGCTGCTGAACGGCCAGGAAATCGGCGACCGGCTGCGGACCGAGGAAAGTGGGCGCCGCGCCTCGATCCTCGCGGCCATTCCCGAGGTCCGCCGGGCGCTGTTGCAGAAACAGCACTCGTTTCGCCAGGCGCCCGGCCTGGTGGCGGACGGGCGGGACATGGGCAGCACGGTGTTCCCCGACGCCATACTTAAGGTATTCCTCACTGCTTCCGCCGAGGTACGCGCCGAGAGGCGCTATAAACAGTTGAAAGACAAGGGGTTCGATGTTAACCTTCGCCGGCTTTTGGACGAGATCCGTGAGCGCGATGCGCGCGACGCCGGGCGGGAGGCTTCTCCGCTCAAGCCGGCGAGTGACGCGTGCATCCTGGATACCTCTCAGCTCGACATTTCCGGGGTGGTTGAGCGTATATACGGCCTGCTGCAACAGCGGCGGCCGGGGTAGCCACGCTTCTTCAGCGCATCGAAGAGGACGCCGCGATCTCTTTTACAACCTGACCCGAGTAACTGTGCGCCGCGATGCGTCCCGACAGGGGGCCCGGCGATGGGAACCAACTAAACCTTTATGACTGAAAGTTTCGCGCAACTATTCGAAGAGAGCCTGAATAAAATCCACCTGCAATCCGGCGAGCTGATCACCGGCGAAGTGGTGCACGTGGACGACAACGTAGTGGTGGTCAACGCCGGACTCAAGTCCGAAGCCGTGATCCCGGTCGCCGAATTCCAGGACGGCCGCGGCGAAGTCACCGTCAAGGTCGGCGACATGGTGGAAGTCGTGATCGAAATGCTGGAAGACGGTTCCGGCGAAACCCGTCTGTCGCGCGAGAAGGCCTGCCGCGCCAAGGCCTGGGAAGATCTGGAGAAAGCCTTCGAAGCGCAGACCATCGTCACCGGCGTCATGACCGGTAAGGTGAAGGGCGGCTACACCGTCGCCATGAACACCATCCGCGCGTTCCTCCCCAGTTCCCTCGTCGACGTCCGCCCGGTGCGTGACCCGAGCTATCTCGAAGGCAAGGAACTCGAATTCAAGGTCATCAAGATCGACCGCAAGCGCAACAACGTGGTGGTTTCGCGCCGCGCCGTGGTCGAGAAAGAAATTTCCGCTGAACGCGAAGCGCTGCTTTCGGGCCTGGAAGAGGGCCAAACCGTCAAGGGCGTGGTCAAGAACCTCACCGATTACGGCGCGTTCATCGACCTCGGCGGCATCGACGGCCTGCTGCACATCACCGACCTGGCGTGGAAGCGCGTCAAGCATCCGAGCGAAGTACTGAAGATCGGCGACGAGATCGAAGCCAAGGTGCTGCGCTACGACCGCGAACGCAACCGCGTCTCGCTCGGCCTCAAGCAGCTCGGCGACGATCCGTGGGTCGACATCCAGCGCCGTTATCCGGAAGGCACGCGTCTGTTCGGCAAGGTCACCAACATCACCGACTACGGCGCGTTCGTGGAAATCGAACCGGGCGTCGAAGGCCTGGTGCACGTGTCCGAGATGGACTGGACCAACAAGAACATCCATCCGACCAAGGTCGTGCAACTGGGCGACGAGGTCGAGGTGATGATCCTCGACATCGACACCGAGCGCCGCCGCATTTCGCTGGGCATGAAACAGTGCCAGCCGAATCCGTGGGAAGAGTTCGCCGCCAACCATAACAAGAACGACAAGATCAGCGGCAAGATCAAGTCGATCACCGACTTCGGCATCTTCGTCGGCCTGGAAGGCGGCATCGACGGCCTGATCCACCTGTCCGATCTGTCCTGGGCCATGCCGGGCGAGGAAGCGGTGCGCAATTACAAGAAGGGCGACGAGATCGAGGCCATGATCCTCGCGGTCGACCCCGAACGTGAGCGCATTTCACTCGGCGTCAAACAACTGGAAGGCGACCCGTTCGCGAGCTTTGTCACGGCCCACGGCAAGGGCTCGATCGTGAAGGGCACGGTGACGAGCGTCGAGGCCAAGGGCGCGGTCGTCAAACTCGGGGACGAGATAGAAGGTTATTTGCGCGCCTCCGAAATCGCGCGCGACCGCATCGAAGACGCGCGTTCGGTGCTCAAGGACGGCGACAGCGTCGAAGCCAAGATCACCACCATCGACCGCAAGAACCGCAAGATCTCGCTTTCCATCCGCGCCAAGGACATGGAGGAGGAAAACGAGGCGGTGCAGGAATACGCCCGCAAGGGCGGTGCCGCCACCTCGTCGCTGGGCGACAAGCTCAAGGAAAAGCTGGGCGGCCACGACAGTTCCGACACCTAGCGTCCGGCGCCTCCGGTCCGGAGACCGGAGGGTTTCCCGGGCCGGGTAGCGGGTACGGCGATTTTGGCGCTGCAGGCAAGGGGGGTTTTGACCGGAATATTTTTGGTCAAACCCCGTGAAACTGCTTGAAATCTTTCTACTTATTTTCTATAGGTAGAGTGACTATGACGAAATCTGAACTGATCAGCCTGCTGGCGGCCAAGCAGCCGCAGCTGGATTACCGGGACGTGGAGCTGGCGGTCAAGGAGCTGCTGGAGCAGATGTCCGGCGCCCTGTCCTCGGGCGACCGCATCGAGGTCCGCGGTTTCGGCAGTTTTTCCCTGCACTACCGTCCGCCGCGCACCGGCCGCAATCCCAAGACCGGCGCCGCGGTGCAGGTTCCGGACAAGTTTGTTCCCCATTTCAAACCCGGCAAGGAACTGAGGGAGCGCGTCAACAACGGCACGGAGTAGGCGCTTTCGCTTTGCGCGGGACAGGAAACGGCATGCGGGTGACCCATGTCGTTTTTTTATGGCCAAAGATAAGAAGCTATAACAAAATGCTCACCGCAAAGACGCAAAGAGCGCAAAGGAACGGTCGGATGCTTCTGCTTCCCAAGTTTTCTTTGCGTCCTTCGCGCCTTTGCGGTGAAATTTCATTTTGATTAGAGGCATCTAAGCCAAGTCAACCGCCTCATTTTGGCGCGGGTACGGTGCTGGCAACATAGGAGGCCCCATGAAGCGGATTTTCTACACGATTCTGGCGATTCTCGTCCTGCTCATCGGCATCGCGTTCGCCGTGCAGAACCGGCAGATGGTGGATCTGAGTTATTACTTCGGTCTGAAGTGGACCGGACCTTTGTCGCTGGCGTTGCTGACTGCCTTCGCGTTTGGCGTGGTGGCCGGATACCTCGCGAGTCTGCGCACCGTGGTACGGATGCAGCGGCAACTGGTTCAGGCGCGCAAGGAAATCCGTCACATCGAGCAGGAAGTCGTCAATCTGCGCTCGCTGCCGATTAAAGATGTCATTTAAGAAATTTCCGATTTATGAGTTTTTGCCGCAAAGGCGCAAAGAGCGCGAAGATTTCTCGTGTTTTATTCTCATGAGCTTTTCTTTGCGTCCTTCGCGTCTTTGCGGCAGATGGTCATATAAATCAGCACTTCCCTAATGAACGCCACCGATCTGTTGTGGCTGCTGTTGCCCCTGGCCGCCGCTTCCGGGTGGCTCGCGGCCCGGTTCGAACAGAAACGTCACGCCCGGCAATCGCTCGATCTGCCGTCGGCGTATTTCAAGGGCCTCAACTTCCTGCTGAACGAACAGCCGGACAAGGCGATCGAAGTTTTCATACGCGTGCTGGAAGTCAATTCGGACACCGTCGAAACGCACCTGGCGCTGGGCAACCTGTTCCGCCGCCGCGGCGAGGTCGAGCGCGCCATCCGCATCCACCAGAACCTCATCGCCCGGCCGACGCTCGACCGGGAGCAGCGCAGCCAGGCGCTGCTGGAGCTGGGACAGGATTATCTCAAGGCCGGCCTGTTCGATCGCGCCGAAAATCTGTTTCTCGAGCTGGCCGAAATCCGCGTGCACAGCGAACAGGTGCTGAAGCTGCTGCTGCACATCTACCAGCAGGAAAAGGAGTGGGAGAAGGCGATCTCGATCACGCGCCGGCTGGCGCGCGTCTCGGGCAGGAACATGGATGACACGATCGCACAGTTCTATTGCGAGCTGGCGGACCAGGATTACGCGCACAGGAACTACGCCGGCGCCCGCGAACACCTGAAGCGCGCGCTGGCGTCCGACGACAAATGCGTGCGCGCCAGCATGCTGCTCGGCGACATCGCGGCACAGGAAGGAAAGTTCCGCGACGCGATCGGGTACTGGTGCCGGGTTGAGGAACAGGACATGCATTATCTCGGCGAGGTGGCGGGAAGGATCGCCGAGGCTTACAAGCAGATGAACGACGAACAGGGCCTCTACGATTATTTCCGGGACGCGCTGCAGCGGCACGGCGGGGTGTCGCTGGCGCTCGCGTTCGCGGATGTCATCAGTCATCGTGACGGCGTGCCGGCGGCGGAGAAATTCATCGTCGACTGGCTGCGGCGCGCGCCCAACGTCCATGGATTGCACAAGCTGCTGGAACTCAATCTGGTCAAGGCGCCCGATTCGGGGCGCAACGATCTGCTGTTGCTGAAGGGCATCATCGAAGACTTGCGCGCGCAGCATCTCGGCTATGCCTGCGGCCAGTGCGGCTTCAAGGGCAAGACCCTGCACTGGCTGTGTCCGGGCTGCAACCGCTGGAACACCATCAAGCCGGTGCGGGAGGAATGATGGCGGATCCGCGCGTCATCGTCGCCCTCGATTATCCCGACGCCGATTCCGCGCTCGCCTTCGCCGCGCGCGTCGCGCCCGCGCACTGCCGGCTCAAGGTCGGCATGGAGCTGTTCACCGCGGCCGGTCCCGGCGTGGTTTCGGGCCTCGTATCCCGCGGCTTCGACGTGTTTCTCGACCTCAAATATCACGATATTCCCACCACGGTGGCGCGCGCCTGCACCCAGGCGGCGGAGCTGGGCGTGTGGATGCTGAACGTGCACGCCCTGGGCGGGAAGAAAATGCTGCTGGCGGCGCGCGAAGCGGTCGAACGTTCGAAGCATCGTCCTTTCCTCGTCGGCGTCACGCTGCTGACCAGCCACGGCGAGGACGATCTGGCCGACATCGGCTGGGGACCCGGCGCGGCAGGACACGTCGCGCGTCTGGCGACGCTCGTGCATGCGGCCGGGCTGGATGGCGTCGTCTGTTCGCCCCGGGAAACCGTGGAACTGCGCCGGCGCTTCGGCCGCGACTTTCTGCTGGTCACGCCCGGCGTGCGGCCGGCCGGCGCCGCGGCCGATGATCAGAGCCGCACGCGCACGCCGGCCGAGGCCCTGGGCGACGGTTCGGATTACCTGGTGATCGGCCGCCCGATCACGCGCGCGCCGGACCCGGTGGCGGCGCTCGCGGCCATCAATCGGGAAATCGAAAGCGCCTGATCCGCCCCATGCGCCGCCAATCGACAGTGACGGGAAATGCCCGGATAATAGCCGTCCGCGATACGCCGAATCAGGATAATTAAACAAAGTGCTGCCGCAACTGCTTGAAAAAATCACCCGCGCCAAAGTGCTGGTGGTGGGAGACGCCATGCTGGACCGTTACTGGTACGGCGACGTCGAGCGCATCTCTCCCGAAGCGCCGGTGCCCGTTGTGGCGGTCAAGAAAGTGGAGGAACTTCCGGGCGGCGCCGCCAACGTGGCGCGCAGCGTGCGGGCGTTGGGCGCGAACTGCGCCTTGTTTTCCATCTGCGGCGATGACCGTGAGGCGGACAGCCTCGAGCGGCTCCTGGGCAAGGATGGCATCCACTGCCGCCTCGAGCGGGACAGGTTGCTGAATACCACCGTCAAGTTGCGCGTCATTTCCAAGCATCTGCACCAGCAAATGCTGCGCATCGATTTCGACTGCCCCGAGAGCAAGGACGCGCGCGTTAAACTGCTCGATGACTACCTCAAGCATCTTCCGGAATACGACGCCGTGATCGTCTCGGATTACGGCAAGGGCGGGCTGGGTTACATCCAGGAGATGATCCAGGCGGCGCGCGCCGCGTCCCGCCCGGTGGTGATCGACCCCAAGGGCGACGACTACAGCGGCTACCGCGGCGCAAGCCTGATCACGCCGAACCGCAAGGAATTCGAGCAGGTCGCCGGCCGCTTTCGCGATAACGCCGACCTCGAACGCCGGGCCGCGAAACTGGTTCAGGATCTCGACCTGGGCGGCATACTGGTGACGCGCGGCGAGGATGGCATGAGTCTCGTGCAGCGGAGCGGACAGGTGCTGCATGTCAAAGCGCGCGCCCGGGAAGTATTCGACGTGACCGGCGCCGGCGACACGGTGATTGCCGCCATCGGTTGCGCCTGGGCCGTCGGCGGCGGACTGGAAGACGCGGTGCATCTGGCCAACGTGGCCGCCGGCATCGTCGTCGGCAAGCTGGGCGCGGCGACCGCGAGCCCCGCGGAAATCATGCACGAACTGGAGGGATGATGTACGTCGTCACGGGTGGAGCGGGTTTCATCGGCGCCAATCTGGTCAAGGCGCTCAACGAGCGCGGCGAGAAGGACATTCTCGTCGTCGACGATCTCGAGCATGGCGACAAGTTCCGCAACCTGGTCGACTGCGAAATCGCGGATTACCTCGACAAGCGCGATTTCATCGACCGGATCGGCGGCGGCGAATTCAGGAAGAAGTTCAAGGCGATTCTGCATGAAGGCGCGTGTTCCGACACCATGGAGCACAACGGCGTCTACATGATGGGCAACAATTACGAATACTCCAAGACGTTGCTGCATTACTGCCAAGCCCGGCGCATTCCCTATCTCTATGCCTCGTCGGCGGCGGTTTACGGGGCGGGCAAGGTTTTCCGCGAATCGCGCGAGCATGAAGCGCCGCTGAATGTCTATGGCTACTCCAAATGGCTGTTCGATCAATACGTGCGCCGCATGTTTTCGAAGCGGACGGCGCAGATCGTCGGCTTCCGTTATTTCAACGTGTACGGCGACCGCGAGCAGCACAAGGGCCGCATGGCCTCGGTGGCGTTCCATCACTTCAACCAGTTCCGCGAATCCGGCAAGGTGAAATTGTTCGAGGGCAGCGACGGCTACGGCAACGGCGAGCAGCGGCGGGATTTCATTTCCGTCGAAGACGTGGCGGCGGTGAACCTGTTTTTTCTGGAACACCCGCAGAAGAGCGGGATTTTCAACGTCGGGACCGGCCGCGCCCAGCCCTTCAACGACGTGGCGGCGGCGGTGATCAACAGCTTCCGGCGCCGGTCCGGCAAGACGCCGGCCGACCTCAAAACCCTCCAAAAAGACGGGCAGATTGTCTACATCAATTTCCCCGAGGCTCTGAAGGGCAAGTATCAGAGTTTCACCCAGGCGGACATCGCGGCGTTGCGCCGCGCGGGGTACAAAAAGCCCTTCCTCACCGTGGAAGAGGGGGTGGGCCGGTACATTGACCGTCTGGCCGGCAAGGAAGGCGTCGCCCCCGGTTTGTAAACGGGTTTTAAAATCATCACAACGAATAGCAATAACGCATGCAAAAATCAGCGCTGGAAAACAAAACAGTTGCCGTCGTCGGTCTCGGTTATGTGGGTTTACCGCTCGCAGTAGAATTTGGAAAACGGATGGTCACGATCGGGTACGACCTGAACGAGGCCAAACTCGCCAGCTATCGCCGTTGCCAGGACCCGACCGGTGGCGTGGGCGAGGATGATTTGCGCGCCGCCAGCAAACTCAAATACTCGAGCAACCCGGCGGACATGGCGTCGGCGGATTTTATTATCGTGGCCGTTCCCACCCCGGTGGATGACGCGCACCAGCCTGACTTTGCGCCCCTGCATTCCGCCTGTCAGATTATCGCTCCGCACATGAAGCAGGGCGCCGTCGTCATCTTCGAGTCCACGGTTTATCCGGGCGCCACGGAGGAGGAATGCATCCCGGTGCTCGAGAAGGGTTCCGGCATGCGCTGGATGAAGGACTTTCATGTCGGCTACTCGCCCGAGCGCATCAACCCGGGCGACAAGGAACACACGCTCACGACCATCAGGAAAGTCGTCTCCGGCGACGACGCTGCCACGCTGGAAGCGGTCGCGCAGCTGTATGAGTTGGTAGTCACCGCCGGCGTTTGCCGCACATCGAGCATCAAGGCCGCCGAGGCGGCCAAGGTGATCGAGAACACCCAGCGCGATCTCAATATCGCGCTGATGAACGAGCTGGCCATTATTTTTCACAAGCTCGGCATCGATACGCTGGAAGTGCTCGAAGCGGCCGGCACCAAGTGGAACTTTCTTCCGTTTCGACCGGGCCTCGTGGGCGGGCATTGCATCGGCGTCGATCCTTATTACCTGACCCAGAAGGCGGAGCGGATGGGTTATCACCCGGAAGTCATTCTCGCCGGCCGGCGCATCAATGACAGCATGGGAAAATACGTGGCCGAGCAGACCATCAAGCAGATCATCCAGGCCGGCCATTCGGTCAACGGCAGCCACGTCATCGTGCTGGGCATCACGTTCAAAGAGGACTGCCCCGATTCCCGCAACACGCGCGTGATCGACGTGGTGAATGAGCTCAAAACCTACGGCGTCAATGTCTGGGTCCACGATCCGGTGGCCGATGCGGAAGAAGCGCGGCATGAATACGGTCTGGAACTGCATCCCTGGGAAAAACTGCCGAAGGCCAAGGCGATCGTCGCCGCGGTGGCGCACAGGGAGTTCCTCAAAAAAGGCACGGACGAATTCCTCCAGAAGCTGGAAAAGAACGGCAGCTTCATCGACGTCAAATCACGTTTCGATACCAAGGCATTTGTTTCCGCCGGCGTTCAGGTGTGGAGGCTTTGATCCCGAATTGAGCGAGGCAAAAAGCAAGATCGACTCACGCAGCTGGTATCTGGTCTACTGCAAGCCACGGCAGGAAACCGTCGCCAGGGAGAACCTCGTCCGCCAGAGTTACGAAACTTATCTGCCGTTCATGCGCGAGGCGCGTCGCCGCCAGGGCCGGCGCACCACCGTCATCGCGCCGATGTTCCCCCGCTATCTGTTCGTCCATCTGAGCAGCCAGACCGACAACTGGGCTCCGATCCGTTCCACGCTGGGGGTCGTCTCCATCGTGCGGTTCGGCCGCGATGCGGCGCGCGTCCCGGACAGCCTGATCGCGGCGCTGCGCTCGCGCGAGGATGCGCAGGGCATCCAGATTCTGCCGGTCGAGGAATACAAGCCGGGCAGCCGGGTGCGGATCACCCAGGGAAGTTTCGCCGGCTACGAAGGTATTTTTCAGGCGGCCGGCGGCCGCGACCGCGTTACCGTGCTGCTCGATATCCTCGGCCGGGACGCTCGCGCCAGCGTCGACAGCGCCTCGATAGAACCCGCCTGAAAACGGCTGAAAATTCTTGACCGGACGGTCGGGGGGATATAGTGTTCATAGTATGAACACAAGAGGCGACAGGGAAGAACATCTGGTTCTGGAACTGCTGGACGCCGTCGGCAAGCAAAGCAACGTCAGTCAGCGCCATCTGGCGAGCGACATGGGCATCGCCCTGGGGCTCGCCAATTCCTATCTCAAGCGCTGCATCCGCAAGGGCTTTATCAAGATCAGCGAGGCGCCCGCCAACCGCTATCTCTATTACCTGACGCCAAAAGGGTTCTCCGAAAAAAGCCGGCTCACGGCCAAATACCTGTCTTCATCGTTCGCCTTTTATCGCAAGGCGGGCGATTCCTGCATGAATGTATTCCATGAATGCGAGGCCCGGGGCTGGCGCAGAGTGCTGCTTTACGGATCCTCGGACCTCGCAGAAATTGCGACGCTGCGGGTACAGGACCGAAACGTCGTGATCGTCGGAATCCTGGACCCGCATACCGAGCGCCGCCGGTTTGCCGGCTTGCCGGTATGGCGGAATTTGGGTCAGGCCGAGCCCTTCGATGTCTGTGTGTTGACGGAACTGAATTCACCTCTGATCAGCTACAAGCAGCTAATCAAGGAAATCGACAAGGAACGGGTGCTGGTTCCGGATATTCTGCGGCTCGAGTAAGTTCGGCCGGGCCAGGAGTCGGGCGATTCCGCCCGGGGCAGGGGTTGGACGCCGTAAAATTGTGCGGAACTGCAATGTTCTGCATGGCGGTAGCGTGTCAGAATATCGACATCTAACGATAGGAATTCACGAAAAATGAAAATACTCGTCACGGGGGCGGCCGGTTTTATCGGTTCCGCGCTGGCGCTCCGGTTGCTGGAGCGGGGCGATGCGGTGGTCGGCATCGATAATATGAATGACTATTACGACGTGCGGCTGAAGCAGGCGCGCCTCGATCGCACGATGGGGAATCCCCGGTTCCAGTTCCATAAGCTGGATATCGTCGATCGCGAAGGGATGGCTTCGCTTTTTCACGAGAAAAAGTTCGACGCCGCGATGCACCTGGCGGCGCAGGCGGGCGTGCGGTATTCGATCACTAACCCCGAAGCTTATGTTGACGCCAACCTGGTCGGGTTCGGCAACATTCTGGAAGGTTGTCGGCGCAACGGCGTGAAGCATCTGGTGTTCGCTTCCTCGAGTTCGGTATACGGCGCCAACACCAGGCTGCCGTTTTCCGAGCACGACAACGTCGATCATCCCGTGTCGCTCTATGCCGCCACCAAGAAAGCCAATGAACTGATGGCGCACAGCTACGCGCATCTGTACAAACTGCCGTGCACGGGTTTGCGCTTCTTCACGGTCTACGGGCCGTGGGGCCGTCCGGACATGGCGCTGTTCAAATTCACCAAGGGAATAATCGAAGGCACGCCGATACCGGTATTCAACAATGGGAAGATGGTCCGTGACTTCACGTATATTGACGATATCGTCGAGGGTGTCGTTCGGACGATTGACCATGCCGCGCAACCCGATCCGGCCTGGTCGGGCGATAAGCCGGACCCGGCGCGAAGCTACGCGCCGTACCGTATCTATAATATCGGCAACAATCAGCCGGTGGAATTGATGCGCTATATCGAAGTTCTGGAGAAAAGCCTGGGCAAGAAGGCGCGGCTGGACATGCTGCCGATGCAGGACGGCGATGTGCCGGCGACCTTCGCCAACGTGGAAAACCTGGAAAACGACGTGGGTTTCCGTCCGCGCACGTCCGTGGAGCACGGCATCGCCCGATTTGTCGAGTGGTACAAATCCTATTATGGTATCGCCTGAATATCCCGTTTCCCTATAATTACACATCTTCATGTCATGAGAATTAACCCCGTCATTCTGTCCGGCGGCTCCGGCACGCGACTGTGGCCGCTTTCGCGCGAGCAATATCCCAAGCAGCTGCTCAGTCTCATGGGCGAACGCACGCTGCTGCAGCAGACGGTCGCGCGTCTGGACGGCATGGAGCACGTCGCCGACCCGCTGCTGGTGTGCAACGAAGAGCATCGTTTCCTGATCGCCGAGCAGTTGCGTCAACTGGGCAAAAAACCGGCCGACATCGTCTTGGAGCCGGTCGGACGCAATACCGCGCCGGCGCTGACCCTGGCGGCGCTGACGCTCATGAAGACGGCGCCGGACGACGCATTGATGCTGGTGATGCCGGCCGATCACGTCATACAAGACGTGAAGGAATTTCATTCCGCGGTGAAAGTGGGTGCGGTGCTGGCGGAGCGAGGACAGCTGGTCACCTTCGGCATCGTGCCGACGGCGCCGGAAACCGGATACGGCTATATCAAAAAAGGCGACGGCAGCGACGTGGCGGCGTTCGTGGAAAAGCCGGACACGGAAACCGCCGTTGGTTACGTGGATTCGGGCGAGTATCTCTGGAACAGCGGCATGTTCATGATGCTGGCCGGCGCATGGCTGGAGGAACTGAATCGGTTCCATCCGGCGATGCTCGAGGCGTGCAAGGCGGCGTACGAACAGGGGCGGCGCGACGGCGAATTCTACCGCGTCAACGCCCAGGCCTTCGCCGGCTGCCAGTCGAACTCCATCGATTACGCGGTGATGGAAGAGACCGATAAGGCCTCGGTGGTTTCGCTCGACGCCGGATGGTCCGACATCGGCGCCTGGTCGTCGCTGTGGGAGGCCTCGGCGCGGGACAAACAAGGAAATGTCGTTCAGGGCGACGTTTTCACGCATGATACGCAGAACGCCCTGCTTATTTCCCAACACCGGTTTCTCGCGGCGGTGGGACTTGACGATATCATCGTCGTGGAGACGCCGGATGCCGTGCTGGTCGCACACAAGGACCATGCGCAGAACGTCAAAGAGGTGGTCAATCGCCTCAAGCAGGAGAAGCGCAGCGAGTATCAGACGCATCGCCGGGTGTACCGGCCCTGGGGTTGGTACGAAGGCGTCGACGCCGGAGCGCGGTTTCAGGTGAAGCGCCTGATGGTCAAACCCGGTGCGGCGCTGTCGTTGCAGATGCATCACCACCGCGCCGAGCACTGGATCGTGGTCAAGGGGACGGCGCGGGTGACGAAGGGAGACGAGGTTTTCATGCTCACGGAAAATCAGTCCACCTATATTCCGCTCGGCACGACGCACCGGCTGGAGAATCCGGGAAACATACCGCTCGAAATCGTCGAGGTGCAATCCGGAAGCTACCTCGGCGAGGACGACATCGTGCGGTTCGAAGACAAATACAATCGGACGAAATAAGCATGGCAAAGAAAGCGTTGATCACGGGCATTACCGGACAGGACGGGGCATACCTCGCCGAGTTTCTGCTGAAAAAGGGCTACGAGGTGCACGGCATCAAGCGCCGCACCTCGCTGTTCAACACGGATCGCATCGATCATTTGTATCAGGATCCGCACATGAAGGGCCGCAAATTCGTCCTGCATTATGGCGACATGACTGATTCCAGCAGCCTGATACGCATCGTGCAGCAGGTGCAGCCCACCGAGATTTACAATCTCGCGGCGCAGAGTCACGTGGCCGTGTCGTTCGAGGAACCGGAATACACGGCGGATTCCGATGCGTTAGGCGCCTTGCGCTTGCTCGAGGCCATCCGTATTTTGGGCCTGGAAAAAGAAACCCGGTTTTACCAAGCCTCGACTTCCGAACTCTACGGCAAGGTTCAGGAAATACCCCAGCGCGAGACCACGCCGTTTTATCCGCGCTCGCCGTACGCCGTGGCCAAGCTCTACGCCTACTGGATCACGGTGAATTACCGCGAGGCCTACGGCATGTATGCCTGCAACGGGATTCTCTTCAACCACGAATCGCCGATCCGCGGTGAAACGTTTGTCACGCGCAAGATTACCCGGGCCATGGCGCGCATCAAGCTGGGTTTGCAGGATTGTCTCTATCTCGGCAACCTGGACGCCAAGCGCGACTGGGGCCACGCCCGCGATTACGTCGAGGCGCAGTGGCTGGTATTGCAGCAGAAAAATCCGGAAGACTTTGTCATCGCCACCGGCGAGCAGTACAGCGTACGCGATTTCGTCAACGCCGCCGCCCGGGAACTGGGAATGATCATTGAGTGGCGCGGCAAGGGACTGAAGGAAGCCGGCGTCATCGGCCGTATCGAAGGCGGCGAAAAGAACGGCCCCAAAAAGAGTCAGACGATCGTGCGGGTCGATCCGCGTTATTTCCGTCCCACCGAAGTCGAAACCCTGCTCGGCGACGCCACCAAGGCGCGCAAGAAGCTCGGCTGGAAACCGAAAATAAAGTTCAAGGAATTAGTATCCGAGATGGTGCGCGAGGACCTGAAGGCGGCGGAGCGCGACGAGCTGGTGAAACGACACGGGTATTCCGCGTACGATTATCACGAATAGCTTATGAAATCCGATAGCAAGATTTATGTGGCAGGTCATCGGGGGCTGGTGGGTTCGGCCATCATGCGCCGTTTGACTTCCCCCTCTCCGCATGCGGGAGAGGGTCGGGGTGAGGGGGGGTACACCAATATCGTCACTCGTACTCATTCCGAACTCGACCTCACTGATCAGCGTGCGGTCGATGAGTTCTTTGAAAAGCAAAAACCGGAGTACGTGTTTCTCGCCGCCGCCAAGGTTGGCGGCATCAATGCCAACAACATCTACCGCGCCGATTTCATTTATCAAAACCTGATGATGGAGTCGAACATCATCCATGCTTCGTACAAGCACGGCGTGAAGAAGCTCATGTTCCTCGGGTCGAGCTGCATCTATCCCAAACACGCGCCCCAGCCGATGAAGGAAGAGTATCTGCTGACGGGGCTGCTCGAGCCCACCAACGAGCCCTATGCCATTGCTAAGATCGCCGGCATCAAGATGTGCGATGCCTATAACCGCCAGTACGGCACCAACTTCATGAGTGTCATGCCGACCAATCTTTACGGTCCCGGAGACAACTACGACCTCCAGGGCTCACACGTGTTGCCGGCGCTGATTCGCAAGATGCACGAGGCCAAGATGCAGAATGCCAAAGAGGTAGTGGTCTGGGGCACCGGATCGCCGAAGCGCGAGTTTCTCTACAGCGACGACCTTGCGGATGCCTGCGTGTTCCTGATGAAGCGATGCAGCGCCGTTGACGTCGGTGAATTCATCAACATCGGCGTCGGCAAGGAGATTACCATCCGCGAAGCCGCGGAACTGATCGCCGAGGTCGTCGGCTTTCGCGGGCAACTGGTGTTCGATACCTCCAAGCCAGATGGCACGCCGCGCAAGCTGCTGGACGTCTCACGCCTGGACGCACTCGGCTGGCAAGCCAAGACCGGTTTTCGCGAGGGCATCGCCAAGTCCTATGCCGATTACCTTCAAGCCGTCGCGAGCACCGCTTAAAAATCCAGCAACCACTATCAAGTGCTTCATACGTGCGGAGTTACGATTTTTTGATTGTTGGTGCGGGAATTGTTGGCCTGACGCTGGGCCTTGAGCTGAAGAAACGATATCCCAAAGCCAACGTTTGCGTGCTTGAGAAAGAACCCCAGCCGGGGAAACACGCCAGCGGCCGGAACAGCGGCGTGCTTCATTCCGGCATTTACTACGGCCGGGACACCCTGAAGGCTCAGCTGTGTTCAAAGGGAGGCGCGCGCATGCGCGTGTTCGCGGCGGAGCACGGTGTATCGTGTCTTCAGTCCGGTAAAATAATCATCGCGACGGACGAGCACGATCTTCCGATCATCGAACGATTGCTGGTCAATGCCAAGACAAACAATCTGCGAGCGGTAAAAATGAGCGAATCGGGGATCAGGGAGATCGAGCCGCACGCACGTGCCCACCGGTTCGGGTTATACTGCCCCGATACCGCTGTTATCGACAGCATCGGCGTGGTCAAAAAACTCTGGAACTTGTTACGTGAAAAGGGTGTGACGTTGATGACCGGACAGGAAGTTACGGCGGTCAAACCTGAACAGAATATCGTGTATGCTAGCGGCAGCGGATATAGGTATGGGTATTTCTTCAATTGTGCCGGCGCTTACGCCGACCGTATTGCGAAAAAGTTCGGTTTGGCGAACGATTATATCCTGCTGCCGTTCAAGGGCATCTATTTTAAACTGCGTCAGGAACGAAGCGACCTGGTCAAGGCCAACATATACCCCGTCCCTGATGTTTCCCTGCCTTTTCTGGGTGTGCACCTTACTCGCGTCATTTCCGGCGACGTCTACGCCGGTCCCACAGCCATACCCGCGTTGGGGAGGGAAAACTACGGCCTGTTGAAAGGGATCAATGTCTCGGAAAGCATGGGAATCGCATGGGAACTGGTCGAGATGTATTTTAAAAATCACCAGGGGTTTCGCCGATTGGTCCATCATGAGCTGGCAAAATACATCAAGACGAATTTCGTGCGGGCGGCGCGCCGCCTCGTGCCGGAAATTACTTCGGCCGATCTTATCCCCACGGATAAAACCGGAATTCGTCCGCAGCTGGTCAATTTGCGTTCCAAGAAGCTCGAGATGGACTTCATTGTCGAGCAGACGGCGTCTTCCATGCACGTGCTCAATGCGATCTCGCCCGCGTTCACGAGCGCCTTTGCCTTCGCGGAATTTCTGCTTGATCGCTATGAAACGGATAAAGCCGGACCGGGTCCGTTGCCGGCGAGAACGGGTTTCGGGTAACAAGCTAAGTTAAAGGAGAGGTAGATGCGCGTTTTGGTTACAGGCGGTTGCGGTTACAAGGGGACGATCCTGGTGCCCAAACTATTGGCGAGGGGTTATCAGGTGACCGTGGTGGACACCATGTGGTTCGGGAACTTCCTTGCTCCTCACGATCGCCTCGAAGTCATCAAGGGTGACGTCCGCAAAACCGATGAGATTTCGCTGAAGGGAATGGATATCGTTATCCATCTTGCTTCTGTCGCGAACGATCCATGCGGCGACCTCGACCCCAAACTGACGTGGGAGATCAGCGCCCTGGCAACCATGCAGCTGGCGGACGCGGCGGTTCGCAACAAAGTCAGGCAATTCATCTATGCCTCCTCGGGGAGCGTTTATGGGATCAAAGACGAGGAGAAAGTAACCGAAGATCTGCCCTTGAAACCTATTTCGGAATACAACAAGACCAAGATGGTCGCCGAGCGGGTGTTGCTCAGCTATAGCCGGGATTTGCTGGTTCAAATTGTCCGTCCAGCCACGGTCTGTGGATATTCCCCGCGCATGAGACTGGATGTGTCGGTGAACATGCTGACCATGCAGGCGCTGACCCGGGGTTTGATAACAGTTTTCGGCGGCCAGCAGACGCGTCCAAATATCCATATCGACGATATCACGGATCTTTACCTGCATTTCATCGACAAGCGAGACAAGGCGCAAGGCATCTATAACGCCGGATTTGAGAATCTGTCGATTCTGTCCATCGCCGAGCTGGTAAAAAAACACGTTCCGGCGGAAATCAAGATTACCGAATCGAACGATCCCCGATCGTACCGGGTGAACTCCGACAAACTGCTGGCGACCGGCTTTTCACCCAAGAAGACCGTAGAGGACGCCATCAAGGAGATCATCGATGCCTATGGCAAGGGGCTGCTGAAGGATGAAGAAAAATTTTATAATTTAAAGTGGATGAAAAAATCGGTGGTGTAATGCTTATCAGCCACTTCCGCAGAAATTAGGCCGATTAATTCATACATGTCGCAAAGACAAACGGCGGTGAACGTAATGAACAAGGAATCGCTAGCGGGTTATGCGGTGCGTCTTCAGTCCAGCCTGACCGGATACGACTGGAGCAAGGTATTGTTGCTGGCTGAGGGTCTCCACACGGCGTGGAAGGAAAAACGCCGGGTCTTTTTGTGCGGTAACGGCGGTAGTGCCGCCAATGCCATGCATATTTCCAATGATTTGCTGTATGGCGTCGCTAAAGACGGTCAAGGCATTAAGGTTTCGGCCCTATCGGCCAACACCTCGGTGTTAACGTGTCTGGGAAACGATCTCGGTTATGACGAAATATTTTCGCGGCAACTGGCGGTACAAGCCGAAGCCGGTGACGTCCTCATCGTCCTGTCAGGCAGCGGGAATTCACCCAATGTCGTTAAGGCGCTGCAAAAGGCCAGGGAGATCGGGGTAAAGTCATTCGCCGTGCTCGGGTATTCGGGCGGGCAGTGCCTGAAGCTCGCCGACGTCGCCATTCATTTCCCGGTCAACGACATGCAGATCGCCGAGGATCTGCAGCTGATCGTTGGACATATGGTGATGCAAACCTTGTCGGCGACTTCTCATGATTAACGTCGGGACACGCGCGATATGAAACTGGTCGTTATCGGGAGTAATTCATTTTCGGGGGCGAGCTTTGTCCGTTATGCCCTGGAAGCCAGTGCGGAGGTCATGGGTATCAGTCGTTCGCCTGAACCTCACGATGCTTTTTTGCCCTACAAGTGGAAATCGTATCCGTCATTCCGGTTCCACCAGCTTGATCTTAACCATGATCTTGCCCGGATCATGGAGGTGATACTGCAATTCAGACCCGAGTACGTCGTGAATTTTGCGGCGCAGAGCATGGTCGCCCAAAGCTGGGAGCATCCGGAAGACTGGTTCATGACCAATACGGTTTCGAGCGTCCGTCTGCATGATCGGTTGCGTCACTGTGATTTTCTGGACAAATATGTGCACATCTCCACGCCCGAGGTCTACGGGAGCTGCCAGGGTAACGTGACCGAAGATGCATCCTACAATCCCAGCACGCCCTACGCGGTATCGCGGGCCGCATGCGACATGAGCCTGAAGACGTTCTTCAGTGCTTACGGATTTCCGGTCGTTTTCACGCGGGCGGCGAACGTGTACGGACCGGGTCAGCAGCTTTACCGGATTATTCCCCGAACGGCGCTATTCGTAAGGCTCGGCCGCAAGCTGCAGCTTCATGGCGGCGGCCAGTCGGTACGCTCGTTCATCCACATTCGTGACGTATCGGACGGCACGCTCAAAGCGGCGCTTCAGGGAAAACCCGGCGAGATATATCATTTGTCAACGGTTCGGACATTGTCGATTCGCGAGATAGTTGAAATGATATGCATCCGCATGGGGAAATCCTTCGAGGATCACGTTGAGATAGTGAGCGAGCGGCTGGGGAAGGACGCCGCGTATCTCCTCGATAGCAGTAAGGCACGGCACTCGCTCGGGTGGCGGGATCAGGTCGGGTTGGAGCAAGGTATAGATGAAACCATCGCGTGGATGGAAGAAAATCTTGAAGCGCTCAAACAGCAGCCCCTGGATTACATACATAAGAAGTAACTCGCACGACACGCTCGTATTTTTATTTTCAGGGCTTGCATCGGTTCGTTGTTGGAAGCCGGAATATGGGGAATGACAGGAGAAACATGGGAATGGAAATTGATTTGATGGAAAATTATCCGCGCACCAAGCGCAATGTCGAAGAGCGTGGCAAGACCAAGAGCGAAGAAGATCGTGCCATTGCCCGCCGGTTTGGAAAAGAGTTCTTCGACGGTGACCGCAGCCACGGGTACGGCGGATTCAATTACCAATCTCGCTTCTGGCAACCGGTAATTCCCACTTTCCGGCAACATTTCAAGTTGAGCGCGGAAAGTTCCGTGCTGGACGTGGGTTGCGCCAAGGGATTCATGTTGCACGATATGGCGTTGTTGATTCCCGGCATAACGGTGAAGGGAGTTGATATTTCCGCTTACGCCATCGAGAACGCGATCGAAGACATGAAGCCGCACGTTCAGGTGGCCAATGCGAATCATCTCCCGTTTCCCGATAAAAGTTTTGACATGGTTATTTCCATCAATACCGTACACAACCTCGAGAGAAACGAATGCGGGCAAGCGTTGCGCGAGATCGAACGCGTCAGCCGGCGCGGCAGTTTCATTACCGTCGATGCATATCGCAACGAAGAGGAGAAGCGCCGGATGTATGACTGGAATCTGACCGGGCGCACGATCATGCACGTCGACGAATGGAAGGAGTTCTTCAAGGAAGTGGGCTACAGCGGCGATTATTACTGGTTCATTCCATGAGTTTGACCGCCAGGGAAAGCCTGGACAATCCGCGTGTTGCGGATGCGGGCCTGGCCCGTGAACTGCTTTACCGGATGAAGCGGATTCGGATGGTGGAAGAAGCCATCGCCGAGCGCTATCCCGAGGGAAAGATGCGTTGTCCGACGCATCTTTCCATTGGCCAGGAGGCGGTATCCGCCGCGGTTGGAATGGCCTTGCGTGCGGGCGACTTTGCGGTGAGCGGTCACCGCGCCCATGGCCACTACCTCGGAAAGGGCGGCGACCTCAAAAAAATGATCGCGGAAATCTATGGTAAAGCCACGGGCTGCAGCGGCGGAAAGGGCGGTTCAATGCATCTCATCGACCGCGATGTCGGTTTCATGGGGAGCACGGCGATTGTCGCCAGCACTATCCCGGTGGGCGTAGGGTTGGGGTTGTCGATCAGGCTGCGTGGTGGCGATCAGATCAGCACCGTTTTTTTAGGTGATGGCGCCGTCGAGGAAGGCGTATTTTTCGAATCGGCCAATTTCGCCGCGTTGAAGAAGCTACCCGTGCTTTTTGTGTGCGAGAATAATTTTTATTCGGTTTATTCCCCCATGCGAGTCCGTCAGCCTCCAGGGCGCTCGATTCACGCCATGGTCGGGTCCCTGGGCGTCCCGAGCGAATCGGGTGACGGCAATGACGTGGTTGATGTATACACCCGCGTCCGCTCTGCGGTCGAGGAGATCCGGAATGGCGCCGGCCCTCGGTTTTTTGAATTTACCACTTACCGTTGGCGGGAGCATTGCGGACCGAATTTTGACAACGATATCGGTTACCGGTCCCAAGACGAATTTCTGTCCTGGAAATCCAAGGATCCGATCGAGCGGCTTGAAGGACAGTTGGTCGGTACGGGCGCTCTGGGGAAGGAAGACATCGGCCGGATGGAGGCGGATATCAGGCATGAGGTGGAGCAGGCCTTTGCGTTTGCCGAATCTTCGCCCTTTCCATCCGCGGACGAGACGTTTACCCATTTGTACAAGGACTGACTGGCCGACATGGACAACCCGTGATGCGCGTCATTAATTTCGCCAAGGCGATCAACGAGGCATTGGCATGCGCCATGGAGGCCGATCAACGGGTCATTTGTTACGGCCTGGGAGTGGATGATCCGAAAGGCATCTTCGGCACCACTCTTGGTTTGCAGGACCGGTTCGGCGAGGACAGGGTGTTCGACATGCCGACCTCGGAGAACGCGATGACCGGCGTGGGCATAGGCGCCTCGATGAATGACATCCGGCCCGTCATGACTCATCAGCGCCTGGATTTCTTCCTTCTGGCGATGGACCAGCTCGTGAACAACGCTGCCAAGTGGTACTACATGTTCGGCGGTCAGCAATCCGTTCCTATTACCATTCGTTTGATTCTCGGCCGAGGATGGGGCCAGGGCCCTACGCATTCGCAGAACCTGCAGTCCTGGTTCGCGCACGTGCCGGGTCTCAAGGTTGTCATGCCCACGACGCCAGCCGACGCGAAAGGATTGCTCCTTTCCAGCATTTTTGACGACAACCCGGTTGTTTTTCTGGAGCACCGCTGGCTGCACAACGTCGAGGGGGATGTGCCGCAAGGCGATTTCTGGGTACCCATCGGCAAGGCGCACCTGCTCGAGGAAGGCGACGACCTGACCATCGTGTCGATGTCGTATATGACCATCGAAGCGCTTCATGCTACGGCGCACATGAAGGCATTGGGAGTGGGTTGCGATCTGATCGATCTGCGCACGATCATGCCGCTGGACTGGGAAGCGATAGCGGTTTCGGTCAGGAAGACCGGCCGGTTGCTTGTCTTGGATACGGCTTCGGAAACCGGCTCTTTCGCGGGCGAGGTGATCGCCCGGAGCGCCATGCATCTGTTCGATGTCTTGAAGCAGGCGCCACGCCGGATCGCGATGCCTGATTTTCCTTCACCGACCAGCCCGGCGTTGACACGCGGATATTACCGCGGTGCCGCGGATATTGTGCGCGTAACGAGCGAGATGCTTGGCCAGGATCTGAAACCGGATGCAGCGGAGAAAAACCGCCAATCGCCCCACGACGTTCCCGGCGACTGGTTTAAGGGACCATTCTGATGTCCGGAAAGACATTGCCATGAGAAAGCAGGTCTTGATCGCCGGCGTGAACAGCGGAATCGGCTCGTCGCTGGCCAGGCTTTACCGGCGCGATAAATGGGACGTTTCGGGGACCTACCGGACCACATCGGCCATTTTATCCAAGCTGGAAGGCGTCAATTTGCATCTTCTGGACGTCACCGATCCCGCGTCGATTGAGGCGTTTAAAACCGTGCTCGCCCAAAAGCAATATGGCTGGGACCTGCTGATCTTGAGCATCGGATTGCTCGAGCCGATAGGAAATTTCTTCAAAATCAGTTTCGATGATTGGCAAAAGTCATTTGACGCCAACTTTTTCGGTCAGTTGCGCCTGTTGCATGAAATTCATCGCCTGCACCGTCCTGGAGCCGCGGTTGCCTTTTTCACCGGCGGCGCGCCCAATGGCGTGCTCGAGAATTTTTCAGCGTACAGCATTGCCAAGATCGCGCTGACGAAGACAGTCGAGTACCTTGATGTCGAAGATAAGGAAATTAACTACTTTATCGTCGGACCGGGATGGGTTAAAAGCAATATTCATGCGCAAACGATGCAGGCTGGAAACGCGGCCGGCGCAAATTACGGCCGGACACGTGAGTTTCTGGGCAGGAACGAGGCGGGTACACCCTTGGAGGATATTTACGGCTGCATCAACTGGCTGAAGGATAAGGGTCGTCCGGTCGCCGGCGGAAGGAACTTTTCAGTGGTCTGGGATCATTGGGGGACGCGAGCGGGCAGCGTCGAGCTTGAGCGGGCTCTTGCCGGCAATCCACAGCTTTACAAGCTTAGACGCGTGGAATCCGGACGCGCCGGTTGATCGGCCGACCCGGTTTTTAATGCATATGAAACGAGGTATCACATTATCGTGAGCGACCAATCCATTATCTCCGAGCTGATTCTCGCTCTTCCGGAGGCCCCTGCTTACCATGCCCCCAACTGTCGCTGGTATGAACTGCTCAAGCGGATCGCGCGCCGTGACATCGAGGATTTGTTCAGCGATAAAAAAATGAATCCAAAGGCTTTCGGCCCGTTCGGCTCGATTGTATTTCCTTACCACAGCATGGGTGCGATCGACTCCCTGGATTTATTCGGTTTGGACGAATTGATCATTTTCAGTTTCTATTGGCTGAACAGAGAGCGCTACAAAAATGTCGTCGATATCGGTGCGAATATCGGGGTGCATTCCATCTTGATGTGCAAGTGCGGATTTCATGTCCGCTCATACGAGCCCGACCCGAAGCATTTCGACGTCCTTGACAGCAACCTGCGGGCCAATGATTGCGCAAAAGTTGAAACGTTCAATGCCGCCGTCTCGAAAGCGGCGGGAGAAATGGAATTCGTGCGCGTTCTCGGCAATACGACGGGAAGCCATCTGGCGGGATCGAAAGATAATCCATACGGCGACTTGGAGAGATTTCCCGTCAAGGTGGAAGCAATTGCCGACTTGATCGATTGGGCCGACTTTCTCAAGATCGATGCGGAAGGACATGAATGGGAAATTCTTTCCGTTACCACGTCTTCCCAGTGGCGCCATTGTGACGCTATCATCGAGATCGGAAACGAACGGAATGCTGGTTTGATCTTTGATCATCTTTCTGCGCTCGGCGCAAATCTCTTCTCACAAAAGACCGGTTGGGCGCAGGTGCGTTCGATTCAGGACATGCCGACCAGCTATCGTGACGGGTCTTTGTTCGTTTCCTGCAAGCCCCGGATGCCGTGGTGCAAATGATTTTTCGTTTGGGCTCCGGTCAACGCAACCTGCCATCATGAAACTATCGGATTTCGTAGCCGATTTCCTGGCCAAGCAGGGGATTCGCCATGTGTTTGCCATCTCCGGCGGCGCTTCGCTGCATTTAATCCATTCCATCGCCGAGCATCCTGACATCGACTATATCTGCCCACAGCATGAGCAAGCCGGCGCCATGGCGGCGGACGGTTATGCGCGCGCCACGCGCAACCTCGGTGCGGCGATTGCCACCAGCGGTCCCGGCGCGACGAATCTGATAACCGGCATCTGCTGTGCTTATTATGACTCGGTGCCGACGATATTCATCACCGGACAGGTTACGACCTTCCGTTTCAAGGCGGATACCGGGGTGCGACAGTATGGTTTTCAGGAAACCGATATCGTGGAGATGTGCCGCCCGGTGACCAAGTACGTCACGGTCATTAAAGACCCGAAGAGGATCCGGTATGAATTGGAAAAAGCCTGCCATATCGCACGAACAGGCAGGCCAGGACCGGTGTTGGTCGATATTCCCGACAACGTACAGCGCGATGAGATTCAGGCCGAGACGCTTGAAAGTTATGCGCCAGAGCCGGAAAACGCGTCACGCGCCGCCGCGGCCGGCAAGGTAAAAAGCGAAGTGGAAAAATGCCTGGCGCATCTCTATAGGGCCCGACGACCGGTATTGATCACGGGCTGGGGCATCCGTCTGGCAAAGGCGGATATCGCCGCTCGGGAACTGATCGAGAAGCTCGGTTTTCCGGTGGTTCCCACATGGGGCATGGTTGATTTTCTACACCACGATCACCCGCAACTGGTCGGTTCGTTCGGCACCCACGGCACGCGTTACGGAAATTTCGCGGTGCAGAATGCCGACTTGGTTCTCGCCATCGGCACCCGGCTGGATACCCACGAAGCCGGCAGTCCGCTTTCCACGTTTGCGCGCGGCGCAACAAAAATTGTCGTCGATATCGATCCAGCGGAACTGGGAAAGTTCATCAAGTTCGGGATGGATACCGATCTTCTTATCTGCGCGGATGCCGGCGAATTCACCACGAATCTTGCGCGCGCGCTCGAACGGGACCGGCTGGGTGATATTTCGGACTGGAAACGGAAAATCGACGGATGGAAGGCGAGATACCCCATCTGTCCCCGGCGATACTATGGGGAAGAACCAGTTAATCCTTATGTTTTCGTCAAAACCCTTTCTGCCGTGCTGCCGGAAGAAGCGTCTATTTACGTCGACACGGGCTGCGCCATTGCCTGGATGATGCAGGCTTTTGAAGTAAAACGGGGGCAACGAATAATCCACGATTTCAATAACACGGCGATGGGATATGCGTTACCGGCGAGCATCGGGGGGTGCCTGGCGCAAGATAAAAAGTCGGTCATCTGTGTAACCGGGGACGGCAGTTTGCAGATGAATATCCAGGAGTTGGCGACCGTGTTGCGGCACGATCTCCCCATCAAGATTATCCTGCTGAACAACCATGGATACAGCATGATACAGCAGACACAGGACCAGTGGCTGGGCTCGAAGTACATAGCTTCCACGGTTGCAGGCGGACTCGCCATGCCCGATTTCACGCGCATTGCCGAGGCGTATGGCTACAAGACTCTCGATATACGCGCCAATGCCGGATTACACGCGACGTTATCCGAGGCGGTGAATCATCCGGGCCCGATCTTCTGCAACGTGGATATTAAGAATACGCATCGCGTCATTCCACAAGTGAAATTCGGGCGGCCGATCGAGGATTCCGAACCGTTTCTCGACAGGAAAGAATTTCTCGAGACCATGATCGTTCCGCCGTTGGCGGTTTCCCGGAATTGACGCGTCGCGGATACTCTCGAGGCGGCCAGTGACATGAAAATGAAGGCGGCGGTATTACAACAGCTCGGTCAGCCATTGGCCATCGAAGACGGAATTTCGGTTCCGGTACCGCGCCAGGGGCAGGTGCTCGTCAAGCTCGCCTATAGCGGGGTCTGCCACAGTCAGCTGATGGAAGCGCGTGGCCGGCGTGGCACCGATTCATATCTTCCGCATTTGTTGGGGCACGAGGGTTCGGGCGAGGTTGTCGAAGTGGGGCCCAGCGTCACGAAAGTCCGACCGGGTGATCACGTCATACTCGGCTGGATAAAAGGCGGAGGGCTCGATGCCGGAGGCACGGTATACGAGCAGAATGGAAGGAAGATCAATGCCGGTGGTGTTACGACATTCAATGAATATTCCGTTGTCTCGGAAAACCGGTGTGTGCGACTTCCCGAGGGCGTGCCCATGGACATCGCGGTTCTTTTTGGCTGCGCCATCCCGACCGGCGCGGGCATCGTCACCAACACCATCAGGCCTGCGAAGGGCAGCACGGTCGCCGTTTTCGGGCTGGGGGGCATCGGGTTGAGCGCCCTGATGGCAACGCGGCTCTTCGATTGTGCGATGGTAATCGCCGTGGACGTCGAACCTGAAAAGCTGGTTCTCGCGCGTGAATTCGGCGCGACGCACGCGGTCGACAGCAGCGAGTCGGACCCCGTGGAGGCTGTTTACCGCCTCACCGGGGGAACAGGGGTCGATTACAGCATAGAAGCCGCGGGTCTTACCGCTACCATAGAACAGGCTTTTAAGTCGGTGCGAAACCGCGGCGGACTATGCGTTTTCGCATCCCACCCGGCGCACGGAGAAAAGATTCGTCTCGATCCCTATGACTTTATTTGCGGTAAGCGACTGGAGGGCAGCTGGGGAGGCATGAGCAGTCCGGATGAAGACATCCCCTTGTTCGGACGGCTCTACCGCGAGGGAAAGTTGCCGCTCGAAAAGCTCATTACGAAACGTTACCGGCTCGAAGAGATCAACCAAGCCCTGGATGATCTGGAAGAACGCCGGGTGGGAAGACCCTTGATTGTGCTCGGGGAACATTCATGAACCGAACGTCGGCTTTCGTTTCTCATGCGTCGAAACCCCGTTTGATGACTATATCGAGGTTCTAAGCATGTCACTGCACGCCGATTCCATCAACGCCCTGACCGAGATAAGGAGAAGGGTTGGCGGGAAAAAGAAAATCGTCTTCGTCAGCGGCAATTTCAATATCGTCCACCCAGGCCACCTGAGATTATTGCGCTTCGCGGCGGAATGCGGGGATTTTCTTGTCGTTGGCGTCAACGACAAGCGCTCGCAAGGCGCCTTGCTCGAGGAGGAGTTGCGACTGGAAGGCGTCAGATCCATCAGCCTGGTCGGCTACTCATTCTTGTTGCGCGATGCTCCCGAGGAGTTCATCGCACAATTGCGGCCAAACGTTGTCGTCAAGGGCAAGGAGCACGAGACCGGCATCAATACGGAAACGCAGGCGGTCAGCGCCTACGGCGGTAAACTCCTCTTCAGTTCCGGCGATGTCTCATTCTCCTCGTTGGATTTGCTGCGGAAGGAATTCCAGCAAGTCAATTATTCCACCATCGTCGCCCCCAGGGATTTCTTGCATCGTCATGGTTTCGCGATGCAAGAGCTGAACGAGGCGCTGGTAAAAATGCGCGGCCTCAGGATTTGCGTCATTGGCGACACGATCGTGGATGAATATATCACCTGCGATCCCCTCGGCATGTCCCAGGAAGACCCGACCATCGTCGTATCACCCGTGTTGAGCGAGAAGTTCATCGGGGGCGCGGCGATCGTGGCGGCGCACGCCCGGGGTCTTGGAGCAGAAGTGGACTTCATATCGGTGACCGGCAAGGACGTCACGGCGCAAATGACCAGGGATTGGTTGGATGAATATGGCGTCAGTCATTCGCTTTACGAGGATGATAGCCGGCCCACCACGCTGAAACAGCGCTTTCGTACCAGCAACAAGACGCTTCTCCGTGTCAGTCATCTGAGAAATCAGGATATCAGCAAGGAGATACAACAAAAGATATTCTGGGATGCGCAAGAGGCGCTGACGCGCGCGGATTTGTTGATTTTCTCCGATTTCAATTATGGCTGTTTGCCTCAGGCGCTGGTGAACGCGTTGATCGACCATTGCCGGGGGAAAGGCATCATGATGGTGGCGGACAGCCAGTCATCCTCGCAGGTGGGTAACGTCTCCCGGTTCAAAGGCATGGCATTGATTACACCGACCGAGCGCGAGGCAAGAATATCGGTTAGAGATTTCAATTCGGGGCTCGTTGTGCTCGCGGAAACATTGCGGGTGGAGGCGCAGGCGAAGAATGTGTTGATCACGCTGGGCGCGGAGGGCGTTCTCATCCATGCGGCGTCGTCGAACGGGGAACAGTGGCATACCGACCGGCTCCAGAGCTTCAATACGGCGCCCAAAGACATCGCCGGTGCGGGTGATTCCCTGCTGACGTGCGCTTCCATGGCCATGGCGGTGGGCTGCGATATCTGGAAAAGCGCCTATCTCGGATCGCTGGCGGCTGCCTGCCAGGTCGGCAGGATCGGCAATATTCCTCTGAGGCCGTCCGATCTTCAGGCGGAAATGAAGAACTTCGAGCTTCCGGCCTGAGACCCCATGCGTGCGTTGCTTTTGTCAGCCGGTTTGGGCACGCGCTTGCGACCAGTGACCGACCATGTACCTAAGTGCCTGGTGCCGATCAATGGCCGCCCGCTTCTTTCATATTGGCTGGGCCTGTTGATTGGCGCGGGGGTCAAAAAGGTACTTATCAATACGCATTATCTTCCGGAGGCGGTCAACGATTATATCGATCGTTCGGGCTATTCGGATTTCATTACCACGGTTTTCGAGGAAAAGTTGCTCGGGACCGCGGGCACGCTGCTCAAGAATCGCCGTTTTTTCGAGGACGGGCCGGTCATGCTGATCCACGCCGACAACCTCTCGAAATTCGATATGCCCGCTTTCATGCAGACATACGACCGACGGCCGGCCGGCGCTGACATGACGATGATGACCTTCATGACGGATTCGCCGGAAACATGTGGAATTGTTGAGCTAGACGAGCAAGGCATCGTCCGTGCCTTTCACGAAAAAGTCAGCCACCCCCCGGGCCGTTTGGCCAATGCGGCGGTGTATATCCTTTCACCCGCGGTTATCGAATATATCGCCTCGCTGGGAAAAGAAGCGGTGGATTTCAGCACCGAAGTGCTTCCGCATTATTTGGGTCGGATCAACACATTCCACAACGCGGTTTATCATCGGGATATCGGCACCGTGGACAGTCTGGAACGGGCCCAACGGGAATATCCGCTGGTCGAGTCCAGATTGAACGATTCACGCGTTCGGTGATCGATGGGAGTCCGGTAGTCCGCGGCTGATGGTGCGCGCGAAGCGGCAAGTCCGATAATACTGACCACGATTTCTTGTGACTGATACAACAGGCAAAGTACAACCATCCATTTTCAATTTTCTGAAAATGATGGAAGTGGATCGAGCCGTATTTTTCGGAATACTGGCCAAGGTCTGGACCATGTTGGCCGGGCCGGTGACGGCCGTTATGGTGGCCGTGCACTTTACGCCGGAACTGCAAGGATATTATTACACCTTCGCGACGGTCATCGCCCTGCAAGTGTTCGTGGAGTTGGGCCTCGGTACGGTCATTACCCAATTCGCCAGTCATGAATGGTCCAAACTGCGACTGGATGCGGAAGGTTTCATCGCGGGTGACGGGGCGGCACTGTCGCGTCTGCGCAGTATCGCCCATCTCGCCATGCGCTGGTACTTCACGGGAGGGGTGGTGGTTGCCTTCGGGCTGGGCGCAGCCGGTTACCTCTTTTTTAAAGGATCGCAGGCGGAGAATATCTCGTGGTTTGAGCCGTGGTTGTTTCTGTGTTTGGCCACCGGCGCCAATATTTTTTTTGTACCATTGTGGTCTCTGCTCGAAGGATGTAATCAGGTATCGCGGTTATATGCATACCGGATGGTGCAAGGAGTCGGTACAAGCCTAGCAACGTGGCTGGCAATATTGGCTGGGGCAAAGCTATGGACGGCAGGCATCGCTATCGTGGTGACGGTCGTCATGTCATACGTTTTCATCCGTCGCTACTATTGGCCGTTCGCCAAATCCCTCTTTATAGCGGAAATTCCATCCGAACGGATATCCTGGCGCAACGACATGCTCCCCATGCAATGGCGCATGGCGTTATCGTGGATCAGCGGTTACTTTGTCTTTTCACTGTTCACGCCGGTCTTGTTCAAGTTTCACGGGCCGGCGATTGCCGGTCAAATGGGCATGACGTGGAGTCTTGTGACCGTCGTCGGGGTTGCGTCATCCTGGCTCATGCCCAAGGTACCTCGTTTTGGCATTTTCATTGCCGAAAAAAAATACACCGAGCTGGACTCGTTCTTCGGGAAGATCGCCAGAATCGTTACGGGGATGGCGGCGGTTATTGCGCTGTGCATATTCATCGCCGTGTATCTGATGTATAACATGGACGTATTTCTGGCCAAGCGGATTTTACCGCCGATGCAGACCGGATTGTTCCTCATGGCGCAGACGCTGGTCGTCGCGTCCATGCCGTTTTCTGCATACTTACGAGCACATAAACGAGAGCCTTTGATGATCCTCTCCGTTGTAACAGCGGTATTGATAGGAATTTCAACCCTGATTCTGGGCAAGTATTATTCCGCCACAGGGATGGCCGTCGGGTATTTGCTAATTAATGCCATGGTGTTCCCGGTGGTGCTGTTGATCTGGTCGCATTACCGCTCGGTATGGCATCGATCCCATGCGACAGCTTGATGAACGAAAGGGCGCCTTACCGCTCCTTCGATACGGGCGCGCACAGCAAGCATCGAGATGACGCTTGTCTGTCGCGCCCTGAATCCGTCTCTCCGATACAGCCATCAGGAAAAGGTGAAAAATGAAAGCGGTCATACTCGCCGGTGGTATGGGCACCCGGATCAGCGAAGAGTCGCACCTGCGACCCAAGCCCATGATCGAAATCGGTGGCAAACCGATTATCTGGCACATCATGAAGATCTATTCCACGCACGGCGTCAACGATTTCATCATCTGCTGCGGATATATGGGCTACATGATCAAGGAGTACTTCGCCAATTACTTTCTGCACATGTCCGATGTGACGTTCGATATGTCACGAAACCACATGGAGGTTCATCAAAACAACGCCGAACCCTGGCGCGTGACCCTGGTGGATACCGGCGAAAACACCATGACCGGCGGTCGCCTCAAGCGCGTGAAGCCCTATCTCCGTGGCGAAAATTTCTGCCTGACCTACGGTGACGGAGTAGGCAACGTGAACATCCGGGAGTTGATCGCGCAACATGAGAAACATGGATTGCTCGCGACCGTCACGGCCGTGCAGCCGCCCGGGCGATTCGGTTCCCTGAACATCACGCAGGGGCAGGTGTCCGGTTTCGTCGAGAAACCTCATGGGGATGGTGGTTGGATCAACGGCGGTTTCTTCGTCCTCTCGCCGAAGGTGATCGATTATATCGAAGGCGACCAGACTTTATGGGAGCGGGAGCCCATGGAGAAGCTGGCGAAAGAAAAAAATCTTTCCGCCTACCTGCATGCCGGTTTTTGGCATCCCATGGACACGTTGCGTGACAAGAATTATCTAGAGAAATTATGGGCCGCCGGCAAAGCGCCCTGGAAAATCTGGTGATGAATTCTTCCTTTTGGCGGGGCAAGCGGGTGCTGGTGACCGGCCACACGGGTTTCAAAGGCGGGTGGCTCTGTCTGTGGTTGCAGCAGCTAGGGGCCAAGGTTATCGGCTATTCCCTCAAGCCTCCTTCCCAGCCCAATCTTTTCGAATCCGCCAATGTGGCTGAAGGGATGATTTCGTTGAACGATGACGTTTGCGACCTGACGGCGGTGAAAGCAGCGGTGAAAAATCATCGGCCGGAAATCGTCATTCACATGGCAGCCCAATCGCTTGTGCGTTATTCCTATAATAACCCTGTGGAGACTTACGCCACGAATATCATGGGCACGGTCAATGTGCTGGAAGCCGTGCGCCACAGCGACGACGTTCGTGTTGCCCTGATCATCACGAGCGATAAATGCTATGAGAACAGGGAACGGCTAACGGGTTACGGCGAGCATGAGCCCATGGGCGGTTACGACCCTTACTCAAGCAGTAAGGGTTGCGCGGAGCTGGTGACGGCGGCTTACCGAAAATCCTATTTCAGCGGGGACAACGCGTCTTTTCGTCCGGTAGCTGTCGCGAGCGCGCGGGCCGGTAATGTGATCGGCGGCGGGGATTGGGCGCAGGATCGGTTGCTGCCGGATATCGTACGCGCCTTCCTGAAAGGGCATCCAGTCTTGATCCGTCATCCGGATGCTGTCCGCCCTTGGCAGCATGTGCTCGAGCCGTTACAGGGTTATCTGCAACTCATCGAGTTGATGTGGAAGCAGGGGGGGCACTACGCCGGAGCCTGGAATTTCGGCGCGGATGAAGATGACGCAAAACCGGTATCCTGGATTGTCGACCATCTCGTCACGCTGTGGGGTAACGGAGCGTGTTGGACACGCGATACCTCCCCTCAGCCTCACGAGGCGAATTACCTCAAGTTGGATTGCTCCAAGGCCAAAACCCGCTTGGCTTGGCGCCCCAGGCTCACGTTAGCTTCCGCACTCGAATGGAGCACAGAGTGGTACAAGGCGTATCAGAAAAGTGAAAACATGCGTCGGTTTTCGATCAGCCAGGTCGAGCGATACCAGGAGATGGCATCCGCATGAAATCGGCGCCGAAACGCCGGCAGGCCAGTCGATGCCGTTTCTGTGGCGCGCCCCTGGCACATACCTTTGTAGACCTCGGGATGTCGCCTTTATCCAATGCATTCATCAAGCCTGAGAATTACCGGGAGATGGAACCGTTTTATCCATTGCACGCTTATGTGTGCGATTCCTGTTTCCTGGTGCAGCTGGAGGAGTTCGAAAGCCCACAGCATATTTTCAGCGATTACGCCTATTTCTCGTCTTATTCCGAGATCTGGCTGCATCATGCCGAGGCGTATACGGATTGGATGATACGCCGTTTCGGTTTCGATCCTTCAAATCAGGTGATTGAAATAGCCAGTAATGACGGCTATCTGCTTAAAAATTTCAAGGCCAGGGGAATACCGGTGTTGGGCATCGAACCAGCGGGGAACGTGGCGCAGGTCGCGCAGGCGGCGGGTATCCCCACCCTGGTAAAATTTTTTGGCGTTGACACGGCCAGGGAACTGGCTGTTTCCGGAAAACTCGCGGATCTGCTGCTCGGCAACAATGTGCTGGCCCATGTCCCTGACGTGAATGATTTCGTTGCGGGCCTGAAAATCGCGCTCAAGCGTGACGGTGTCATCACCATGGAGTTCCCGCACCTGCTGCAGTTGATGGCGAACAACCAGTTCGACACGATATACCACGAGCACTTTTCGTATTTTTCGCTTGTCACAGTGGAAAGGATCTTTACCAGGCATGGTCTAACGCTTTTCGACATCGAGGAACTCCCCACCCATGGCGGATCGCTGCGTATCTATGCGCGGCACACCGAACACGAGAGTTATGCAGTGAACGAAAACGTGGGGTTGCTCAGAAATCGCGAGATCGCTTCCGGGATAACCGATATCGCAACCTATGCAAAGTTCTCTGAGAACGCTTGTGCCACCAAGCGAAACTTGCTGGAATTCCTGATTAGCGTCAAACGTGAAGGGAAATCGGTCGTCGGCTATGGTGCGCCGGCGAAGGGAAATACTTTGCTCAACTATTGTGGCATACGAGGTGATTTCCTGGATTACACTGTTGATCGTAGCCCGCACAAGCAAGGACGTTTCTTGCCCGGGACGCGAATCCCCATTCATGGTCCTGAGGAAATTCGCGCGACCAAACCGGATTATCTGTTGATTCTGCCGTGGAATCTCAAGAACGAGATCATGGAACAAATGGCGCACATTCGGGACTGGGGCGGGAGATTTATCGTGCCTATACCGCAGGTGAAAGTGCTCGATTGAAGTTCTCAGAGACAAGACTTCGCGGAGCATATCTCGTGGAGCCCGAACTCCATGGCGATAAGCGTGGTTTTTTTGCCAGGACTTTTTGCGTTAACGAATTCGAGGCACACGGGCTGGTTGTGAATTGGGCGCAATGCAGTGTCTCCTTCAATAAAACCAAAGGTACGTTGAGGGGCTTGCATTACCAGGACGATCCTTATGCCGAGACAAAGCTCGTGCGTTGCACAATGGGATCGGTTTATGACGTCATTGTCGATCTGCGCCGCGACTCACCGACATTTAAGCGGTGGGTGGGGGTGATGTTGACTGCTGAAAACCGTAATGCGCTTTATATCCCGGTCGGATTTGCGCACGGATTTCAGACGCTCGAGGACAACACCGAAGTTTTTTACCAGATTTCCCAGTTCTATCGCGAGGAGTCGTCGAAGGGTGTCCGCTGGAACGATCCGGTATTTGGCATCGACTGGCCGCTTGCACCGACGGCTCTTTCCGACCGCGATGCGCAGTATTCCGATTTAGGATCATGAAAAGAGTGCTAGTGACCGGCGCCACCGGCTTCATCGGCAAACACAGCCTTGCTCACCTGATCGACAGGGAGTACGACGTGCACGCCATCCATTTCCGTTCGGTTGCTGAAAGTACTCCGGGGGTGACGTGGCATCGGGGGGATCTGTTCGACGCATTGGCGCTGGCTGTGATAATGAAAAAAGTCAGGCCGACACATTTGTTGCATTTTGCGTGGTATGCCGAGCCGGGAAAATACTGGGAATCAACCGAAAACCTGCGCTGGTTGCAGGCGAGTCTGGATCTGTTTAACACGTTTGCCGCGCATGGCGGCAAACGTGCCATGCTGGCCGGGACATGTGCGGAATATGACTGGGCTTCAGGCTGCTGTAAGGAATACGTGACCCCTCTCGCGCCGAAGTCTCTGTATGGCACTTGCAAGCACGCGCTGCATCTGGTTGAAGAAGCGTTGGCAAAGCAGAACGGTGTCGCGAGTGCATGGGGACGTATATTTTTTCTGTACGGCCCAGGCGAACATCCGCGACGGCTGGTATCCTCGGTCATCTTCTCCCTGCTCAACGGACGCCCCGCAACATGTACGCATGGGCGGCAGATACGGGATTTCCTGCATGTCGATGATGTGGCATCAGCATTCGTGGCCGTATTGGATGGTGAATTGACAGGACCGGTCAATATAGCCTCTGGAAAGCCGGTAGCCGTGAAGGATGTTGTCACGATGATCGCATCGAAGCTGGCTGCCGAGGATCTTCTCAGGCTCGGCGAGCAAGAAATAGCCGCCGAAGAACCGCCGTTACTGTTGGCGGACGTGACCCGGCTGACGACTGAAATAGGATGGAAGCCTAAATTCGACTTGGAATCAGGAATCGTCGATACCATCGCTTGGTGGCGACATCGCCTGTCGAGCGTGCAAGCGAGAAAATGAGCGGCATGACCTGGTTAACGGCATGAACAGCGTCGAGACAGGTGCCGGGGAAGGCGCGCGTTCACCGATGGCCGGAAAAGCAGTGAACGTGGGAAAGTCTGATTTAGTCTATATCCAGCCGGAACCACCCTCGAATTTCGCCAGGCTGCGAGAAGTGTTTCAGTATAAGGAGCTGTTGAGCGTACTGACCAGGCGATACCTCAGCATCCGCTATAAACAGACCGTGGCGGGAGCCAGCTGGTTGCTCTTGCAACCGCTCATCATGATGACGGTGTTTAGTCTGGTATTTGGATATTTTGCGCGTTTCCCGACCGGAAATACACCCTATCACGTCTTCGTCATCGCAGGTTATATCCACTGGCAGTTCCTCGCGCGGTGTATTTCCGATGGTTCAAGTTGTCTTGTCGGTGAACAGGGAATTTTGTCGCGCGTATATTTCCCTCCCATTATCGTCCCGCTGGCGTTCGCCGCGGCGGCGTTATTCGACCTGTTTATCATGGTCACGCTTTATCTGCTGTACTTTGCCATTTTTTATTATCGGGAAGTTCACCTGTCGATATTGTACCTGCCGATATACTGGACGCTCCTTATCTGCAATGCCGTTGGATTGATGCTCTGGACTTCAATGTTAAACGTGCGCTATAGAGACATTGGCGTGATTCTGCCGTTTATCACGATGGTGCTGATGTTTCTGACACCAGTCGTCTATCCCTTGAGTTTCTGGCCGCCGGAGTTCGCGCGATATTTGATGTTAAACCCGCTGGCGGGAGTCATGATCGGGATCCACTGGTGTCTGTTTGGCGGCGCCTTTCCTGCTTTCGCCACCACGGTTGCCGTAGCAGGCAGTTTAGTGTTTCTGATTTCCGGTTTTGTGTTTTTTAACAAATTTACCAAGCATCTTGGCGATCACTTGAGTTAGTGACCCAATAGGAATTCAGAAGCAAGTCGTGGGAAATTTCGCGATAAAATTGAACGGAATCGGGAAAAAATACCTGATTCAAACCTCGGCGGGCGCCGCTTCTCCCAAAAGCCTGTTGCGTGAGGATGTTGAGCGTGCCCTGACGGCGCCCTGGAGGTGGCTCGGTGGTCTGCGTGACGGCGCTGGTCAAGCGAACCGTGACCCTGTTTTTCCGACGCAACAGATCAGGGCGGAGGAATTCTGGGCGCTCACAAATGTCAGTTTCGAGGTTGGCCACGGTGAGGTCGTCGGGCTGATCGGGAGTAACGGCGCCGGAAAAAGCACGCTCCTGAAGATACTCTCCAGGGTGGTGTTGCCGACCACGGGCAGCGCGGTAATCCGGGGTCGTGTCGGTTCGTTGCTGGAGGTCGGTGCTGGCTTTCATCCGGAACTCAGCGGGCACGAGAATATCTTTTTAAACGGCGCGCTCATCGGCATGAAGCAACAGGAAATTCGCCGTAAGTATGACGAAATCGTGGAATTCTCGGGCATAAAGAAATTTCTGTACATGCCCGTGAAGCATTACTCGAGCGGTATGTACGTGCGCCTGGCTTTCTCGATCGCGGTCAATCTTGATACTGACATCCTGTTTCTTGACGAAGTTCTTTCCGTTGGCGATGCCGAATTTCAGGAAAGATCACTGAGAAAGATACGCGATGTTCTCAAGAGCGGACGGACGGTGATCCTAGTGAGCCATAGTACTTCGGCCATACGTTCTTTTTGCAACAGGGCGATCCTGCTTGAACACGGGCGAGTTGTTCACGATGGCGAAGTGGAGGGCACAATCAAGGATTATACGGACACGATAACGACCACTCAGGAGCGCCCCTTGGGTGAAAAAGTATGGTCCGATATCTCCGAGGCGCCCGGTGGGATGGTGGCACGCATCAAGGCGGTCCGAATCGTCAAGAAGGGCGCCATTTGTCTGCAAGTGAGTTCCGATGAGGAATTTTCAATTGATATTGAATATCAGGTTCTGGTTGACAATGTAAAACTTAACGCCAGCATTACCTTGTATGACAACACAGGCTATCCGCTTTTAACTGTCAATAATTACAGGTCAGCCTGCATTGACATAGGTGACTATAAGCAGGAATATCATAAAAAAGGACGATATGAATCGAAGTGTCAAATACCGGGATTTTTCCTGAATTCAGGAGAGTTCAGTATTTATGCCAATATAATCCATGACACCGTACCGGAGGCGCAAGCCGACCATTGTCTGCGCTTTACCGTCATTGACGGTCCGGCCATGCATGATGAGTACCGGGGTTATTGGCCTTATCCACTACGGCCAAGATTGAACTGGGGAAATTATCGTTTGGAATGATTGGAGCTAAACATGTTATAACGTTCTAAGTTTGGCGATTCATGGAGGAAAATAATTAAGGTTTCTCATGGGAAGGAAAAATAATAAGGTACTGATCGTCGGTATCGATAGCATGATTGGAGGCGCTATCGCCAAGCATTTTCAGGCGTGGGGCAAAGATTGCATTGGAACCAGCAGGCGGCTAGTTAATCCAAACCATCTTTTCCTTGATTTGCGCCAGGATTTGTCTCGTTGGCAACCACCGGCGAACATCGACTGTGCGGTCATTCTGGCAGGGGTGACTGCGCTGGCGGACTGCGAAGCGGATCCCGTTGATTCTCACTATGTGAATGTAACAGGAACTCTGTCTGCTATCAGACGATTACTCGATCATGAAATCTATGTGGTATTTGTCTCGAGTAATCTCGTCTTTGATGGTAGCAGGCCAAATCTGGATGAAGACACGCAGCAATCCCCGGTGACTGAGTACGGGCGTCAAAAAGTGGCGGTGGAACGTGAATTATTGTCTTGGCCCGGCAAAGCGGCAGTTTTAAGACTGACAAAGGTCCTACCCAGATCTTTCAAGCTGTTTGACGGTTGGCGCAGTTCACTGCTGCAGGGTGAAGTCATAACTCCATTTGCCGATCTTTTTTTTGCTCCCATCAGCACGCGCTACGTGGCGGAGATCGCCGCCATGCTTACCGCTAAAAAACCGGAAGGCATATTCCACGCGTCCGGCTCGACCTCGCTGACCTACGCCGAGGCGGCGTATTACATAGCCAGACGCTGCGGCGCGGATCCGGGTCTTGTAAACCCCATTTCGGCACGAAAAAAAGGCATCAACGTCGAGCAGATGCCGCGTCATGCCACGCTTAACATGAGCCGCCTGAAAACGGAATTCGGTATCGGCAGCGCGGACAGTATTGAAAGCATATCCAGCTGTATCGAGCTAACGCCGCGGATATCGGTCATGTCAAATATGATTTGATCGGATTGAAAACGCGTATCCCCGTCAGTAAATATCAGACCAACTGCTTTAGGTGACCCGATCCGCTGGTTGGGTTAATGGGTCCGGCGTGTTGCGCCGACCCCCGAGCACCGAAAAAGATGTCAATACCGAAACGGAATCGGATGTGTATCGGCCATGTACCGGTATTGTCTCCGCATGACAGATGACCCACGCGCGAATCAACTACACGCTTGTTATTCCCACGTATAACCGGCATGCATGGCTCGCTGCATTGCTTACGTATCTCGAACGAATGCGCGTGAAATTTCCTGTCCTGGTGCTCGATTCCAGTGACATGGAAGACGCCGATAAGAACCGTAGCATGATCGCGGGCCTGTCGCTTCATGTTGACTATCGTCCCTATCCGTCAACCACGGCGTTCAGACAGAAGCTGTACGATGGCCTGATGAACGTGGAAACGAGATACTGTTCCCTGTGTGCTGACGATGACATCATCATACCGGATGCCATCGATAAATGTGTAGAACACCTGGAGCGCCATCCAGATCATGTCGGTGCCCAGGGTCTTTACTTTGCGTTCTCGGAGAGTGAACGCCGTTATTTCGTGGATGATGTTCCCTATGATTATTTATCCCTGGATCATGAGAACGCGATCGAGCGCATCGCCTTCTTGTTCAAGGATTACCAGTCGAATTTTTACGCCATCTATCGCACGGAAGTGCAGCGGCGTGTATTCAGCATCATCGTACGACAGGAGAATTCCCTTTTTTTCGAAATCATGCAAAGCGCCCTGACATCGGCCATGGGAAAAGTGCGACGAATCCCCGTGGTTTATGCTGGCAGGAGGCGCTCGCCATCCGCGGGAAATCCGACTTGCTGGCATCCTGTCGAATGGCTGGCCGCCGACCCGGAAGGGTTGTTGGGCGCGTACGCCAAATATCGCAATGAGTTGCTTGAATTTCTCTCTGCCTTGCCGGAAGTTGCGCAAGGCTACAGTCGCGCTGAGGTCGGACGGATTCTTGATCTTGTCCATGTTCGGTATGTTTTCGCTTCGATCAAGGAACAAGGCTTGAGTGCCGCCATATCCGCTCATTTGGCCCGGAAGGACAGGGTTGAGACGGTGGCAGAAGCGTTCAAGGCGAGCGTATTGCCGGCATCGGCGATTGAATCTCCCGTGCGGTATTTCGCCCGGTGTGTGCTGTTGCGGGCACGACACGTTGCCTCGCGATTGCGTCTGATGTATCCCGCGCTTTGGGGGAAGCGCCTCGGAGGCGGCCGTACGTTCCAGGACCAGTTCGCGTGGCAAGGGGAGCACTGTATCGTCGGTGGCAACGGCGCCGCCATTAAAAAATTACAGGCATTTGACGCAAATCTGCTGGAAACAGGCCAGCTGGTCATATGCCACACGCTTGATGCGTATGCAGCAGCTCGGCACACGCTCTGAATCCATTGGCAGCAATACCCCGTCTGACGCCCTGAAAAAAATGTTATGCATCAGCGAATGTCGCCGTAATGAACGAGCGTGGTCTTCGAGACGAACGTCGTGAGCAACTTTTCCATTGCCATTGTTATGGCTAATTACAACCATGCGCACTACCTACGCACCTCGCTTGGCGGAATTTTTGGGCAGACCAGGATGCCGGATGAAGTGATCATTATTGATGATGGTTCCACCGACGACAGTCTTGCTGTCATAGGTGAATATCAGGCACGACACCGTAATTTGCGATTGGTCCGGAATGCTTCCAACAAAGGGGTGCTGTATTCGGTTCAACGCGGGCTAGAGGCGTGCAACAGCAGGTATGTCGCATTCCTCGCTGCCGACGATATTTTTTTCCCCGATTTCGTCGAGCGATCGATGGCGGCACTGGAGAAGTACCCCAGTGCCGGGCTATGTTTTTCGGCATATGCAACTCTCGATGACGCCACGGGAAACGTGCACGATTATTCAATGGACGTGAGTCAAGGTGGTTCCTTCGATATCAAGCGATATCCGGAATACATGACGCCTTCGTTGTTCAGGGAACATTTGGACCAGGGGATAGTCTGGATCTCAGGAAACACGGTGATCGCCAGTGTCGAGGCGATCCGTCAGGCGGGAAGATTCCGCTCCGAGTTACGCTGGCATACGGATTGGTTTTTATACACTATTATCGCGTTACGCCACGGGACCTGTGTGGTGCCTAAGGTGCTTTCCGCAATCCGCGCGCGCGGTGACTCTTATTCCAGCCAGGGCTTGAAGGATCCTGTCCGGCAACGAAAGGTAATTCAGTCAGTATTCAAAACGCTGCTAAGATCGCGATACTGGGACATCGCATGGACTTTCCGCCGCTATCCGGTGCTGTTTTCACCGCTCGGACAACATGTGTTGCCGGCCATGAAGCGGTCGCCATTTGGCTGGCCGTTTTTCCCGGGATACCGCAAATATCGGCTGCTCGTCGAAGAGAAGTTCTTTCCGAAGAACATCGCCAAAGAGCGGGTAATCGATGAAACACGTGGCAGCCGTTACCGTTGTGGCGATGCCATGCCGGTTCTTTCCACCAGTCGTCCAACATTATCAGTGCTTTTCGCTAATTACAATCATGCGCATTATTTACGCGATTCACTCGGAGCCATTTGCACGCAGACACAACCACCGGATGAGTTGATCATCGTCGATGACGGCTCAACGGATAATAGTATGGATATTATCAATGAATTCGCTTCACGTTATCCATTTATCAAAGTACTCAGGAACGAACGCAATAGAGGGCTGCAGTTCAGCATAAATCGAGCGCTGAGCGTGGCAACGGGCGATTACATCAATTGGGCGGCGGCTGATGACAAGGTGTTACCCCAATTCTTTGAAAAAATGCTCGCGCTGGGGAGAAAGTACCCGCACGTGGGGATTTGTCTCTCCGAATATGCCTTGTTTCACGAGGGAAGCGAGGTAATCGTTGCCCAGCGCGACATCGCGCCGGTATTCGATTTTAGCCGCATGCCGGAGTACATGTCGCCGGAACAACTGCGGGAATGGCTGCAACATGAAATCGTGTGGCTATCCACGAATGCCGCGATCATACGCCGTGAAGCATTGAAGAGCATAGGCGCCTACCATAACCGCATGGAATGGCATTCGGATTGGTTTGCCGCGCAGGTGATAGCACTTCGTTATGGAATTTGCATACTTCCCGAGGTCCAGGCTGCGCTGAGAGCAAGGGTCACGTCTTATTCTGCGGAGGGTATGCGGAATCCAATGCGGCACCAGGATGTGCTCGATGCCATTTTCACGGAATTTCTTAGTCCCGATTTTCACGATGTGTATAAGGCATTTATCCGATATCCGGTTCTTTTGTCGCCGCTCGGTGAGAGTGTTTACGATTATATGGCGCGACATCCACGGCTTTGGCCGTTGCTTTGGCGGCATCACGCGTGGTATGCCTCTCAGGTTTACCGGCGGGAGGGCGTGCCGGGCATTGCGCGCCATGTTGCTGCCGGTCTGTCGCGAATCCTGAGGATTGAAAAAGTCCGGCAACGAGTCAGGACTTGCGGTATCGCTGGCCCCCGATATGTCATTACAGTAGTGAAACGTAGCGCAAATCTTCTTTTCCCGCTGGTTCGCCCAATCTATCGCGTTGCTATGCGGATTCTCGGCACATTGTTGACGAAGAGGGCATGCGAGCGATTACTGCAGTTTCGTGCGCGACTGTCAATTCTCGCTACCAGATTCCATCGTTAACGACGATCGAAACCACGTGATTATGGCCCATCAATTCGGTCTCTTTTTATGGAATGTCAAATGCATTCTGACATGAATCAACTCAGTCGTGTTCAACAGATCAAAACGCGCATTGCAAATTCAATACGCTATCGCGGTTTTTCCTGGTTCTTGCGCCGGGCGGCATTCAGGTTATTCAGCCCACCGTTGTGGTTGTTATATTGGCTACCGTCCTGGTTTTTGTATTTAGCCAGGGTCAGATTCCTGGACGTGTTCATGGAGCGGATCGGCCACCTCGCGATGGAGCCCGACTGTTATATCAAGGAAGGCATATTGGGAATGCGACCGCAATATTTTGGGGTATTGTTGGCAGCCCGTCCAGTTGCGAACCGTCATTTTCTTAACTACTGGAGGAAACATATCAGGGTTGTCACGTCCCCCATTGGGCGCACGCTGTTGTCGCCATTTTTGCTTTATAAGCGGTTACGGCTGGATATTTCCCATTATGCCGTCGCCATAGACATGACCGCTGCTTACGCGGCAGTTGAGACAAGTTGGGGTGACCGGCCTCCCTTGCTGCAATTAAGCGAGGCCGACAAGCGCCGGGGACGGGCATGCCTGGAAAAGCTCGGCATGCCGCCGGACGCCTGGTTCGTTTGTCTTCATTCCAGAGAGGGCGGTTATTCGCCGCACGATGAAATGATTCATTCTTACCGGAATTGCGATATTCGCAGTTATTCTTCCGCCATAAAGGCGATTACCGGCAAGGGGGGATGGTGCATACGGATGGGCGATGCCAGTATGTCAAAATTACCGGCAATGGAGCATCTCATCGACTACGCACACAGCGACCTGAAGCACGACTGGATGGATGTATTCTTATGCGCCAGTTGCCGGTTTTTTTTGGGGAGCAATTCCGGTTTAAGCTGGGTCTCGACCGTGTTCGGTGTTCCCTCGGCGCTCACGAACCTGGTGCCCGTCTCGGTGATGCCTTTTGGCAAAATGGACATAGGAATACCCAAACTTCACTGGTCACAGGATGAGAATCGTTATCTCTCGTTTGAGGAAATATTTTGTTCTCCAGTTGCGAATTACAGATTCGCCAGTCAGTATAAAGATGCTCGCATTCAAGTTATCGAGAACACTGAAGAGGATATCCGGGATCTTATCGATGAAATGCTTCAAATTCTCGAAGGATCCGGTTTTTACACCCAAGAAGATGAAAGATTGCAACAAAGGTATAAAGAATTTTTCAAACAGGGCCATTACTCGTTTGGAACGCGCGCTCGCATTGGCCGCGACTTCATCAGAAAATACTCGTATCTTATCGACCGGAAATCCCAGGTGTGTACATAACGCATGAAACTGATCATTGACACTGATGCCAATCAGCTTACTTTAGTGGATACACGCGCTAAAAAAGAGTTCAGTCTCTATTCCAAGGAAGCCTTCGAGCTGATCTCCGGCCAATGGCTCAAAGTAGGGTGGAACGAGAAATATCCCTATACCTTCAGTTGGATGGGAAGACCGATCATCCAGCTTCCCGAGGATATTCTCCGGGCGCAGGAGGTCATTTACCGCATCAAGCCCGACGTGATACTCGAGACCGGTGTTGCCCATGGTGGCTCGCTGATTCTCTATGCCAGTCTTTGCAAAGCAATGGAAAAGGGCCGAGTTATCGGTATTGATGTAGAAATCCGGCCGCACAATCGCAGGGCAATCGAAGCGCATGAATTATCCGGATATATCACGCTTGTTGAAGGAAGCTCGATTGATCCACGTGTCGTTGAGCAGGTGAAATCCACAATCCGCCCCGGCGAAACCGTGCTTGTGATCCTTGATTCCAATCATTCCAAGCAGCACGTTCTCGACGAGCTGAATGCGTATCATGGTCTTGTTACACGAGGATCGTATATCGTCGCGACCGACGGCAGCATGAAAGACCTCCACGACGTTCCTCGCGGGAAACCGGACTGGGCTTGGGATAATCCGACAGCCGCCGCCGAGGAATTCGCGCAATCCCATCCTGAGTTCGTCATCGAGCAGCCTCTCTGGCCGTTTAATGAAAGCAGGTTGACCGATAACATCACGCACTGGCCGCGGGCGTGGTTGCGAAGGATTTAATCCCGGATACATCTAACGCACCATTAGTTTTCTGATGTGTGCCTGCTTCTAAAGCTTGTTCCAACTCTCAAGCGTCCTGCAACTGATGAAAGAATCCACTTCTGAAAGTATTGCTTGCCATGGGAGCATATAGAGCCGCTACGATGGAACCGAAATTCTCAATAGTCATTCCCACGCGTAATCGTTGTGCAACCCTCCGCTCAACGCTTGAAACCTGCGTAGCGCAGGATTACGACAGCGCCGAGATAATCGTCAGCGACAACCACAGCGACGATGGCACACGGGATGTTGTTGGCTCGTTTTCTGACCCGCGGATCAAATATGTCAATCCCGGAAAGCGGGTGAGCATGTCGGAGAATTGGGAGCACGGCCTTTCTCATGTAACAGGCGAGTTTGTAACGTTTCTGGGCGACGATGACGGGTTGATGCCGCAAGCTCTGCGCGATATCGCTCATGTCCTCGAACGAAACGGTATGTCTGCGTTGACCTGGCTCAAGGCGGAATATTGTTGGCCTAATCACGTCATCGAGCACTACCGAAATTATCTTCAAATCCCGTTACAGACTCATCTGATACGCTATGAAACAAGTCGCATACTCAGAGACGTGTCACGTCTATGGTTGCCTTACAACCGCACGCCGACTTTATATAACAGTTTTGTCTCCATGAGCCTCATCAGGCGGATAATGCAAGAGGGGAAGCCCTTTTTCCGCTGTATCATTCCGGACGTGTATTCCGGGATTGTGATCCTGTCGGCAACCGACGCGTATCTTTATTCTGTCAGGCCTTTTTCTGTTAACGGCGCGTCCGCTGCCAGTATCGGCACGTCGCAATTTCACCGGGCGAGCGACAAATCGGTAGCCCAGACGTTCATTGATGAAATTGATACTGACAGAGATATCATCTTCGGCATCGTGTATGGTTCCGTGACTTCCGCCGTGTTGGAATCATTGATGCAGGCAAAGCGCCACTGGTACAAAAACTCGATCCGATTAAACGTTCACAGAGCGGTCAGAAAAATCATCCGCGAAATATCCTTACTCGATGACAACGAATATGAACTCGCGTGTGAGCAGCTGCTTGCCGCGACAAAAAAGCATGGGCTGGAGGAATACGCGCGTCGCCATGCCAAAAAGCGCGGTAACAAAATAAAGCAGTTAAACATTCCGCGTTATGGCCTCGACGAGCGTGGATGCCTCGCGCTCGATGCCAGTCACTTTGGTTTGCGCGATGTCAAGCAGGCATGCGATTTCCTGGGCAAGTTGCTCGGGTCTTACAAAATGCCGCAGACAATCAAGAAATATTCCATTGCCTCCAGAGTATATTCCAGGCTGATCAGGCTAGGCTGCCACCTGAATTTCGACAGAACACTCTAGGCATTTCATGATTGCATGATTGCCCGCGGATGACGACAATGAGTGGGAATAGTATTCGCCGCGCCTCGTTCACCACGGTTGTGAAACGATGGCTTCCTTTGTTATTCGGACCCAGGCCTTTCATGGGGATTTTTTTACTGCCCCGCTTTTTCGTCGAATGGCGTAAATTCGCCGCCATGACGAGAGACGGGAATGTCAGCGCACGAGAACTTTATCCTTGCCTTACCGACCGCGTTTTGCGCACACCTTTTGATCCGCATTATTTCTATCAAGGTGCCTGGATCGCGCGCCGCCTTTCGCAATATAAGCCTTCACTACACATCGACATTGGTTCGAGCGTCTTGACGGTCAGTGTATATAGTGGAATGGTCGAAACGGTTTTCGTGGACTATCGACCGGTCGCAGCACGTTTGTCCGGATTACACTCCCTGGCGGCGGATGTCGTTCATCTTCCCTTCGCGTCGGGTTCCATCGAGTCACTGTCATGCCTGCACGTGATCGAGCACATCGGGCTTGGCCGATACGGCGATCCGCTCAATCCGGATGGCAGCTTACTCGCCGCCAGAGAACTACAACGCGTTTTAAAACCTGGCGGACTGATGTATTTGTCCGCTCCCATTGGGCGTGAGCGGGTCTGCTTCAATGCGCATAGAGTATTTGATCCCTCGACTGTCCGTAATTTCTTTCCTGAACTCGAACTTATCGAGTTTTCGCTTGTGGATGATACTGCCATTTACAGCGAAAACAGCAATCTCAATGCGGCGCGTGAATGTGAATACGGTTGCGGGATGTTCATCTTCAGGAGAAAACCGCTTGGTTAAGAAGCTGCGCACCCTGTTGCGTGACAGCAGGTTATTCGCATTCAACTTAGTGAATCGCGATGTCTGGATCGAGAAACAGGCAAAAGGACTCCCCGCAGGCACCCTTGTTCTCGACATTGGCGCCGGTTCCTGTCCCTATCGTTCCTTCTTCGCGCACTGTCAATACAAGACCCAGGATGTCGCGCTGTTGAAGGGTGAACAGTTGCGACATGGCGCCTATGGCCAGATTGATTATGTCTGCGACGCCACCGCTATTCCGGTCGACAGCGGCCACTTCGACGCTATTCTATGCGCGGAGGTTCTGGAGCATTTGCCCGAGCCCATCAAGGCAGTCAAGGAATTCAGCCGAATCCTGAAACCGGGTGGGAAACTGATCTTGACCGCGCCGCTCGGTTCGGGGATTCATCAAGAGCCATACCATTTTTATGGTGGATATACTCAGTTTTGGCACAAACGTTTTTTGTCAGAGGCCGGATTCGCCAATATCGTCATTGATGCCAACGCCGGTTCCTTCATGACTTTCTCCCAGGAGTCGATCCGGTTTCTCCGCATGACACGACCTTTTAAGCTGGGTATGCCAATTCCGGTTGAATTGTTGTGGGCTGTCATCTGGGTTGCGTTGGTCCCGCTGTTTGGATTGGTTGTTCCATTGCTGTGCCGTTACCTGGATCGTTTTGATCGGGATAAGCGATTTACCGTCGGTTATCACGTCACGGCAGAAAAGACCCGGCAGCCCTGACAGTTGTGAAAATAGTTTGCGTATTCGGCCGGTACAATTACGGCGATCCCGCGCGGGGTGAAGGATATGAGTATTCAAATTTCATTCCGGCGCTGCGCCGTCTGGGTCACGACGTCGTGCATTTCGAATCCTGGCTTCGTAGCGATTATAAGAACTTCGCAGAATTGAATGTCGATTTCCTGAAGATGGTTGAGCGCGAGAATCCCGATCTGATATTTTGTGTGTTGATGCACTATGAGCTGTGGCTGGAGACGCTGGAAACAGTGCGACGCTCGTGTCCCGCCATCATCATCAACTGGTCAACGGACGATTCATGGAAGTACACCCAGTTCTCCCGGCTCGTGGCCCCTGTGTTCGATCTCTATGCCACGACCTATCCGGCAGCGCTTGCGAAATCAGCGGAAGACGGCCTGTCCAATTTCATGCTGACGCAGTGGGCTGCCGACGCAGGTAGGCTTGCCGATCCTCTTCCAGCGCGCCAGTGCCGTTATGAAGTGTCTTTTGTCGGCACCGCCTACGGTAACCGTCCGAAATGGATAGCCGAACTGAAGAAGAGAGGAATTGACGTCGCGTGCTTCGGTCATGGGTGGCCTAATGGCGCGGTACCGGCGACAGATATTCCGAGAATCATCCGTGAGTCTGCCGTCAGCCTCAATTTCGGCGATTCTGGTTTTGTGCTGCACGGATTCGTTCCGCGCAGAAGCCGTCAGATCAAGGCCAGAGTATTTGAGGTTCCCGGCGCTGGGGGTTTCCTGATGACTGAGAACGCGGAGCGTTTGGAGAGCTTTTACATCCCGGGAAAGGAAATCATTGTTTTTGACGGCATTGATGATATGGCCGGCAAGATAAAACACTTTCTTGCTCACCCGAAGGAACGGGATGAAATAGCCCGGGCAGGTCATGCGCGTACCCGCGCTGAGCATACCTATGATCTGCGTTTCCGGGAGCTGTTGGAACGAGCAGCGCGGGCAGGCAGAGTCGCGGCTGATGGTTCAGGCCCGGCATTATGTCGGATCGATTTCTCCGCCTTTTCCGCTTTCGTAAAGGCGCATAAAGCCGGTTGGGCGCTTAAAACGTTCAAGCTTTGCTTGCTTGTTCCGTGCGTGATTCTGGTCGGCCGGATGAGGGGACCAAGGCTCGCGCGCCGGTTGATGTTCGAGACCAGCTGGAGACTGTTCCGGCGGCAAACGTACAGCGCGAGCGGTATTCCTGGAAGGCTTTTTTACCAGGAAAGCTGATTCCCCGGTTCGTTGCGATAACCCGTCATATGGTTTCTCAGCCGCTGGTCAGCATCGCCATGCCGGTTCATAACGCCGTGAAAACGTTGCGCCGTGCCGTTTGGTCTGTTATCCAGCAGACCTATCCCCATTGGGAATTGATCCTGATCGACGACGGCTCAACGGACGCGACCGGTCTCATCGCTGCCGGTTTCCACGATTCGCGCATCAAGCTTGTTTCGTACAACAGAAAACTGGGGCTGGCCTCGCGTCTTAACCAGGCGCTGGATATCTGTCGCGGCAAATACTTTGCACGGTTGGACGCCGATGACGTCGCGTACCCCGAGCGCTTGCAGCGTCAGGTCGAGTTTCTGCAACAACATGCTGAAATCGATCTTCTGGGGACGGGCGCCGTCGTGTTCGGGAACGACGGCGCCGCCGTGGGAGCTTTCCCGTTGCGCCTGACCCACGACGAGATATGCCGAAATCCCTGGTCGGGATTCTATCTGGCGCACCCCACGTGGATGGGAAGAACCGAATGGTTCCGAAAACACCGTTACCGCAACGAGATGCGCAAGGCACAAGACCAGGATCTGCTGCTCAGGAGCTGGCAAACCAGCCGTTTTGCCTGTCTGCCCGAAATATTGACCGGTTATGCCCAGGAAACCCTTTCGCTGAAAAAAATTCTTGTCACACGATATTATTTTTCCAGAGCGTTGGCACAGGCTGCGGCCAGCCACGGCCAGTATCTGTCAGGTCTGTTGGCGCTGTTGTCGCAGGCAGCCAAGGGAATGGTGGACGCATTTTCCATCTTGACAGGACTGGAGCGCGTTATTCTGCGGCATCGCGCCCTGCCTATCAGTGTTCAGGATCGGGCAAGGTGGGAGCAGTATTGGTCCGCATGCGCGAAGGAAACTGATAAATAATGTGCGGTATAGCAGGAGTACTCTTTGCCGGGAATACTGCGCGAAGTGATTTAGGCGCCATCGCCCGCCGGATGGTTGAGCCGCTGACACATCGCGGACCCGATGCCGGCGATGTCTGGTCCGATCCGGATGCGGGCATTGCGCTGGGTCATCGTCGCCTCTCCATACTGGATCTTTCCGCCGAAGGCATGCAGCCGATGCATTCCAGGGACGGGCGCTATGTGGTGGTTTTCAACGGAGAAATATACAACCACTCCGAGTTGCGCAAGGAACTTGAAGGGAAGGGCGCCGCCGTGGCATGGCGCGGCCATTCGGACACGGAAACGATGTTGGCGGCAATCGCCCACTGGGGGCTGGAGGCCGCCGTGAGTCGCTTCACCGGGATGTTCGCGTTTGCCCTGTGGGACCGCCGGGAAAGGGTATTGCACCTGGTGCGCGATCGGTTGGGGGAGAAGCCGCTTTACTATGGGTGGGTGAAGAATGCTTTTATCTTCGGTTCGGAGCTGAAGGCATTGCGGGCGCACCCGGCTTGGCACGGCGAGATCAACCGCGATGCGCTGGCTGTTTACGCACGGCTGAGTTATATCCCCGCCCCGCATTCGATCTACCGAGGCTTCTATAAGCTTATGCCCGGATCGATGGCGCGCGTGGAAAGCCGGAATGTTCCCGCAAATGGCGGTGCGAACTGTCCGGGGCCGCTTTCAGCGCGCGCATACTGGTCCGTCACGCAGATTGCCGCGGATGGCGTTGCCAACCCCTTCAGGGGAGGGGACGCAGAGGCGGTTGAGCAGCTGGAAAACATCCTGAAGACATCGGTCAGACGCCAAATGGTGGCGGATGTACCCTTGGGTGCGTTTTTATCCGGGGGTGTCGATTCGTCGACTGTGGTAGCGCTGATGCAGGAGCAGTCTGACCGCCCGGTGAAAACATTTACGATCGGATTCAATGAGCCGTGGTACGACGAGGCAGTGTATGCCAAGGCAGTGGCGAGACACCTGGGAACCGAACATACCGAACTCTATGTCACGCCCAAAGAAGCCATGGCGGTAATACCAAAGCTGCCAACGTTGTATGACGAGCCATTTTCCGACTCGTCGCAAATCCCGACTTTTCTGGTTTCTCAGCTCGCCAGGCGGCATGTTACTGTCAGTCTTTCCGGTGACGGCGGCGATGAACTGTTCGCGGGATACAATCACTATTTCCGCGGCCAACGGATCTGGAACGCGATCGGCTGGATGCCGCATGGGCTTCGGAGCATGACATCCGTCATGCTGAGACTGATTCCACCTCATGTGTGGGACGGTTTCTTTTTTGCATTAAATCCGTTATTGCCACCCAGAATCAAATTGCGCCACGTCGGCGACAAGTTGCATAAGCTTGCTGAAGCAATCACGGCGCGCCGGCCTGAGGACTTATATATGGGCCTCATCTCGCTTTGGAAAAAACCGGATGCGCTGGTGCTGAGCGGTCATGAGCCGGCGACGGCGTTGACCGATAGCAGCCAAAGGCCGGTTCTGCAGGATTTTTTGCAACAGATGATGTTCGTGGATACGACGACTTATCTTCCCGACGACATTCTGGCCAAGCTGGACCGCGCCAGCATGGCGGTTGGACTGGAGGCGCGCGTACCGTTGCTGGATCACCGCCTCGCCGAATTCTCCTGGCGTCTACCGCTATCGATGAAAGTCAGGAACGGCCAGGGAAAATGGCTATTGCGACGCGTTCTGTACAAGTATGTCCCCAGGGAGTTGATCGAACGAAAAAAAATGGGATTCAGTATCCCCATCGATGAATGGTTGCGCGGCCCACTGCGAGATTGGGCGGAAGAATTGCTGGATGAACGCAGATTGATGCAGGAGGGTTTTTTCCGCCACGAGCCGATACGCGAGAAGTGGCGCGAACACCTGTCGGGCCATCGCAACTGGCAGCATTCTCTCTGGAATATTCTGATGTTCCAGGCATGGTTCGATGCCATAGAACAAAATCCAGCAAGCTCAAGTAGCTGAAAAGCATAGGTTTTTATCTCCCTGTGACTCACGACGTAAAAATTTGTTTGGTTACGACCACCCCACTGATCGTTAATTTTTTTTTGATCGATATCCTGGAGGCGCTTAGCAACAGGTACGACGTAACGCTTATCGTTAATCCAAAGCTAGATGTCACGCTTCGGAATCTCCCGAAAAAAATCAGGGTGATACCAATACGACTCGAGCGAAAAGTAGCTCTCCAGCGCGACATGCTGGCATTGGCCTCTCTGTGGCGTTGTTTCAGGAGGGAAAAATTTGATTTGGTCCATTCCATTGCACCGAAGGCGGGCTTGCTAGCAATGGTCGCGGCTTGCCTCGCGCGTGTCAGGGTACGAATCCATACTTTTCAGGGAGAGCCGTGGAGCACCCGAAGAGGTGTCTGGAGGTGGTTTCTAAAATTGATGGATACCATTGTGGCAAATTGCGCAACGCATGTCACCATTATCAGCCGGTCAGAACGAAAATTCCTCATCGAGGAGGCTGTGATCAGTGAAAAAAAGTCGGTTGTGTTGGGAGATGGATCGATCAGCGGAGTTGACACAAAGAAATTCAGGCATGATCCTGCGCTACGACACGCGGCAAGGAAGGAAATTCATGCAAAGGATGATGAGGTTGTCTTTCTTTATCTTGGAAGGCTCACCAGAGACAAAGGCTTGCTGGACCTCGCCTTAGCATTTCGGAAGACATACGAACGTGACCTGCGTACTAGGTTGTTATTCGTCGGCCCCGACGAGGAAGATATCTGGCCCCAAATGCAGAAACTTGGATTGGTAAATCCAGATGTCATGGGTCACATCGGATACACCAATTCACCGGAACGTTACATCGCAGCGGCTGACGTGATCTGTTTGCCTAGCTATCGTGAGGGGTTTGGTATGGTAATCATTGAGGCTGCGGCCGCTGGCGTGCCCGCGATAGCGTCAAGAATATATGGTATTACCGATGCGATTGAGGATGGTGTGACTGGACTGATGCACGAACCGGGAAATGTCGAGCAACTAACTGGTTTGATGGCTGAGCTTGCTCAGAATCATACATTGCGTGAGAGGATGGGTGAGAAGGCGCGTGAAAGAGTCTTTCGGTATTTTTCAAAGGAGCGCGTTATTGCGGCCCTGCTGGAATATTACAATAAATTGTTAACATAGAGGCTGTTTGATCTTGAGGCATGAATTGCATCTGTATACCGACCCAGCGGTATATCTTTCTTTTAGAGATATGTTATCGATGGAACCTATTGCACATGGAACGGTAGCAGTGCTTCGACCGTTGTTGACCTAATGCAGGTCTTGGTTACCGGCGCGAACGGCTTCATTGGGCGCAAGCTCTGCGTGTCTCTTGAGGAACATGGATATGCGATTCGCGCGGCAGTGCGCGAGCCTTCGTCTGCGACGGGGTTATCGAAAGCAGTCGATGTCGTGACGGTAGGCGCGATCGGAACGGAAACCGACTGGTCGCAGGCGCTGCGTGGCGTCGAAACCGTGGTGCATCTGGCGGCGCGCGTTCACGTGCTGAGAGAAAAAGCGCGGAATCCGCTGGCTGAATTCAGGTTGGTGAATGTCGCGGGTACCGAGCGATTGGCGCGGATGGCGGCGTCGGCGGGCGTGCGCCGGCTGGTGTACGTGAGCTCGATCAAGGTCAACGGCGAGCATACGCATGAATTGCCCTTCACTGAAGCCGATACGCCCGAGCCGCAGGATGCCTATGGACTATCCAAGTGGGAGGCGGAGCAAGCACTGCTGAAAATCGCCGCCGAGACGGGCCTGGAGGTGGTGATCGTGCGTCCGCCACTGGTTTATGGCCCCGGAGCAGGGGGAAATTTTTTGCGCATGATGGATTGGGTCAATCGAGGTTTCCCCTTGCCCCTGGGATCGATTCGCAACTTGCGCAGCCTGATTTATCTCGGCAACCTGGTGGATGCCCTGGTCGTTTGCGTGACCCATCCGCGCGCGGCAGGAAATATTTTTCTGGTCAGCGATGGCGAAGACGTTTCGACGCCAGAGCTTATTCGGCGCTTGGCTCAGGCAATGGGGCGTCGTCCCCGCTTAGTCTCCTTTCCCCCGGCGCTACTGCGTCTTGCGGGATTACTCACCGGTAAATCGGCGGAAGTCGAACGCCTTTTGGGTTCATTGCGCGTCGACAGTTCGAAGATTCGCCGGGAACTTCAATGGACTCCGCCCTTTTCCATGACGCAAGGGCTGCGGGAGACGGCGGTTTGGTATTCCGAAGGCGTTTGATTAAAGCCTCAAAAAATAATTTATGTGTGACTCCAATGCGCGGTGAATGGCAGTGAGCCTTATAGGAGCGATCCTCGGCTTCGTTCTGTCGGCATGGCTGACGTGGAGATTCTGCGACCCGGCCTCGCGATTTCATATTCTGGACCATCCCAATGAACGCTCTCTGCATGCACGGTCCACGCCGCGCAGCGGCGGTCTGGCCATTCTTATCGCAATCATTGTTTCCGTCGCGACGGTGTCTTTGTTCCATCCTCTCCAAGAGTTGGCGACGATCACGGCCAGTGTTTTTATGGTAGCGGGCGTGTCTTTTCTCGACGACCGTTATTCAATTTCGCCCGGCTATCGCATCGTCGCGCACACACTCGCGGCGGCGGTAATTCTTTATGGCGGTTTTTATTTGCAAAAGCTGGAAGTCCTTGGGATAAGTTGGCAATGGTCTTATGTCATGGGCGCCGCGGTTTCTGTTCTTTATACCGTTTGGATGATTAATCTTTACAACTTCATGGACGGGATGGACGGGTTTGCCGGTGGCATGGCGGTTTTCGGATTCGGCACACTTGCTGTCATGGGCTGGATGGCAGGCCATGATGCGTTTTTCATTATCAGCCTGATCGTTGCCGCCGCTTCCGCGGGTTTTCTGGTTTTTAATTTTCCGCCGGCGCGCATATTCATGGGCGATATCGGTTCATCCACGCTTGGCCTCCTGGCGGCGACGCTTTCCCTGTGGGGTTCAAGGGACGGAATTTTCCCGTTCTGGATCGCCGTGCTGGTGTTTTCACCTTTCATCGCGGATGCGACGGTAACGTTGCTGCGCCGTTTGATGCGGCGCGAAAAATTGTGGCAGGCGCACAAGACCCATTATTACCAGAAACTGGTGCAGGCAGGATGGGGGCACCGCAAAACAGTGTTGCTTGAATACGCCATCATGCTTGGCTGCGCAATGACGGCTCTGTGGGGTGTTCATACTTCCGGAAAACTGCAAACAGCGTTGTTTGCCGGATGGGGGCTGTTTTATTTTGTCTTCTTTGTCTGGATTTCTCGGCTCGCGGCGCGGCATCATAAAACAGGGATTTTATAGGAATGTTTAACTATAATGGACGCATATCGGAAGGGATGAAAATAAACGAGCGATGAAGAGATGAAGGAAATTTTCCGGCTTTTTCGCTCGCGTCTTGCGGCCTTCACGCACGATTTGTTGATGGTCCCCGTCGCCTGGTTCGGCGCGTACTGGCTGCGTTTCAACCTCGATTCCATTCCCGAGGGTTTTTTCCATCAGGCTTTGGTGCTGTTGCCGGTGGTATGGGTCGCCCAGGGCGGGATGTTCTGGTATTTCGGCCTATATCGCGGTATCTGGCGATTCGCCTCGATTCCCGACTTGATGCGTATTATCAAGGCGGTCACGGCCGGTGTCGTGATCGCCGCAACCGCCAGTTTCATCCTGACGCGCCTCGAAAGCGTCCCGCGCTCGGTATTTTTCCTCGAAGGAATCTTGCTGGTGCTGCTCCTCGGCGGGCCGCGATTTTTATATCGTTCACTGAAGGATCGTCGCCTTTACCGTTGGACGCGTGGCGCGAATGCCTATGATGCAGGTGAAAACAAAAACGCTCTGATCGTCGGCGCCGGCAAGGCAGGCGAGATGCTTACACGTGATCTGCTGCGCGATTCCGCCGGCCCTTTTCAGCCGGTTGCCTTCGTGGACGACGATCGCAATAAAATTGGCAAGGAAATTCACGGCATTCCCGTCGCCGGTTCCTGCGATGAGATTCCCGGTGTCGTTACGCGCCTTGGCGTCGACCTCATCGTCATCGCGCTGTCGTCGGCGACATCTCGCCAGATACGGCGCATCGTGGAGATTTGCGAAAAAACGGAATTGCCGTTTCGCATTCTGCCGCAGCTCCAGCACCTGGTCAGTGGCCGCGCCAGCCTCAAGGATTTGCGCGACGTAAAGATCGAGGACCTGCTGGGAAGGGAACCGGTCAGCCTCGATTGGCGCGCCATCACCGACGCGACACGCGGCAAAACGGTGCTCGTCACCGGCGGCGGCGGTTCGATCGGCGCCGAGTTGTGCCGTCAAATCGCCAAGCTCAAACCGTCAAAACTGATTATCCTGGACCGCAGCGAATTCAATCTGTACAACATCGATCTGGAATTGCGGCGCGACATGCCCGATCTGTCCCTCGTCAGCCTGCTGGGCGATGTCGGCGATGTCGTGCAGATGGAAAATATCCTGCGCCAACATTCTCCGGCGGTCATCTATCATGCCGCCGCCTACAAGCATGTCCCGATTCTCGAGGATCAAACCCGCGCCGCCGTCGCCAACAACGTTCTGGGCACGCGCCTGGCGGCCGATCTCGCCGACAAGTACGGGTGCGAGTCGTTCGTCATGGTGTCCACGGACAAGGCGGTGAATCCGGCCAACGTGATGGGCGCCAGCAAACGGGTCGCCGAAATGTATTGTCAAAGCCTGAACGCCGCATCCAGGACCCGCTTCATCACGGTCCGGTTCGGCAACGTTCTGGGTTCGTCGGGAAGCGTGATACCGCTGTTTCAGCAGCAAATAGCGCAGGGCGGGCCAGTCACCGTGACGCACCCGGAAATTTCCCGTTACTTCATGACGATACCCGAGGCCTGTCAGTTGATTCTGCAGGCCGGCGTCATCGGGCGCGGCGGCGAAATATTCGTGCTCGACATGGGCGAACCGGTTAAAATCGCCTACCTGGCCGAGCAGCTCATACGCTTGTCCGGCAAGATCCCGGGGGAGGAAGTCGAGATCGTATATACCGGGCTGCGACCGGGTGAAAAATTGTACGAAGAACTTTTTCATGACGCGGAAAAGCTGGCCGAGACCAGTCATCCGAAAATCCTGCTGGCGCGCTGCCGGCAGATGGACCGGGAAGCGCTGGAGAAAACCTTCGGTGCGATGCAGCAGGCCTGCGACCGGGGCGATGAATCCGCCCTGCGCGAGTTCCTGGTGAATCTCGTTCCGGAGCATACCGGGTTGACCAAATCGCCGTCGGAGAACGACAAAACCGCCGTGATCTATTCCTGGAAGCAGACGAAAAAAACATAAAAGTATCCGTTTAATTTTCTTTTGGGTAAAACTTCATGAAGTTGACAATCATCGGTACGGGCTACGTCGGCCTCGTTACGGGCGCCTGTTTCGCTGAAATGGGCAACACCGTAACCTGCGTCGATATCGACAAGAAAAAGATCGAAGGCCTCAAGAAGGGAGTGCTTCCCATCTACGAGCCGGGGCTGGAGTCGGTCGTCGTCAACAATCACAAGAACGGCCGTTTGAATTTCTGCACGGCCCTGAACGACCCCGAGGCCGAATCCGATGTTTATTTCATCGCCGTAGGAACTCCGCCCGGCGAAGACGGCTCGGCCGATTTGCAGTATGTGCTGGCGGTGGCGCGCGAAATCGGCCGGCATATCAGCCGCCATACCATCGTCGTGGACAAGTCGACCGTTCCGGTCGGCACGGCGGACAAGGTCCGGGACGCCATCCGCGAAGAATTGAAAAAGCGCGGCGTCGACGTGCCGTGCGACGTCGTCAGCAATCCGGAATTTCTCAAGGAAGGCGCGGCGGTGGAGGATTTCATGCGTCCGGACCGGGTCGTGATCGGCACCGACAGCGAGCAGGTGCGCAAGGCGATGCGCGATCTGTACCTGCCGTTCATGCGCAATCACGAGCGGCTCCTGTTCATGGGCGTACGCGACGCCGAGATGACCAAGTACGCCGGCAACGCCATGCTCGCCACCAAGATTTCATTCATGAATGAAATAGCCAACCTCTGCGAGCGCATGGGCGTGGACGTGGAGAACGTCCGGCAGGGCATCGGTTCGGATTCCCGTATCGGTTATTCGTTCATCTATCCGGGAGCCGGTTACGGCGGATCGTGCTTTCCCAAGGACGTGAAGGCTTTGGTCCGCATGGCCAGAAACCACGACTTCGAGCCCAAGGTGCTGGATGCCGTCGAGGCCAGGAACGAGGCGCAGAAGCACGTGTTGTTCGACAAGATCCGCCGGCGTTTTGGCGACCACCTGAAGGGCATGACGTTCGGCCTCTGGGGTCTGGCGTTCAAACCCGGCACGGACGATATGCGCGAAGCCTCATCCGTTGTTCTCCTGAACGAACTGATTGGCGCCGGGGCGGCAGTGAAAGCCTACGATCCGGTCGCCATGACGGCGGCGAAGCGCGAGTTCCCGCGCGCCTGGTTCGACGGCGGCCAGTTGAAGCTCGTCGACGAACAATACAGCGCGCTCGACGGCGTCGACGCCATGATTCTCATCACGGAATGGAAACCGTTCCGTCATCCGGATTTCGCGCACATCCGGAAGCTCATGAAAAAACCGGTGATTTTCGACGGCCGGAACCTGTACGATCCCCAGCTGCTGCGCGACGCCGGGTTCGAATACAGCGGTATCGGGCGCTGAACGTCGGGCTGTCATCTTAACTGTACCGGACTGGAATCCTGAAAATGAGCCGCGTCACCAAAGCCGTGTTTCCCGTCGCCGGTCTCGGCACCCGCTTTCTGCCGGTCACCAAGGCGAGCCCCAAGGAAATGCTGCCGATCGTGGACAAGCCGCTCATCCAGTATGCCGCGGAGGAGGCAATCGCGGCCGGAATCGACGAGCTTATTTTCGTCACCGGTCGCAACAAGCGCTCGATCGAGGATCATTTCGACAAGGCCTACGAACTCGAGGCGGAACTCACGGCGGACGGAAAGAAGGATCTTCTGGGGATGGTGCAGAACGTTCTGCCGAACAAGACCTCCTGCGTCTATATCCGCCAGCCCGAGGCGCTGGGTCTCGGACACGCGGTGCTCTGCGCCAAGCAGGTGGTGGGCAACGATCCTTTCGCCGTCATCCTGGCCGACGATCTGATCAGCGGCGAGCCGGGCGCGCTCCGGCAGATGGTCGATATCTACGAGTCTTGCCAATGCTCGGTCCTGGGCGTGCAGAATGTCCAGCGTGAGGAGACGCGTAGTTACGGCATCGTGAAAAGCAAGGCTGGTGGACCGCGCATCTCCCACGTGGAGGCCATCGTGGAGAAACCGGTTCCGGAGCAGGCTCCGTCGACGCTGGCCGTTGTCGGCCGTTATATTCTGACACCGCGGATTTTCAGCCTGCTGGAGAATGTCACGCCCGGCGCGGGCGGGGAAATTCAGCTGACCGACGGCATCGCCGCGCTGCTGTCGCATGAAAAAGTGCTGGCCTACGAGTTCATCGGCAAGCGTTACGACTGCGGCAACAAGTTCGGCTATCTTCAGGCGACCGTGGAATACGCATTGACCCATCCCGAGCTGAAGGAAAAATTTCTGACCTATCTTAAAAACCTCAAGCTTTGATTTTTATCAAACCCGCCTGCGATAACGGCGCGGATATGCCCGCTTAATATGTTTCATCGCCACGGGTAGCCACGCGTGACAAAGGGCAATATAATCCCACGCGAGCACGGTTCGGTAACTGCGGTTTTTGCCGGTTTCCAGGAGAACTTCATGGCTGACAAACTGATGATTGTGATGGTGAACACGGACCCCTCCGATCCGGCCGAGTTGGGGGCGCCGTTCTTTCAGGCGACGGTCGCGGCGGCGATGGAGTACGAGGTCGAGGTTATTTTGACCGCGCGCGCCGGCGAGCTGGCGATCAAGGGTGTGGCGGAGAAGTTGCGGGTGCAGGAAGGCAGTCCGAAAACCGTTTACGATTTCATCAAGGACGCCCATGAAGCCGGCGTCAAATTCAAGGTATGCACGCCCACGCTCGAACTGTGGGGCAACGAGCTGATTCCCGAAATCGAGGAGACCGTGGGCGGCGCCTACGTGATCAGCCAGGCGATGGACGAAGACGTCGTTACGTTCACGTATTAAAAATTTTTTAAAAAAACAAAGCACTCCGGAATTGAATCCGATCAACGCGCAGCAGGCGTGGGAGGTTCTGCAACGGGCCGACCGCCTGTATTCTCCCGAGCAGGTGGAAGCGGCGCTCGCCGACATGGCCGCGGAGATTACCAGAGTTCTTGCCGGCTCCGATCCGCTGCTCGTTTGCGTCATGACCGGCGGCGTCGTTCCCTTCGGCCGGCTGCTGACCCGGCTCGATTTCCCGCTCCAGATCGATTACATCCATGCCACGCGCTATGGCAAGCGCCTCCACGGCGGCCAGCTTCAATGGTTGTCCGGTCCGCATCAGGATCCGCGCGATCGGGCGGTGCTGCTGATCGACGACATTCTCGACGAAGGCACAACATTGGCCGGCATCGAGGCGCGTTACCGCGCCGACGGCGCGCGCGAGGTATACAAGGCGGCGCTGGTGGTGAAAAAGCGCCAACGCACGCACGACGTGAAGGTCGAATTCACCGGCCTCGAAGTGCCCGACCGGTACGTGTTCGGCTGCGGCATGGACTACAAAGGTTATCTTCGCAACATTCCCGGAATCTACGCCGAGGCGGAAGTGAAATGAGGCAAGACAAAAAATGACCACCGTGGCCATCATCGGCGGCAGCGGCCTCACCAAGCTGAAAAATCTGCACATCACGCGGCGTGAGGTGATCCGCACGCCCTACGGCGAACCGTCCGCGCCCATGGTATTCGGCCAGCTCTGCGGGAGCGAGGCGATGTTCCTGCCGCGTCATGGACCCGGCCACACGATACCGCCGCACGAAGTCAATTACCGCGCCAACATCTGGGCCATCAAGCAGACCGGCGTGACCAGGGTCATCGCGGTCAACGCCGTGGGCGGAATTTCTCCCGATTTCCAGGAGCCGGGGACATTGGTGATTCCCGATCAAATCATCGACTACACCTATGGCCGCGACCATACTTTTTTCGGCGCCGACCAGAAACAGGTCACGCACGTGGATTTTACGTATCCCTACTGCGATGAACTGCGGAACGTTCTGATCGAAGCGGCGAAACGCGCCAAGCTTCGTGTGAGAGGGGAAGGAACCTACGGCGCCACCCAGGGCCCGCGTTTCGAAAGCGCCGCGGAGATTCTGCGGATGGAACGGGACGGCGCGGACATCGTCGGCATGACCGGCATGCCCGAGGCGGGTCTGGCCCGCGAACTCGAGCTATGTTACGCCTCGATCAGCGTGGTGGTGAATCCCGCCGCGGGCATGAGCAAGGAGACCATCAGTCTCAGGGAAATCGAGAAGAACCTGGAAACGGGCATGGCCAAGGTCCGTTCGCTGCTGGAGCAGGCCATCCCCCTGATCGCCGGGGTCTGAAGAACCTGTCTCTAAGTAGGGTGGGCATCGCCCACCAACACGGCTTCGTCAACTGTCCAACGGTGGGCGGTGCCCACCCTACGAATATATAGGTCAGTATTTTTTGAGGCAGGCTCCAGTTTTAGTTCGCCTTGACCGGCGAGACGCGCACCAGCGCGCCGAATTTCGGATGGTCGAAGTAATGCGTTTCCGCCAATTTTACGCGCCGCCCCTCGATTAAACGGTAGGCCGGCGCTTCCGGCGCGGAGCCCGCGGCAAGTCCCGCCGTCATCGCCCCCTCCCGCAGCGTCAGGTTGAGATCCACCAACAGATAGCGGCTGAGATAAAACCGCAGCGCGCCGTCCAGCGCTCCATTGGCGTTTGCGATCTTCACCGGTTTCGACACCGACTTGGCTTCGGCGCTTTGTTGCCAGCGCAGGTGGGCCAGCACGTGATGCCGGCCGGAGCTTTCCAGCGCAGCCGCCGTCGCCGACAGGCCCGAGTCCACGGCCGGTTTCTCGCCGACGCTGACCGCGTCGTTCATTTCCATGCCGGCGTTTTTCTCCTCTTTGCGCGTCCAGAATTCGCCGCCTTCGAGATCGGGCAGCCGGTTTTCAAACACGATCACTTCGATTTCGTAGACGTTGGCGGAGGGCGCCGCCGCGTGCGGCAGCATGCCGGGGATAAAAGTCAGGATAAGAATAAGGAATAGCCGCTTGACCATGTTTTCCTCGCGCGCGTTTTTTAATAGTATCTCTCATTCACCGGGCAAGATCGAGGGTGCCATATGACCGTTCGGCGCGTAATCAAGATGGGTGATCCGCTGCTGTACCGCAAGGCGGAGCCGGTCAAGGGTTTCAATACCCGGGAACTGGATGCGCTGATCGCCGACATGTTCGACACCATGGCGGAACTGAACGGCGCCGGTCTCGCCGCGCCGCAGATCGGCGTGTCGCAACGCGTGGTCATCTTCAGCGTCGAATCCAACCCGCGTTATCCCGAGGTGGAACCGGTGCCCCGCACGGTGCTGATCAATCCGATGCTGACCGCCCTCGGCGACGAAATGGAGGAGGGTTGGGAGGGCTGTCTCAGCGTGCCTGGCCTGCGCGGGCTGGTCACCCGCCACAAGAATCTGCGCTACACCGGATTCGACCAGCACGGCACGCCCATCGACCGCACGGTTTCCGGCTTCCATGCCCGCGTCGTGCAGCACGAGTGCGATCATCTCGACGGCATCCTGTATCCGATGCGTTTGCGGGATATCCGTTTGCTTGGCTTCGAGGATGCGCTGTTTCCCGAGCTCTGAATTTGTAGGTTGGGGTGAGCAACGCGAACCCCAACAAATCGGCGATAGATGTGTGTTGGGGTTCGTTTCACTCACCCCAACCTACGTGAATCAGTCAACGGCCGCTCACGGCCTTTGCCTGCGGTGCGAGCGCGTCGAGGAAACGGTGGATCGCCTTGATTCGGGATTCCACGTCCGGCATGTCCCCCAGTATCCGCAGCCGGTTCGGCCCGTCGAGCTTGTAGGTTTTCGGCGCCGATTGCAGCAGGCGCAGGATCGCGGCTGAATCCACGTCCGGCTTGTCGATGAATTCAATGCGTATCCCGCGCGGACCGGCGTCGATCTTGCGGATGCCCAGCGGCGTCGTCAGGATCTTGAGTTCGGTCGCCCGGAACAGCAGCTTTCCGGCTTCGGGCAGCACGCCGAAGCGGTCGATGATTTCCTCCATCAGCTCCTGCAAGGCAGCGGGCGTTTTGACCGAAGCGATGCGCTTGTAAAGAATCAGGCGCATGTGCACGTCCGGCAGATAATTTTCCGGGAACAGCGCCGGCGCGTGCAGGTTGATTTCGGTCCCACTGTGCAATGATGTGTCCGTCTCCGGCAGGCGGCCGGCCCGCAGCGAGCGCACCGCGCGGTTCAGCAGTTCCGAGTACAGCGTAAATCCCACCTCGTCGATCATCCCGCTCTGGGTCTCCCCCAGCAGCTCGCCCGCGCCGCGGATTTCGAGATCGTGCGAAGCGAGCGTGAATCCCGCCCCCAGTTCCTCCAGCGATTCGATCGCTTCCAGACGCTTGCGCGCGTCCTCGGTGAGCGCGCGCCGGTCCGGCACCAACAGGTAGGCGTAAGCGCGGTGGTGCGAGCGGCCGACGCGCCCGCGAAGTTGATGCAGCTGCGCCAGACCGAACTTGTCGGCACGCTCGATGATGATGGTGTTGGCCGTCGGCACGTCGATGCCTGACTCGATAATCGTCGAGCACACCAGGATGTTGAAGCGCTGGTGATAGAAGTCGAGCATGATGCGTTCCAGCTCGCGTTCCGGCATCTGGCCGTGGGCGATGCGGATGTCCGCTTCGGGCATCAGCTCCTGCAACTCGCGCGCGGCCTTGTCGATGGTGCGCACTTCGTTGTGCAGGTAATAAACCTGGCCGCCGCGGCGGATCTCGCGCAGGCAGGCCTCGCGGATTACCGAACGGTTGACCTCGCTGATGAAGGTCTTGACCGACAGGCGTCCTTCCGGCGCGGTGGTGATGAGGGATATGTCGCGCAGCCCGGACAGCGACAGGTTCAGGGTGCGCGGGATCGGTGTGGCGGTCATGGCCAGGATGTCGGCTTCGCTGCGGAGTTTTTTCAGACGCTCCTTCTGACGCACGCCGAAGCGGTGCTCTTCGTCGATGATGACGAGCCCGAGACGTTTGAAGCGCACGTCCTGCTGCAGCAGGCGATGCGTGCCGATGACGATGTCCACCGACCCGTCCGCGAGCGCCGCCAGCGCCTTGCGCTGATCGGCTGGACTGCGAAAACGCGACAGCAATTCGATGCGGAACGGCAGGCCGGCGAAACGGTCCTGGAAATTCTGGAAATGCTGTTGCGCCAGCAGCGTGGTCGGGACCAGCACCGCGACCTGCGCCTTGCCCATGACTGCGAGACACGCGGCGCGGATCGCGACTTCGGTCTTGCCGAAGCCCACGTCGCCACACACCAGCCGGTCCATGGGTTTTGCCGTCTGCATGTCTCCCAGGACTTCCTGAATTGCCCGTTCCTGATCGGGGGTTTCCTCGAACGGAAACGCTCCGGCGAACGACTGGTAATGTTCGTCCGGCGGCGGGAACGCATGCCCCGCGCGCGCCGCGCGCAGCGCGTAGATTTCGAGCAATTCCGCGGCCGCGTCATGCGCTTTTTCCAGCGCGCGGCGCTTGGCTTTTTCCCATGCCTCGCCGCCGAGCTTGTGCAGCGGCGCCTGTTCCGGATCGGTGCCGGTGTAGCGGCTGATGAGATGCAGCGCCAGCACCGGGATGTAGAGTTTGTCGCCGTCGGCATATTCGAGCGTCAGAAATTCCGCCGGACCGTCGCCGATGTCCAGCATCTGCAAGCCGAGATAGCGCCCGACACCGTGATCTTCATGCACCACCGGATCGCCGATTTTGAGTTCCGCGAGGCTGCGGATGATCGCCTCCGGTTCGCGTTCCCCGCGCGAGCGTCGGCGACGTTGCGCGGCACGCTCGCCGTATAGCTGCGCTTCGGTGATGACGGCGATGGCCGGTTCCTTGAGCAGCAGGCCTTTTTCCAGATCGGCGACGGCGAGGCCCAGTTTCGTATTGCCCTGGAGAAACGAATTCCAGCCGGAGACGTCATCCGGCGGATGGAGATGTTCCTGCAACAGTCCTTTGAGCGTTTCGCGTCGACCGGCGGATTCCGCGACGATCAGGATGCGTCCGGGAAATACATCCAGATAATGGAACAACGCCGCATAGGGCGCATCGGATTTATGATCGACGGGCAGGCTCGCCGGCGGACGCGTGTCGTAGGCGACGATCTTTCTGTTTTTCTGATCCTCATGTGAAATTTCCTCCGTGGTGAATTCCAGCATTTCCACCTGCGGCCACGGCTTCAAGCCGGCGATGAATTCATCCCTGGTGATGAAAACCTCCGGCGGCTCCAGCAACGGCCGCTCGATGTCGTGGCGCATTTGCTGGTATCGCTGCGCCGTTTCCGCCTGGAACTTTTCAGCCGTTTCAGTGGTATTGCTTCCCAGGATGCAAAGCGTGTCCGCCGGCAGATAGTCGAAAATGGTCGCCATGTTCGGAAAAAAAAGCGGCAGGTAATATTCGGCGCCGGACGGGTTGATGCCCTTGCTGATGTCGCGATACAGCGGCACCTTTTGCGGATCGCCCTCGAAGCGCGCGCGGAACGCCTGGCGGAAATTCTGGATGGCGTTCTCGGTCATCGGGAACTCGCGCGCCGGCAGCAGCTGGATGGCATTCATGGTCTTGCCGGAACGTTGTGTCGCCGGATCGAATTCACGGATCGATTCCACCTGATCGCCGAAGAGATCGATGCGATAGGGTTGATGACTGCCGGCCGGGTAGAGATCGATGAGCCCGCCGCGGATCGCGAATTCACCGGCCTCCATCACCTGCGATACGTTATGGTAATTGGCGTGAACCAGTTGCTCGCGTAATTGTCGGATGTCGAGCCGGTCGCCGAGCTTGAGCAGGAAGCTGTGTCCGCTGACGTAATCGCGCGGCGGCAGGCGGTGCAGCAGCGTCGTGACCGACGCCAGCACCACGCCGCGTTTCAGGTTCGGCAGACGATAAAGCGTTTCGAGGCGCTGGGAAATGATGTCCTGGTGCGGCGAGAACGCGTCGTAGGGCAGACTTTCCCAGTCAGGCAGGGGCAGTATCGGCAGTTCCGCAGCGTAAAACCGGATCTCGTCTTCGAGCCGCTGAGCGGCAAAACTGCTGCCGGTGACGACCAGCAACGGACCGCTACGGTTTTCCGCCGCGGCGGCGATGGCCAGCCCGCGTCCGCTGCCGGCCAGTCCACTCCAGGCGCAACTCTCCCCGGGAAGCGTGGGCAGAATCGGCTTTAGTGGCGAATCCAAGTGTTTTCGAAGCTATTTAAGTCCATGCCCTCGCCGGCCAGGCGGCGAGGGCGGCTTATTCTACCCTATGTCGCCACCGGAGCGACCGTCGGGGGAAATTCAAAAAGTGTTGTCATGGGAAGCAGTTACAGGCATAATTTAAACCAGATCGACAATAGTCGACTCTAAGTTACCAGAAACCACTGCACACGACCCAGGAGGATGGCTGAATGGCGACGAAGCGTCCGCGCTTTAAGGTTGGTGATACGGTTTTTTATCCTTCCGCCGGTGTTGGCGTAATTCTGGCAGTCGAAGATATCTATCATTCCGGCCAGGTCGAGTCCTGTTTCGTCATCCGCATTCAAGACACACAAATGACCGTCAAGGTGCCGCGCTCCAACCTGGAACGCAGCGGCATCCGTCCGTTGCTCGACAGCAAGAAACTCAAGGAACTGTTCAAGATTCTGTCCGCCAAGAGCAAGCGGCGCGTCACCGGCGGCAACTGGGCCGAGCGCTGCAAGGACATCGAGCGCCGCATCAACTCCGGCTCCTGCCTCGAACTCGGCGAAGTGGTGCGCGACCTGACGCGCTGGAAAAAACAATCCGGACTTTCGTTCGAGGAATCCATGCTGCTCGAGACCGCGAACAGCTATCTCGCGCGCGAAGTTGCCGCGATACAGGGAATCGCCACCGAAGCCGCCAGAGACCGCATCCTCAGTTACATCCAGGAACACGCCTGATTTCTCAGGCCGTAACGCTTGACCGGCGCTGACGGAATCTGGGCTGTCGTACCGGCGGGCGGCCAGGGCCTGCGCATGCAGGCGCCGCTGCCCAAGCAATATCTTCCCCTTCTCGGTCGTCCCGTCATCCTGCATACGCTCGAACGCCTGTGCACGCATCCGCGCGTGCGCGGCGTCGTGGTCGGCATCTCCGATCAGGACCGTCACTGGCAGGCATTGATCCCCATGCTCGCGAATCTCCCCAAGTTTCTCGGCAAGTATTCCGGCGGCGAAACCCGCGCGCAGACTGTGTTGAACGGCCTCAGGGCGTTGAGTCAGCACGCCAAGCCAGAAGACTGGGTGCTGGTGCATGATGCCGTGCGCCCGTGTGTACGCCATGAGGATATCGATCAATTGATTTCCGTCGTGACGGGCGGACAATCAAAAAAATCTCCCCTCTCTCTGAAAGGAGGAGAGGGCGAAAGTGAGGGGGTGGTGGGCGGTCTGCTTGCTTTCCCGGTTTCCGACACGGTCAAGCGCGCGGATAATGAGGGCCGCGTGGTCGAGACGATCCGGCGCGAAGGTTTGTGGCGCGCCGCCACGCCGCAGATGTTTCGCATCGGCGCATTGGCGAGCGCTTTGGAAGGCGCCCTGAAACGAGGGCGCGAAATCACGGACGAAGCCTCGGCGATCGAAGGCGCCGGAGGCCATCCGCGCGTGGTCGCCTGCCACGCGGACAACATCAAGGTCACGCTGCCGGAGGACCTGGCGCTGGCCGAATTGTATTTGAAGCAACAGCAGGGGCAGACATGATACGCATCGGTCATGGTTACGACGTGCATCCGCTGGTAGCCGGGCGCGATCTGATTCTCGGCGGCGTGAAAATCCCGCACGGCAAGGGATTGCACGGCCATTCCGACGCCGATGTTCTCATTCACGCCATCTGCGACGCCTGTCTCGGCGCCGCCTGTCTCGGCGACATCGGCCGGCATTTTCCCGACACTGACGCGCAATACAAGAACATCGACAGCCGCAAGCTGCTGCGAAAGGTCAAAGAAGCCATTGCCGAGCGCGGTTGGAAAATTTCGAATATTGACAGCACCATTGTCGCCCAAGCCCCACGCATCGCGCCGCATCTGTCGCAGATGATTCAGAATATCGCCACTGATCTCGGCATCGCGCCGGAGAACGTGAACATCAAGGCCACCACCACGGAAAAGCTGGGTTTTGCCGGCCGGGAAGAGGGTATTGCCGCGCATGCCGTAGTGTTGATAAAGGAGGTATAGCCAGAAGAAGGCAAACATATGTCCATCTGGAGCTATTTCAAAATCTCGAATCGGCAAAAATCCGCTACATGCTGGTAGGCGGATTAGCAATGAACCTGTATGGCGTGCCGCGATCCACCATGGACGTGTACATCGTGCTGGCCATGGACCAGGGCAATCTGCGCGCATTCCTTGATATGGCAAAACTGATGAATATGCAGCCGGTAGCGCCTGTTTCTGTAACGGATTTACTGAATCCGGTGGTTAGGAAATCATGGGTTAAAGATAAAAACATGGTTGTCTTTGGTTTACGACCCGCCGATCCCAGCGCCCCGACAGTTGATGTATTGATAGACCCCCCTCTGGATATTGAAGCCGCTTTGAAGCGGGTAAAGCCGCAAACTATAGGAAATTGTCGTGTTTTTCTGGCATCTCTGGAGGATTTGATTATTCTTAAAGAAAAAACCGGGCGCGCACAGGACCAGGCAGATATTGAACACCTCAAACGGTTGATTACAAAACCATAACTTGGCGATCAGGTTTGATTAACGATGGCTACAGAAGGCGGTTACTACTACTACGTCAGCGATGAGCAGCTTCAGGCTTTTGCCCGTCTCACGCCGCTTGAACGGCTGAAGTGGGTCGATGATTTGCGCCTTTTTACGTTAATGGCCAGTACCCCGGAAATCACCGAACGGAGAGAACGTTTACGTAAAGGTAAAACCATTATCGAGTAAGAGGTTTTTAAAAATCTCCTGCATCTCTCGTAGGGCGTCCTACGCACCATAAAAGGCTTTTTAAGTCGCGGCCTCTTGATCCAGCGCTTTAGTTTCTTCAGATACGTAGTAGATTCTGATATAGATGCTCCTGCTCAGCAGGAGGATGCGCTTACAAATCCCTCATTCACAATGTCATCGTACCTGCATGACGTTGCTATGAGACTCACGTGAATCATATTGATGAATATCTTTGCTTGACAACTATTTTCAGGTTAAGAACACTGCCCAATGTTAAAGTATGCCTTACGGCTGTTAAGTTCAGCCAAATAAAAACGCGATAAGAAAAAATAGCAATAAGAAATATTTAAGAATAATAGAAACAAACTAGGCACAAAGGAGGAGGTTATGGCAGTGACCTTCCCCCACAAATCAGTGCCACTGTAGACTTCGGACTTCCGCTCCGTCAATGAAAGGAGCCGTCCATGAAGAAGTCACGATTCACCGAAGAACAGATCATTGCCGTACTGAAGGAAGCCGACACCGGGATCAAGGTTCAAGACCTGTGCCGCCAGCACGGCATCTCGGATGTCACGTTTTACAAGTGGCGTTCGAAGTACGGCGGCATGGAAGTGTCCGAAGCCAGGCGCTTGAAGGCCCTGGAGGACGAGAACCGACGCCTGAAATCGCTCGTGGCCGATCTCACCCTCGACACCCAGGCCCTGAAGCTGGTGGTCTCAAAAAAGTGGTAACGCCCGTGGCCAGGAAGGAGGCCGCGGGCCTGATCCAGAACGAACTGGGCCTGAGTGAACGCCGCAGCTGCCGGGTGCTCGGGATCGGCCGGTCGTTGTTGCAGTATGTGCCGCGCCCGGATCGCAATGCCGCGCTGCGGGCACGACTCAAGGAACTGGCCGAAGCCCGCCGGCGCTTCGGCAGCCCAAGGCTGCATGTGTTGCTCAAGCGCGAAGGCTGGGCGGTGAATCACAAGCGCGTGGAACGCCTCTACCGGCAGGAAGGCCTGTCGCTCAGGCGCAAACGCCGACGGAAGCAGGCCAGCCACCTGCGCGTGGTGCTGCCATCTTCAACCCGCATCAACGAGCGCTGGAGCATGGACTTTGTCACCGACAGCCTCACGAACGGACGGCACTTCCGCTCACTCACCATCGTGGATGATCACAGCCGCGAGAGTGTCGCGATCGAGGCGGACTTCTCGCTTACCGGTGAACGTGTGGTCCGCGTGCTGGAGCGGTTGAGCCAGACCCGTGGGTTGCCCCACACCATCACCGTCGACAACGGCCCCGAGTTCGCCGGGAAGGCGCTTGATGCCTGGGCGTACCAGAACCACATCAAGCTTCACTTCATCCGCCCTGGCAAACCGGTGGAGAACGCCTACATCGAGAGCTTCAACGGCAGGTACCGGGATGAATGCCTGAACGAGAATCTCTTCCGGACGATGGATGAGGCCCGCGTCGTCATCGAAGCCTGGCGGCGTGACTACAACTGCCATCGTCCACACAGCTCCCTCGGCAACCTGACCCCCGAGGAATACGCCAACCAGGACCGGGTCAGACAACCAGAACCGCGGAACCCGAACCTACAAGTGGCCTGAGAAATGGGGGAAGGTCACACTCACTGGTTCGGCTGGTTCGGGTTATCGAGAAGCAAGCAATCTATTTCTTAAGGATCTCACGGATATTCCTGTGCTTGGACAGGTCTATAACTACGGAACAATGCCAATCGCAGCTCTATGGACATCTGGAGCAATGATTGTGGACGTCAATGGCATTTCCGCGGTTATTGGGGCGCAGACAAACCACCAGTATTAGCGGGTGATTCTGCCTGAGCTTAAGCATATAGTTGCCGAGATGAATTGTGTGGCCACCGTCCTTGTTCATGGGGGGGTAACCGCTTGCTGAAGGTTCTCAGAACTACGCCAATTATAATTCTGAGCTTATGCCTCAACGCCTGCATGTCGGCTCATCAGTACCTGGTGAGTAGTGCGACAAGCGAGTCAAGCAGCTTCACGGTTACCCAAGGCGGGAAGCTAAAGCTTCAAGGTATCGTTCTCGTTGTTAAACCTGTGAATTCACTCCTTGTCGCTACGGGACAGAATTATATCTTATTTGATCTTCTTGAAGATATTCAGCCACAAGATTATAAATACACTACGAGCTACTACGATGACACGCACGCAAACACCAAGGGCCCGTTCATTCTCGAAATAATTGTGTCAACCAACGACCACGAAATGAATTTCGCTCCCATGAAGGTGGGCGTGGAGATGGCTGGTAAAAAGATTCATCCCGTCAGTTACTATGTGCTTGAACCACGTTATCCGGGAACCGGCTTTCTGCGCGTGACGGATCTCTGTAAACGTCCCGGCGCTGAATCGTGGAATGCTGATAATCCATTAAAGTCAGCGGAAGAAAACAGTACCGCGGAACCAATTCTGCTCACCCAGCAGAACAGATACTGTTTCGCCATTATGTACGGCATGCCGCCTATCGACCCACGCTCAGTTTTTAGTGTTGAAATCGAGGGCTTGAGTATTGACGGAAAGGCCGTTGCTCCAGCTGTTATTCGCTATGTACCCGACACCGAGAGACATCGGAGTGCATAAACTGAAATCAAAGTGGTCAGGAGATCAGATCGTGTATGGCGCAATAGGGGCGGACTGATCCTTCCTCACACCTTACGCTTCAACAACACATACACCGCCCCCGTCCCGCCGTCATTGGGGCGGGCGGAACAGAAGGCGAGCACTTCGCCTTTCTGACGCAGCCACGAATTGACCTTTCCCTTCAGCACCGGCAGTTTGCCTTCCGAACTTTTTCCCTTGCCGTGAATGATGCGCACCACGCGCTTGTCATGGTCGCGGGCGTTCTTGAGAAAAGTGTTCACAGCCTCGCGCGCTTGGACGACGGGGTCCTGTATGCCAAAATCGGATCAGAGAGAAGTACCCGAGTCTTCAGGTATCCATAAATGTCAATTTATGGTATAGACTTGGATCACTGACCGCATTTCCAAAGGGTGTTTTGCATGAATTACAACATAGAATACGAACGTGAAGACGACGGTCGTTGGCTCGCCGAGGTTAACGAACTGCCCGGCGTGCTCGCATATGGCAAAACTTCTGAAGAAGCGATGGCCAGGGCTGAAGTGTTGGCATTGAGAGTCTTGGCCGAAAGACTCGATCTGGGTGAGCGTAAACCCGAACCGATCACGATCACGTTCAAAGCGGCATGAGCCAATGGCCTTCGGCTAAGGCGAAGCGTGTGCTTGCTACTTTGCTGCGAATCGGCTGGACGGTTAAGAGAGAATCCGGGTCACACAAGACGCTCCAGCGTTCCGGCTCGGCGGACTTCGTGTTTGCCTTTCATGACAAAGAAGAAATTGGCCCGCGCATGTTGGCGCGTATTGCAAAACATACCGGACTCAAACCTGAGGATCTTTAGAGCTGATATCGGTTTTAGCTCTACCTGTTAATTCCTTTTGCATCCGACTCGCTAAGCTCAGCCCCTCTTCAACAACACATACACCGCCCCCGTCCCGCCGTCGTTGGGTCGGGCGGAGCAGAAGGCGAGCACTTCGCCTTTCTGACGCAGCCAGGAATTGACCTTTCCCTTCAGCACCGGCAGTTTGCCTTCCGAGCTATTTCCCTTGCCGTGAATGATGCGCACCACGCGCTTGTCCTGGTCGCGGGCGTTCTTGAGAAAAGAATTCACTGCCTCGCGTGCCTGCACGACCGTAGCGCCGTGCAGGTCGAGTTCGGCTTCGATGGCGTATTGGCCGCGGCGCAGTTTGCGGATGACGCTGTGTTGCAGGCCGGGGCGGGTGTAGAACAGTTCGTCGCCGGTTTCGATATCCGCCGCCGGTTCGTATTCGTCGGACAGCAGGCTGTCCATGACTTCGCGCTGGTCACGCAGCGTCTGTTCAGGGACCGGCTTGCGGCGTCCGGGTTTGGGATGAATCTTGTCCTGCTTTACCGGACGGATTTTGCCGACGACCTTGCGGAACAGGTCGCGCTCGTCGTCATCATGGTCGTCGGTGGACATGGATCGGACTCCATCAATATTCCCCCTCATCCTGACCTTCTCCCGCAAGGGAAGAAGGAATATACCGGATGGTGCGCATCGTGTTCGCTCAGCGCACCCTGCAGCCATATCTCGTTTGTCGGGTTTTGCCGTGCTCAACCCATGCTACGCTTTTGACTGTAAACTGTCTTTTGACAGGTGTCAACCAACAGGCTACAGTCGTACAATGATACGGAGCTTCAAGCACAAGGGACTGAAGGAACTTTATGAAACCGGTCGCAGCGCCAAGGTGCGCGCTGATCTGCGTGAACGATGTCTGCGCAGGCTGGATGTGCTGAATGCGGCCAGGGATTTGAGCAATCTCAACGTGCCCGGCTTTGACTTTCACGGACTGGAAGGAAAGCCCAAGCGATACAGTATTCATGTCAACGGCCCGTTCTGTATCACATTTGCGTGGATGGAAGGCGATGCCTGGCGCGTGGATCTGGAAAATTATCACTGAGGTGAACCATGGCTGAATACCTTGTCAAGAACAGCCCCAAGCGGCAGCCCACGCACCCCGGCGTGATTTTGCGCGAGGATGTGCTGCCGGCGATGGGAATTTCGGTGAGCGAGTTTGCGCGCCGGATTGGCGTTACGCGCCAGGTGTTGCACCGTATTCTGGCGGAAACTCATGGCATCACGCCGGCGATGGCGCTGCGCATCGGCGAGTTCCTCGGCAATGGGCCGGAGCTGTGGTTGCGCATGCAGCAGGACTACGATTTGTGGCAGGCGCGAAGCGCCATGAAGCCGGCGCTTGACCGGATTCGCCGCAACAAGGCGGCGTAACAGCGCGCTACTTTAATTTCTGCAAATAGCGATCCGCGTCCAGCGCCGCCATGCAGCCGGTGCCGGCGGAGGTGACCGCCTGACGGTAAATGTGATCCTGCACGTCGCCGGCGGCGAACACGCCCGGCACGCTGGTGGCGGTGGCGTCGCCCTTGTCGCCGCATTTGGTCTTGATGTAGCCGCCGTGCATCTCGATCTGGCCCTCGAAGATTGCGGTGTTGGGCGCGTGACCGATGGCGATGAACACGCCCTGCACGGCGAGTTCCTTCTTCTTGCCGTTCTTGTCCTTGATGCGAACGCCGGTGACGCCGTTCTTGTCGCCGAGAATTTCGTCCACCTCGTGATTCCATTCGACGGAGATGTTGCCGCCCTTGGTCTTGGCCATGAGCTGATCTACCAGAATGGCCTCGGCCTTGAAGCTGTCGCGCCGGTGCACCACGGTGACATGCTCGGCGATGTTGGACAGGTAAAGCGCTTCTTCCACGGCGGTGTTGCCGCCGCCGATGACCGCGACTTTGTGGCCTTTATAAAAGAATCCGTCGCAGGTGGCGCAGCCGGACACGCCCTTTCCCTTGAGGGCCGCTTCCGAGGGGATGCCCAGGTATTTGGCCGAGGCGCCGGTGGCGATGATCAGTGCATCGCAGGTGTAAACCCCGGAGTCGCCCGTGAGACGGAAGGGCTTCTGCTTGAGATCGACCTTGTTAATATGATCGAACACGATCTCGGTCTTGAAGCGCTCGGCGTGTTTCTGCATGCGCTCCATCAGCGCCGGGCCTTGCAGGCCCTCGACGTCGCCGGGCCAGTTGTCCACGTCGGTGGTGGTCATGAGCTGGCCGCCCTGTTCCAGGCCGGTGACGAGCACCGGGTTGAGATTGGCGCGCGCGGCGTAAACCGCGGCCGTGTAGCCGGCGGGGCCGGAGCCGAGAATCAGCAGCCGGCTGTGTTTAACCTTGTCCGTCATGCGGTAACTCCGTTGTGAAACAGGAAAACATTCGATAGACAAAAACCGCGGAAGTTCTTATCGTGCAGCCCCGATGGGGTCGCCGCGATTTCGTGCGTATGTTACGCCATGGACGCGAACACGGCAAAGACGTCGTAAGGAGAACGCATGCGCATTGGTATTCCGGAAGAAGTGAAGGTGCGAGAAGGGCGCGTGGCGCTGATCCCGCCCGCCGTCGCCGAACTGATCCGGCATGGGCATGAGGTGCTCATCCAGTCCGGCGCGGGTGTCGCCAGCGGCTATCCGGACGAGGATTACCGCCGCGTCGGCGCGCAGATCGCGCCCGATGCCGCGGCGCTTTACGGCGGCGCGCAACTGCTGCTCAAGGTGAAGGAGCCAGTTGCCGCGGAATACGCGCTGCTGCGCAAGGAGCATATTCTGTTTTCCTATCTGCACCTGGCGGCCACGCCGAAACTGGCGCAGGCGCTGAAGGACAAGGGCCTGACGGCGGTGGCGTTCGAAACCATCGAGGCCGGCGGAAAATTGCCGCTGCTCGCGCCCATGAGCGACATCGCCGGACGATTGTCGGTTCATATCGGCGCCACCTTGCTGCACGGCCACGCCGGCGGACGCGGCGTGATGCTCGGCGGCATGCCGTCCGCCGAGCGCGGTCATGTCGTGATCCTGGGCGCGGGTGTCGCCGGCGGCAATGCCGCGGCCGTGGCCGCCGCGCTCGGCGCGCAGGTGACGGTGTTCGCGCCGCGGCGTGAGGAACTGGAACGCATGCACGCGCTCGGGCCGAACGTGACCGCGTTGCCGTCCTATGCGCCGCTGATCGCCGAGGCGGTTTGCAGCGCCGATCTGCTCATCGGCGCGGTGCTGATCCTGGGCGCGAAGGCGCCGAAACTCGTCACCGCCGAGATGGTGCGCAAAATGAAACCGGGCAGCGTGATCATCGACATCTCCGTGGACCAGGGCGGCTGCATCGAAACCATCCGCCCGACCGATTACGAACATCCGACTTATATCCAGGACGGCGTGGTGCACTTCGGCGTGACCAACATGCCCGGCGCGGTGCCGCGCACGGCGTCGCAGGCGCTGTCAACGGTGCTCACGCCTTACGTGCTGAAGCTGGCGACGGATGGCGGACCGAGCGATCCCGTCATCGCCAAAGGCGTGAACGTCGCCGGCGGGAAAATTGTCCATCCAGCGGTGGCCGCGGCGCTCGCCTGAAATCCGCGAATCATTGGCGCCCAGCCCGGAAAAATGGGAAAATGCGCCCACTTTTCACGGCACTCTAAGGAAGGTTGTGACGCAGGCTACCCGGAACAAGAACAGCGCCCCGCTGACGCCACGTATTCTCCATCTGCTGCGTGAAGCGGCCCTGTACGTCCTCGGGGCGATCGCCATCTATCTGCTGATTTCGCTGTGGACCTATTCCGCCACCGATCCGTCGTGGTCGCATCTCGGATCGAGCGATGCCGTGGTCAATACCGGCGGGCGCGTCGGCGCGTGGCTGTCGGACGTGCTGTTCAACCTGTTCGGCTACGTCGCGTTTCTGTTCCCGCTCATGATCGGTTTTTCCGGCTGGCGCATTTACCAGCACCGCAAGGACCCCACGCCGCCGGGACTCAGGCACCGCCTGCTGATGACCGCCAGTTTCATCGCCGCCATGATCGGCGCCTGCGGGCTGGCCGGCCTGCACTTCGCGCAGAGCAAGACCGGCATGCCGTTCGCGAGCGGCGGCTGGCTGGGCAACGGCGTCGGCCTTGGCCTCGCCTCGGCCTTCAGCTTCACCGGCGCCACGCTGTTCCTGCTGGCGCTGTTCCTCGCCGGCGTCACGGTGTACACGGGACTTTCCTGGCTCAAGCTCATGGACAACGCGGGGCGGTGGAGTTTCGTGTTCGCCGACTGGCTGTACCGGTTCATTTCGGCGCAGATCGACCGCCTGATCGGCATGCGCGCCAAGCAGAAGCGGCGCGAGGTGGTGGAGGAAGATCTGAAGGTGCTGGAGAAGCACACGCCGCCGCGCATCGAGCCGGTGATCGCCAAACCCGCGCCGAGCAAGCGCGCCGAAAAGGAAAAGCAGGTGCCGCTGTTCGACCTGCCAGCCCCGGGCGAGCTGCCGCCGCTGTCGCTGCTCGACCCGGCCGACAAGGACAAGGCGCCGCAGTTCTCCAAGCAGTCGCTGGAAAGCATGGCGCGACTGCTCGAAAAAAAGCTGCTCGATTTCGACATCGAGGCGCACGTGGTAGCGGTGCACCCGGGTCCGGTGATCACGCTGTTCGAGATCGAGCCGGCTCCGGGCATCAAAGCGTCGCAGATCACCAACCTGCAACGCGACCTGGCGCGCTCGCTGTCCGTGGTCAGCCTGCGGGTGGTCGAGAACATTCCGGGCAAGACCTCGGTCGGCATCGAGATTCCCAACGAAGGGCGCGAGACCGTGCGCCTGACCGAAGTGCTCGCTTCGCAGGCTTACGAGGAATCGGTTTCGCCGCTGTCGCTCGCGCTCGGCAAGGACATCAGCGGCAATCCGGTGGTGGTCGACCTCGCCAAGATGCCGCACCTGATGATCGCCGGCACCACCGGCTCGGGCAAGTCGGTGTGCATTAATTCGCTGATCCTGAGTCTGCTATACAAGTCGACGCCGGAAAACGTGCGCATGATCATGATCGACCCGAAGATGCTGGAGCTCGCGGTGTACCAGGGCATCCCGCATCTGCTGGCGCCGGTGGTGACTGACATGAAGCAGGCGGCGAACGCTTTCAAGTGGTCGATCGCCGAGATGGAGCGGCGTTACCGGCTGATGGCCGCGCTCGGCGTGCGCAATCTCGCCGGCTACAACCGCAAGATCAAGGACGGCGAGGAAGGCGGTACGCCGGTCCTCGACCCGCTCTTCACCCCGACGACTCCGGAAGACGAGGCCCCGGCGCTCAAGTCGCTGCCGATGATCGTGATCGTGGTCGACGAGCTGGCCGATCTGATGATGGTGGTCGGCAAGAAAGTGGAGGAACTGATCACGCGCCTGGCGCAGAAGGCGCGCGCCGCCGGTCTGCACCTGGTGCTGGCGACGCAGCGCCCGTCGGTGGACGTGATCACGGGCCTGATCAAGGCGAACATCCCGGCGCGCATCGCGTTCCAGATGTCCTCGCGCGTCGATTCGCGCACCGTGCTCGACATGATGGGCGCCGAGCAGTTGCTCGGCAGCGGCGACATGCTGTACCTGAGCGTGGGCCAGCCGCTGCAGCGCGTGCACGGCGCGTTCGTCGCCGATCATGAAGTGCACAAGGTGACGAGCTTTCTCAAGAAGAGCGGCGAGCCGGTTTACGAGGATCAGATTCTCAACGGCGATGCCGGCGTCAACGACCAGGGCTTCCTGCTGGAAGGCGGCAACGGCGCGGACGGCGGCAATGGCGAGGCCGATCCGCTGTACGACGCGGCGCTCAAGATCGTCACCGAGACGCGCCGCGCCTCCATTTCGGGCGTGCAACGGCGCCTGCGCATCGGCTACAACCGCGCCGCGCGACTGATCGAGGAAATGGAGCGCGCCGGCGTCGTCGGCCCGCTGCAACCCAACGGCAGTCGCGAAGTGATCGCGCCTCCGCCGCTGCGGTAAAGGCGAGATACAGTATATGTAGGGCGGGTTAGGCGATTTTTGCCGTAACCCGCCAAACCATTCGGCGGGTTACGCGCTGCGCGCTAACCCGCCCTACATGAAAGGCTCTTGATGACAAAAACGCGTCTCTGCCTATTGTTTCTGATCATGCTTGTCATGGTCGCGCCAATATCGGCTGTTGGAAATCCGAAGTCGGGTGTCGACAGCCTGCGGCGGTTTTTCCACGAGGTGAACAGCTTCAGCGCCAGGTTCAAGCAGGTCGTGCTCGACGAAACGCAGAAGCCGGTGCAGGAATCCTCCGGCACGCTGTGGATCGAGCGTCCCAACAAATTCCGCTGGGATTACGAAAAACCCTACAAGCAGCAAATCGTCGCCGACGGCCAGAAGCTCTGGGTGTACGACGCCGGCTTGCAGCAGGCCACGGTGCGCGACCTGACCGGCGGACTGAGCGACACCCCGGCGATGCTGCTTGCCGGCAAGGGGCGGCTGGAAGACAATTTCACCATCCAGCCGCTCGAAGCGCAGGGCGGAATGGAGTGGGTGCAACTGAAGCCGCGGCGCAAGGACAGCGGCTACGACGACATCCGCATCGGCTTCGCCCAGGGCAAGTTGCGCGCGATCGAGATGGTGGACGGCTTCGGACAAACCACGCGCGTGACGCTCGAAGCGCCGCGGGAGAACGCCCGCATCGAGCCGGCGCGTTTCAGCTTCAAGCCGCCCGAAGGCGTGGACGTAGTGGGAGAGTAGGTTCTGAAAGGAACTGCTGTTTATGAGTTTTTGCCGCAAAGGCGCAAAGCGCGCAAAGATTTTCTGAATTTTATTCTCTTGAGTTTTTCTTTGCGTTCTTCGCGTCTTTGCGGCAGATAATCGTATATAAATCACACTTTCCTTACGTGGCGATGCAAGACCTGTTCCCGGAAACCCGAACCAAACCCTGGCAGCCGCTCGCGGATCGCATGCGCCCGCAGCGGCTGGAGGATTTCTTCGGCCAGTCGCATCTGCTTGCGCCGGGCAAGCCGTTGCGCCAGGCGATCGAAGCCGGCATCCTGCATTCGATGATCTTCTGGGGCCCGCCCGGCACCGGCAAGACCACGCTCGCGCGCCTGATCGCGCACCGTACGCGGGCGCATTTCATCGCCATTTCCGCCGTCTTCGCCGGCGTGAAGGAAATCCGCGCCGCGGTCGAGGAAGCGAAACAGGCGCACGCCGAGGGCCGTCCGACGGTGCTGTTCGTGGACGAAGTGCACCGCTTCAACAAGGCGCAGCAGGACGGTTTCCTGCCGTACGTGGAAGACGGCACGCTGACTTTCATCGGCGCGACCACCGAGAATCCCTCGTTCGAACTGAACAACGCGCTGCTGTCGCGCGCGCGGGTTTACGTGCTCAAGGCGCTGACGACGGAAGAGGTTCGCCGCGTCATCGACCGCGCGCTGCGGGACGAGGAAGCCGGTTTGGGCGCGCAACACCTGGAGATGCCGGACGAGGCGCGCGATCTGTTGGCGCAGGCGGCCGACGGCGACGCGCGCCGCGCGCTGAACCTGCTGGAGATGGCCGCCGATCTTTCCGTCAGAATAGACGGCAAGCAGGTCATCGCTGCCGATCTCATCAAGGACGTGATCACCGGCGGCGTGCGCCGTTTCGACAAGCAGGGCGAAGCGTTCTACGACCAGATATCGGCGCTGCACAAATCGGTGCGCGGCTCCGACCCCGATGCTTCATTGTACTGGTTCACGCGCATGCTCGACGGCGGTTGCGATCCGCTCTACATCGCGCGGCGCGTGGTGCGCATGGCGTCGGAGGACATTGGTAACGCCGACCCGCGCGCGCTGCAACTGGCTTTGAATGCCTGGGACGTGCAGGAACGTCTCGGCAGCCCGGAAGGGGAGCTGGCGATCGCGCAAGCCGTCGTCTACATGGCCTGCGCCCCGAAAAGCAATGCGGTGTACACGGCCATGGGCGCGGCCATGGACGACGCCAAAAATCGCGGTTCGCTCGAGGTGCCGCTGCATCTGCGCAATGCTCCGACCAAACTCATGAAAGAACTGGGTTACGCCAAGGGTTATCGTTACGCGCATGACGAGGCCGAGGCCTACGCGGCCGGCGAAAGCTATTTTCCCGAGGAACTGGGAAAGCGGCAGTATTATTTTCCCACCGAGCAGGGGTTGGAGGGTAAAATTGCCGAGCGCCTGGCGCACCTGCGCGAGCTCGACCGGCACTCCCGCGAAGCGGCCAAGCCGGAAAAAAAGAAACCGGGCAAGTCAGCCAAATGAACAGATGGTACGTTAGGGAAACTCTGAACAAGTCATTTTCCTTCTCCCTTCGGGAGAAGGGAGGGATGAGGGCGATCTTAAGAAATATGCGTTTGCCATTGTACGATCCCCCTCACCCTGACCCTCTCCCGGAGGGAGAGGGAACTTAATCACAGGTTCCTTAGCATGGGAATGAACGTCAAATTGACGGTGATCAGCGTGGTGTTGGGAGCGATTTCATCGCTGGTTCTGGCCGGCGGTACCGCGCCAGCGTCAAGCGGATTAACGGCGTCGCCGGCGGCGCACGTTTCCGCCCCCGATGCCGAAGCCGGCGCCGCCGCCTTCGAGGCGGGAGACTATGAGAAGGCGCGCCGCATCTGGCAGCCGCTGGCGGAGAAGGGCGACGTGCGCGCGCTGCGCGGCATGGGCAAGATGTATGAAAAAGGCCGCGGCGTGGAGCGCGATTTCGCCGCCGCGATCAAATGGTATCGCCCGGCGGCGGAGAAGGGCGACGCGGAAAGCCAGTATCGTCTTTCCGTCGGCTATGGTTACGGATTGGGCGTCAGGAAGGACGAAGCCAAAGCGATGCAGTGGTTACACAAGGCCGCGGAAGGCGGGCAAAAGCGTGCGCAAAAATCCCTGGCCAGAGCCTATGAAGACGGCCTGAACGGATTGCCGCGCGACCCGGAGAAGGCGAAGTACTGGTATGATAGGTCGCAGACCCGGGAATGAAAAAATCAAAACTGCTCCCCTCGTGGAACGCGTGACTCGATGAACCAGGTTCTGGCGATAGCCGCGGGCGGCGCCGTGGGCAGCGTGCTGCGGTTCTGGATGTCCACCTGGGTGCACTCGTTCGCCGGTCGGTCATTCCCCTACGGCACGCTCACGGTCAACGTGCTCGGATGCCTGGCGATGGGATTCCTGTTCGTGCTGTTTCTCGACCGCCTGAGCGACAACAACGTCCTGCGCGCCGGAATACTCATCGGCGTGCTCGGCGGCTTCACCACGTTTTCGTCGTTTTCCATCGAGACCTTCAATCTGATCGAGCAGGGGGCGTGGCTCAGGGCGGTCGTGAACGTGACCGGCAGTCTGCTGTTGTGCGTCGGCGCCACGTGGGTCGGCGTTATTCTGGGGAGACAGGTATGAAACACAGCGATGTTATGATGGTGCGCATTTATCTCACCGAGGGCGAAAGTCTCCTCAAAACGCTGCTGGCCAAGCTGCATGATGAAGAGAAGGTCCGAGGAGTTACGGTATTCCGCGGAATCTCCGGCTTCGGCCGTTCTGGCAAGGTGCATTCTTCGACGCTACTCGATCTGTCGTTGGACCTGCCGGTGATCGTAGAGTTCTTCGACCAGTCCGCTAAAGTTGCGCGCATCCTGTCGCACCTTAAGAATATTCTTCCTCCCGGCCACGTGGTGTCGTGGCGCGCGAGCGTGAACGAAGGCTGACATCTTTGCGCCATACCCGGGCGTTCAAATGCCTGTTGCACTGACGACCGCGCTTGTCTATTATTAAAGTTAGAACTGTTAAGGAGATGGCATTCCTCCTTTAATAATAACCGCCCGCCTCGGGCTGATGATGCCTACAGACTTTCTTGAAAAAGGAGAACTGTAGGTATGCGTAGCTTGCATCAGCCGTCTTTGTGTGTTTTTTCCTGTGACAATGAAACTTCGTACCGTGCCCTGACACGAAAGGGGCGCCCATGACCGAAACCTGGGCGTTGGCGGCGCTGTGGCTGGGATTGGCGCTCATCGCGACACTCATTTCGATCTGGTTCCGGGTGGCGACCGCGCTTTCCGAGATTGTCGTCGGTACCGTGGCGCAGCTCATCATCGGCGTCGCCGTGGGCGCGGCGCTTTTGCAGACCGACACCTCCTGGATCAAGTTTCTTTCCGGAACCGGCGCCATTGTGTTGACGTTCCTGGCCGGCGCTGAGCTGGACCCGCATGTCCTGAAGGTCAAATGGAAGGAAGCCACTGCCGTCGGCTTGGTCGGCTTTTTCGCCCCGTTCTTCGGATGTACCGCCGCGGCGTACTATTGGTTGCACTGGGATTTGTTGGCCAGTTGGTTGGCCGGCGTTGCCCTGTCCACCACCTCGGTGGCGGTGGTCTACGCCGTCATGCTCGAGTTCGGGCTCAACAAAACCGACTACGGCAAAACCGTGCTCGCCGCCTGTTTTATCAACGATCTCGCCACCGTGTTGGCGCTTGGATTCATCTTCTCGCCCTTTACCGTGAAAACGCTGATCTTCTTCGGCGTCGCGATCGTTGTGTTCGCCGTGCTTCCCTGGATTACCCCACGCTTCTTCAAGAGGTTCGGCAACCGGCCGTCCGAGCTGGAAGCAAAGTTCCTGCTGTTTTGCCTGTTTGGCATGGGCGCACTCGCCGCCTGGGCGGACAGCGAGGCGGTGTTGCCGGCCTATTTGATCGGAATGGTCCTGGCCGGCACGGTCGGCAAGGATCACGTTCTGGTCCGGCGTCTGCGGACGCTGACGTTCGGACTGCTCACGCCTTTTTATTTTATTCGCGCCGGCTCACTCGTTTCGGTCGCGTCGCTGGTCGCGGCACCGATGGTTTTTGTCGTTCTGCTCTTGGCCAAGATGGCGACCAAGATGGTAGGCGTGTATCCGGTGACCAAGGCCTACGACTCACCGAACAAGGAGGCGATGTATACCACGCTGTTGATGTCCACGGGGCTTACCTTCGGTACCATCTCCGCGCTTTTCGGCCTGAGTCATCAGGTGATTGACCAGGCGCAATATTCGTTCCTGGTGGCGGCAGTAGTCGGGAGCGCCGTGGTGCCCACACTCATCGCCAACGCCTTTTTCCTGCCACACCATCTTCTGCACCGGCGTGAAGAGCCGGTAGAGCCGTCGGTTGCGCAAGAACCGGCGGTGGCCAGTCAACCGTCTGAAATCCGGTAACTAAGGAGGATATCCATGATAAGAAAAATCTTGGCAGCCTATGACGGCTCCGAATCAGCCGACAAGGCCTACGCTTATGCGCTGGATATGGCAAAAAAATATGGAGCGGAACTTCTGGTACTGTCTATTGCCAGACCACCGGAGCCCCCCGAAGACGTAGAAACCGAGGCGATGCTGGAGAATGCCGAGGGGCATTACGAGAAGCAGTTTGCGACGATGAAACAGCGTGCGGCGGCGGAAGGTGTGCGCGCGGAGTTCAAGGTGGCGGTCGGTCATCCGGCGGAACAGATTATATATCATGCCGATGACAACGGTATCGACCTCATCATCATGGGTCATCGCGGTAAAGGATTTTTTGAACGACTGATGCTGGGCTCAATTTCGAAACAGGTTGTTCACTACGCCAACTGCGCGGTGCTGATTGTGCGTTGATTTTCCGGCGCGGTGTTTCCCGTGGTGCGCGAGAGTTACTGCCCACAGTGCTTTGCCAGAATACCGGTTGATGCGGAGACCTCCCGGTTTCACCCTGAGCCCTGTTTGGGCAGAAGGAGTGTAAGCCGTCCCTGACGGAGCGTGATCTCGGTGTCGACGCATAGCACGGACACATGAAGTACTCCGTCACGCCAGTATCGCTCCTGAGAAATAAAATGAGCGCATTGCACTATCCAGCCTGGCCGTCCGTGAGCAGCGCGGATGATCTGGCGTTCATGAATAGGAGAGATATCCGGTACTTTGTCATCCGTGCAGCGGTCCCGAAACAGTCTGCGTAATCTCCTTGGCGTGGCCAGTGGCATCGGCAACGAAAACGTGCCCAAGTGCCGGTGCCGCAGACGTTCCCCGTCACGCTCCTTCTCGACGTCGACGGCCAGCAACACCCCGGCGATGCCGCCGCGCAAACGCCTCAGAAATCCGATCATTGCCGTGTTGACTGCGCTCACCTGGTCCAGGAGCAGCACGCCGGCCCTGAGGTCGGCGGCTGTTACTAAGCGCGACCGCGCTTTTCGCCTGGTTATGGTGACTGTCTCCACGTCAGGATATGCGCGCGCGAAAGTGCGTGTAATGTCGTCGAGGCAGGAGGTAGTGCTCGATAACGCGCACGGAACGCCAGACCGTACCAAGCGCGCATGCAGCTTGGCGAGCAAAGTAGATTTACCGCTGCCGCGCGGTCCGTACAATACGATGTGTTCCCCGCGTCGCAGGCGCGTAATCAAGCTGGATTGAAGCTGTTTAATGCCAGAGACCATAGGCTAGGTCAGCTACGTCTCGCTGTTGGCTGGGTGCAGGCGAGCGAATGTGCTCAAAACGCATTATGAACTCGGCTCGTGGTCGCAGGCAATTGCGCTCTATGCGCTCGCAATCGATTTCCAGCCTATGACACACAAAAAGTTTGTGAACTGGCCCCGTTCATTTACAATCGCAGCAAAATCCAAGACGTACTCGACCAATGCTCGACCCGAAACTGCTCCGTACCAATCTCGACGAAGTGACGCGCCAGCTGGCGCGCCGCGGCGTCCGTCTCGACACGCAGGCGCTGACGAACCTGGAGGAAAAGCGCAAGCGCGTGCAGGTCGTCGCCCAGCAGCTCCAGCAGGAGCGCAACGCCAAGTCGAAGGCGATCGGCATCGCCAAGTCGAAGGGTGAGGATACCGCGAAGCTGATGCAGGAAGTCGCCGATACCGGCGCCGCGCTCAAACAGGCGGAAACCGAACTCGAGCAGATTCAGGCTGAACTCGTCGATCTCGCGCTCGGGATTCCGAACATCCCGCACGCCAGCGTTCCCGACGGCAAGGACGAAAACGACAACCGGGAAGTGCGCCGCTGGGGTGAACCGCGTAAATTCGATTTTGCGCCGAAAGATCACGTGGACATCGGCGCCAGGCTCGGCATGATGGATTTCGACGCCGCCGCCAAGATCACCGGCGCGCGTTTCGTGGTCATGAACGGATCGCTGGCGCGCCTGCACCGGGCGCTGATCCAGTTCATGCTCGACCTGCACACGCAGGAGCATGGCTACACCGAAACCTACGTGCCGTACCTGGTCAATGCCGACAGCCTGCGCGGCACCGGGCAACTGCCCAAATTCGAGCAAGACCTGTTTGCGCTCAAGGGAGAGCAGGCTTATTACCTGATTCCGACCGCCGAGGTGCCGGTCACGAACATCGTCCGCGACGTTATCCTCGAAGCCAATCAAATGCCGCGCAAATACGCGTGCCACACGCCGTGCTTCCGCAGCGAGGCCGGCTCCTACGGCAAGGACACACGCGGCATGATACGCCAGCACCAGTTCGAGAAGGTCGAACTGGTGCAGGTGGTGCGGCCGCAGGATTCCTATGAGGCGCTGGAACAGCTGACCGGCCACGCGGAAAAAGTTTTGCAGAAACTCGAATTGCCCTATCGCGTCATCACCTTGTGCAGCGGCGACATGGGGTTCTCCGCCGCCAAGACCTACGACATCGAAGTGTGGTTGCCGGGCCAGAACAAGTACCGCGAGATTTCCTCGTGCAGCAATTTCGAGGATTTTCAGGCGCGACGCATGCAGGCGCGCTGGCGCAATCCGCAGACCGGCAAGCCCGAACTGGTGCACACGCTCAACGGCTCCGGTCTCGCCGTCGGCCGCACGCTGGTGGCGGTTCTGGAAAACGGCCAGCAGGCCGACGGCACGGTGACCGTTCCCGTCGCGCTCCGGCCCTATCTGGGAGGCTTGGGCGCCCTGCATCCGTAACACTGCGAAAAGACAGCATATTGTTCCGCATTTGCCGACGGAAGCCATGGCCGGCCTCGGGTATAATTGGAACAAATTACAAGAGGTTGGGTGTCGGTATGTGGCCGGGGGAGCTTCTCAAACGTCTGTTACCGTATCTTTTTCTCCTGATCGCCGTCAGTCCATGTCATGCCGAGAGCGAGCGCGGCGGTACTCAAGGGCTCGATGCCGCGCGCGAACGAGGCGTAGCCTTGGCGCGCAAGGGGAGGCATGAGGAAGCCTTGCGTATCCTCCGTCCGCTGTTGCGGGCGCATCCGGACAACTATCCGCTCCAGCGCGATTTCATCATCATTTCCTCGTGGAAGGGCGACTGCAACGCGGCGCTCGCCGAGTTCGCGCGGATAAAACGACCGCCGCAGCTCGAAACGTACTTCATTCCTCCGGTCGCCGACTGCGCCGTGAAACGCGCGCGCGGCGGCGATTACGACGCCGGTCTGTCGGTGCTGAATGAATTGTTGCAGTACCAGCCGGACAGTTACCCGCTGCAGCGCGACATCATTCTGATCACGATCTGGAAGGGCGACTGCGTCGCGGCGCTGGATCGCTTCGAGCGCGTGCGCGGCGCGACCGAACTCGAACCGTATTTCGTCGTGCCGGTTTCCGACTGCCTGCTCGATCGCGACCGGCCCAAGGAGGCGTTGACGCTGGTGCGCGCCGGACTCGAACGCCATCCGGACGATCCGGCGTTGCAACACGCCCAGATCAAGGCCGCCGTCGAGCTGAAGGTGGACGACAACTATGACGATGAACGCCGCGTCGTTATTTTCGAGCTGGCGTCGGATACCACGGACCAGGGGCTGCGCGAATGGCATAGCCGCGCCGAGTTCAGCGCGCACGTCGCCCCGCGCACGCGTCTTTATACCCGGTATCTGGCGACACGTTCCGACGACGCCCAGTTCAGCGCCGGCGATCTCGATCGCGCCGGCGTCGGCCTCCGCCACTGGTTCAACGTGCAGTGGATGATCGACCAGGAATTCTCCACGGATGTTCGTCACGGCGGCCGCGCCGGCAGCGCCACGAAAGTGGTCTACGAGCCGCGCGATACGTGGAAATATGTCGCCGCGTACGCCAGCCTCGCTGAAGACGACCTGCCGTTGCGGGCGCGCGCGAACGGGGTCGAGGCCAGCCACTGGCAGGGCAGCGCCGAGTACAACAGCCTCGATTACGTCTGGTACTGGTACGGGACGGTCAACGACTACGACTTCACCGACGGCAACCGGCGCAAGAGCCTGTTCACCACCGTCGGCTATGCCTATGAAATGCTGCCGCACCGGGAGCAGCGCGTATACCTGGAATGGTACCAGTCACGCAACACCCTGGACGATGCTCCTTATTTCAATCCCGGACGCGACCGCAGCCTCGGTTTCGTTCACCGCACCGATTTCGTGTTCGACTCGCGTTACAAGCGCCACGTCGACAGCCTGTACCTGACCCTGAGCGACTACAACCAGGACGACTTCGGGAGTCATATGAAGTGGAGCGTGAAGTACGAGCAGGACTATGATTTCGACGACGCGCAATCCCTGCTTTGGGGGGTCGCCTACGCGGCAAACGTGTATGACGGCGCGCGCGAGAACGAGTGGCGCGCCGAACTGCGCTACGTGAAGAGGTTCTGATCGTGCGCCTGTTCGGATGGGCGGCGCTGCTCTGGCTGACGGCCGTCGGCGCCGTTCAGGCCGGCGATATTCCGGTGCTCGCCTATCACGACATCGCCGAGCGTCATGGCGCCGACGAGTTCGCCGTGCCGCCGAAGGAATTCCGGCGGCACATGCAGTACCTGCGCGACCAGGGCTACGCGCCGATCAGCCTTCAGCAACTCATCCGCGCCGGCGACGGTCAGGGTAAATTGCCGGACAAGCCGGTATTGCTCAGCTTCGATGACGGCCTGGCGAGCTATGAAAAGGCCGCCTTGCCTGTCTTGCAGGAGTTCGGTTACCCGTCGGTGTTGAGCATCGTCACGGCCTGGGTGGACGGCCGCGCGACACCTGATCAGTATCGCGGGCGTCTGCTGAATTGGGACGACCTGCGCCGGATCAAGGCGTCTCCGCTGGTCGAGATCATTTCGCACAGCGATGACCTGCACCACGGGATACGCTCGAACCTCCAGGGTAACCTCGCCCCGGCGACGGTGACGCGCGAGTACCGCGAGGTCGGCGGCCGCCACGAAAGCGAGAACGAATTCAGGGCCCGCATCCACGCCGATCTCGCGCGCTCGCGCGCGCGAATGCTCGCCGAACTGGGACGCACGCCGCTGGCGATCGCCTGGCCTTTCGGCGATTACGACAGCGTGCTGGCGGAGGAGGCAGCCAGCCTCGGCATGCGTTATTACCTGACGCTTGACGAGAAACCCACCAGTCTTCAGACCTTGCCATGCATCAATCGCAGCACGTTTCGCAAATACCGTAATCTCCAGGATCTGGACGATATACTGACGTTCCGCGAGGCGCGGAACCGGCAGCTGCGTTTCGTTGAAGTCACGCTGGACCGTTTCGCCGGCAAATCCGCGGCCGAGCAGGAACAGTTGTTGTCGGCGCTGCTGGCAAGGCTCGAGCTGTTGCGCGTCAACACGGTGATGGTGGCGCCGTTCAGCCGCGATCGGCGCAAGGCGTTTTTCCCCAATCCCCGGGTGCCGGTGGCCGCCGATGTGCTCAACCGCGTTCTGCACCAGATGCGCGCCCGCATCAGGATCGAGCGCCAATACCTGATGCTGCCCGCAACGCCGGGGTCGGCGCCCGCACGCGAAGTGTATTCGGAACTGGCGCGCCTGAACCGCTTCGACGGCGTGGTATTCTCCGGCGATGTCGACGACGCCGGTCTCGAACAGCTCATATCCGTTTTCCGGTATCACAATCCGGCGGTGCGCATCGGTGTGCCGCTTGGATCCGCCGCAAAGTCAGGGGTGGATTTCTACGTCGCGCGATTCGAGGCGGCGCTGCGCGGGGAGGTCATCGAGCGCCAGACCGTGGCCGCGCTGCAAGCGTCGCACCCTGTGTACTTCATTCTGGACCGGACGGAGGGGGAACCGGACGACGATCTGTTGCGCGCGATGCGCGCGATCCGATCGGGCGGCGCGCGCTATTACGGCTACAGTAATGACGATTTCCTCGCCAATGCGCCGGCGGTACTGAGGATCGTGCCGGAACTTCAGGCATACGTGGCGCGCGGCGCGGGAAAGTAGCCATGCAGGTCGTATTCTTTTTCGTCTTCTTCTACCCCCTGTTCATGGCCATCTTCTGGATGATGGGGGCGATCATTTTTTACCTGCGGCGCGAGCGCAAGGAGCGCGACGTTCCCAGGCTCGATGTGTACCCGCGCGTGGCGATCCTGGTGCCCTGCCATAACGAGGAAGTGGTGATCCGCGACGCGCTCACGCAGCTGGCGCAGAACCGCTATCCGAATTTCGAAATCATCGCCATCGACGACGGCAGCTCCGACCACACCAACGACATTCTTCAGGAGATGGCGGGCAAGATCAGCAACCTGCGGGTGGTCACGCTCACGCGCAACATGGGCAAGGCGATGGCCCTCAAGGCCGGCGCCATCGCCAGTTCGTCCGAATTCCTGATGTGCATCGATGCCGACGCGCTGCTCGACAAGCACGCGCTGTTCTGGATGATCCGGCATTTTCTCGAGGGGCCGCGCGTCGGCGCGGTCACCGGCAACCCGCGCGTGGTCAACCGCGCGAGCCTGCTGGCGCGCATCCAGATCGGCGAATTCTCCGCCATCGTCGGCATGATCAAGCGTACCCAGCGAAAACTGGGGCGCATCTTCACCGTCTCGGGCGTCAACACCTGTTTCCGCCGCGCCGCGCTGCATTCCGTGGGTTACTGGTCTCCCGGCACCGTCACCGAGGACATTGACGTCAGCTGGAAGCTGCAACTGCGCCACTGGGACATCCGCTACGAGCCGCATGCGTTGACGTGGATTCTGGTTCCGGAAGGCCTGAGCACCCTGTGGAAGCAGCGGCTGCGCTGGGCGCAGGGCGGGGTGGAGGCCGCGATCCGCTATGCCGGCACTATTTTCAAATGGAACAGCCGGCGCATGTGGTCGGTCTACGTCGAGTACTGGGTGGGTGTCCTGTGGTGCTACGCTTTCGCTTTCACCGTGGTCTGCTGGGTCGGGACCAACTATCTCCCGCGCGGCGACTGGCCGCCGTCGTTGGCGGTGCATACGCTCGTTCCCGGCTGGACCGGCGTGATCCTGGCCTTCACCTGTCTGTCGCAATTCACCGTCGGGCTCGTCCTGGACAGCTTCTATGAACGCCGCGGCCTGATCCGCTATCTCTTCTGGGCGATCTGGTATCCGGCGGTCTACTGGCTCATCAGCGCCGCGACCACCGTGGTGGCGGTGCCGAAGGGCATCTACAAATACGGCAAGACGCATTATGCGGTGTGGCGAAGCCCCAAACGCCGCCTGCGCGACCTGTTCCTGTGGGCGCATCCGACGGCCAATCACCGGCACTATTTTCTCGATCACCCGATCGTCCTGTTCTCGCGCCGTGTCGCCGAGCTGATGATTACCGTCATTTTCTGGGGGTTGTGGGTCTATCTGGTCACTCCGCTGCTGAGCCTGGGGCTGTGGTTCATCGGCATTTATCTTTTCGTCGATCGCATGATCACGCTTGGTGGATACGAGGCCTTTGCCGAACAGCTCGTCAATTACGGCGCCGCGGTCTTCGTCATGTGGCTGGCATTGACGCTGTGGGTGATCTGGAACCTGCGACGTTACGGCCAGCGCAATCGCCGCCATGAGCCGCCGCCGTACGTGACCAACGATCAGATCGCGGAGACCATGCATCTCCCGGTTACGACGATTTCCCGCGCCCATGAAAGTCGGGATATCCATCTTCATTTCGATCAGCATGAGCGTCCCGTGATCGAAAAACTCTGATGCGCAACCGTTGCCGGTGAAGGACGAGCGGGTAGTGTGCAGGCCGGCAATACGGTATTCTTCCGTCCGCGGATCAACAGGAGAGGTGGCCGAGCGGTTTACGTCGGGCATCCTGCCCTCCGCCCTTCGGGCCGCCGCGCGGAGCGCGGCGTTCGGCGGCGCTCCTGGCGCCGCACGTAAGGCGGCGGTCTTGATGAAATCGCCGGGAGCGATTTCGGACAGCGGAGCGTAGCGACGCTGGCCCCGCAGGGGCGAGGCGCAGGGATGCGCCGAGCAAAACCGTTGACTTGTTTGAGCTTGTGAATGATTAATGGAGGGGTGGCCGAGCGGTTTAAGGCACCAGTCTTGAAAACTGGCAGGGGCTTACGCTCCTCGTGAGTTCGAATCTCACCCCCTCCGCCAATTTCCTACCGCGGGTTTTCTCCATTCATTACTTCGTGGATATCACCGAAGCGATACTGACCCTCAGGTGTTGAAACGCCATTCCGAGTTATAATCCCGTCATGAATTTTCTCCCTGTTTTTCTCGATCTGAAAAACCGTCCCTGCGCGGTGATCGGAGGCGGCGAAGTGGCGTTGCGCAAAGTATCGTTGCTGCTGGAAGCCGGCGCCAGGGTCACGGTGCATGCACCGGCCGTGGGCGAGACTCTCCGCCGCTGGATCGATGACGCCAAGGTCAGGCACGTCACCGGGGAATTCAGCCCGCCGTCGCTGGACGGTTGCGCGCTCGTGATCGCAGCCACCGACGACAAGGCGGTCAACCGCCGGGTCTCGGATGCCGCCAGGGAACGCAACATTCCGGTCAACGTCGTGGACCAGCCCGAGTTGTGCACGTTCATCATGCCGTCCATTGTCGATCGCTCGCCGGTGATCGTGGCGGTGTCCACCGGCGGCGCGTCGCCGGTGCTGGCGCGTCTGATTCGCGCGCGTCTCGAAACCCTGATTCCCGCTGGGTACGGACGACTGGCGCGGCTGGTCGCGTCGTTCCGCGACAAGGTCAAGCAGCGTTTCACGCATTCGTCGCGGCGCCGCCAGTTCTGGGAAGAGGTGTTGCAGGGCCGCATCGCCGAGCTGGTTTATTCGGGGCAGGAAGCAGCCGCGGAAAAGGCGTTGCAGCAGCGACTCGATGCCGTCGATGGCAGCAAGCCGCCGGTCGGGGAGGTGTACCTGGTGGGCGGCGGACCGGGCGACCCGGACCTGCTCACCTTTCGCGCCCTGCACTTGATGCAGCAGGCCGACGTCGTCGTGTACGACCGCCTGGTGTCGCCGGCGGTGCTCAACCTGATACGCCGCGACGCCGAGCGCATCTACGCCGGCAAGGAACGCGACAACCACGCCATCCCGCAGGAGGACATCAATCATCTGCTGGTGCGCCTGGCGCGGGAAGGAAAACGCGTGGTGCGCCTCAAGGGCGGCGATCCGTTCATCTTCGGACGCGGCGGCGAGGAAATCGACACGCTCGCGGCCGAAGGCATACCGTTTCAGGTGGTGCCGGGCATCACCGCCGCCGCCGGCTGCGCCGCCTATGCCGGCATTCCGCTGACGCATCGCGATTACGCCCAGTCGGTGGTGTTCGTCACCGGCCATCTGCAGGACGGCACGGTCAATCTCAACTGGAAGGCGCTGGTGCAGCCGCGCCAGACCATCGTGTTCTACATGGGCCTGCACGGCGTCGAAACGATCTGCCGCGAACTGATCCGGCACGGCATGCCGCCGACGACGCTGGCGGCGCTGGTGCAGCAGGGCACGACGCGCAACCAGCGCGTGCTGACCGGCGATTTGCAGACTCTGCCGTCGATCGTGGACAAGGCGCACGTCAAGGCGCCGACCCTGATCATCGTCGGCGACGTGGTGGAACTGCAAGGCCGGCTCAAGTGGTTCGAGCCGACCGCGGCAAACTGAAAATTCACAGGATTTACAGGATTAACAGGATTATTTTTTAATTTCTTGAATCTTTAATCCCGTAAATCCTGCGAAATCCTGTTAATCCTGTCTAGAACCTATCTCAAAAATGCTCCGGCAGATATTTGTAGGGTGGGCATCGCCCACCAATACGGCTTCGCTGACTGTCCGACGGTGGGCAGTGCCCACCCTACGTCTATTTTGAGATGGGTTCTATTCATCTTTTGAAAAACTCCAGGAACTAACCTTCGTTGTTCTGGATTTTCTTGCGGCCGAGACCCTGTTCGACCGCGATCACGGCTGCTTCCACGCGGGAATGCACGCCCAGCTTGCGGAGAATCGCCTTGACGTGGAGTTTAACGGTTCCATCCGTGATGTTGAGTTCGCGCGCGATCATCTTGTTGCTCTGGCCTTCGGCGACGTGACTCAGGATTTCCATCTCGCGCGGCGTGAGGTCGGAGAGCGGGGCGGGGGAACGGCGCGGGGTTTCGCTGGTCTGGCCCTGCACGATGCGCGTCAGCGATCCCACCATTTCCTTGGCCACGACGTTGTCGCCGCGCAGCGCCGCCTCGAGCGCCGGCACCAGGTCTTCGGGATTCATGTCCTTCAGCAGATAACCGGCGGCGCCGCCGCGCAAGGCGGCGCGCAGGTCGGCGTCATCGCGGCTCATGGTCAGCATCAGGATCGGCACCGTGACATTGCCGGCGCGCAGTTTTTCCAGGGTCTCGATGCCGTTCATGCCCGGCATCTTGATGTCGAGCAGAATGACGTCCGGCGTGAGCGTGAGCGCCTGCTGAATGCCTTCCTCGCCGCTGCCGGCCGAGGCCACCACCTCGACGCCGCGGCTGCGCAGCAGTTCCTCCAGTCCCTTGCGGACCAGGGCGTGGTCATCGATCAGTAATACGCGCAATCCCCCATCCCCTTCGCTTTGTTATTTGGCCACGGCCGCCTTGGAAGGCGCGACCGGAAACGATAGCACGATACGCGTCCCTTCGCCGGGTTCGCTTTCGATGGTCAGTTCGCCGGGCAGCCGTTCGGCGCGCTCCCGCATCACGGACAGCCCGATGTGTTCGCCGGGCAGGGCCGGGGAAACCGGCGTCATGCCCTCGCCGTCGTCCTCGATCAGCAAGGAATACGCGTCCTTGCCGTCGCCGTTCAGCAGGATGCGCGCGTTGCGGGCGTTGCTGTGCTTGCGGATGTTGGACAGGGCTTCCTTCACGATGTGAAAAATCTGGCTTTCCTGCACCGGCGTCAGATGCAGCTTGCGGCATTCGTTGTGAAAGAAAACGTTGATGCCGGTTTCCTCGCTGAAGCGCTCGACCATGCCGGCCACGGCCGGAACCAGGCCGCGCTCGTCGATCCTGAGGCGGTAATTGGCCAGCAGTTCGCGCAGGCTCGCGTGCGCCTCTTCGACGGCGGTTCGGAGGTTCTGGACCTCGGATTGCGAGGCGCGCAGGTCCTTGGTGTGCAGCGATTCGCCCAGCATTTTCACCTGCAACCGCATGCCGACCAGCGCCTGCGCCAGCGAATCGTGCAGCTCGTTGCCGATGATGTTGCGCTCTTCCATGATGGCGATCTGCCGCGCCTGGTTGTCGAGCCGCGATTTTTCCAGCGCCAGTCCGAGATGCTTGCCGACGCTGTTCAGCAGGTCGTGGATGTCCTCGCCCAGGGCCGACATCGGCCGGTCGAGAAAAAGATTGTAGACGCCGAGAATGCGGTCCTGATAGGTGACCGGCACGACCACGAATTCCTGGCAATCGCGCTTGAGCATCGGCATGCCGAGCAGTTTCGCGCAGGACTGGGTGCCGCGCTGGACGCGGATGCCGCCTTCGGTGGCGGCCCAGCCGCATTGGCACAGGCCGGTGTCCATCTGGCGGTCTTTCTCCACCACCTCCGCGGCGAGTCCGCGGCTGGCGACGAGACGCGTCTGGCCTTCCTCGGTCAGCACCCGCACCGTGGCGGCGCGTGCGTCCACCAGTTCGATGAAGGTGTCGAGAAAACTCTCGAGCAGCTTGTCGAGGTCGCCGGGCTGGCTGAGACTGGAGGCGACGTCGTAAAGGATGTCCAGGGACTGGGTCTTGCGCGCCAGGCGCACGGTTTGGGCGCGAACGCGCGAGTCCATGTCGATGGTCAGCGATTTAAGCTCGTCGCTGAGGTGGTTGATGTCGATCGCCAGTTCGCGGAATTCCCCGTGCGGCGGCACCGGAACGCGCGCCGAAAGATTGCCGCCGCTCATGCGCGCCGACCAGTTGCGCAGATGCGCCAGCGGCTCGACCAGGTTGTGCCGGACGCGCGCGATGATCAGCCAGATCAGCGCCAGGCCGGTCAGCAACAACGCCCCCAGCGTCGGATAGAGGGAGCTCTTGTGCTGGGGAAAACTCACGATGATGAACGACGCCGCGCCGATCGCGGCGAACACCACCGCCAGGCAGATCAGGGGAAGCGTCAGGCGATTGAGGAAAAGGCGATAGGATTTCCGCCGCCAGCCGTCGGCGGGAGGGGTTATCCAGGCCGTCGGCCGTGACTGTCTGGGATCGGTTCGTTCCGGTGAGGCGCTCATGGTTCGCCGCCCTCGTGAGCAGCGCAAGTCATTCGATGAATATCCGCTAGATTAGCCATGCCGCGGAGCGGCGTCCAGCCGGACGGAGCGAATACCCTTATTTTCGATGGCGCCCGGCGCCTGGACGAGCGATCGAGTTTGCGGAATGCGTCGTTCACCCGCCCTGGGGCGCGCCGTCTTCCGGCTTCGACTTGCCGGCGTGCGCCGGATCGTTCGGATTGATGAAGATGAACTGGTGTTCGCCCGGACTGATCTCGACGAAATCGAGCGTCGCGCCGAGGAGAAAATCCTTGCTGGTGTCAGCGACGACGATATTGATGCCTTCCGAGGCGAGCAGGATGTCATCCTCGCCCATCTCGTCGAAGCCCATGCCGTAGACGAAACTGCCGTCTCCCTCGCGCCGCACGGCGATGCGCAGGTGCATGTCCAGGGACTGGGTGGATTCCGCGGAGTGGCGTATTTGCGCGGCCGCCGCCGGGGTGATGGTGATCATGCTCGGTTCCTCTGGCTGAAATGACGAAAGTGCCGGTTGTGCCGCGCTCAACGCGCGGCTTGTTGTCGCGCCGCCGTACCGCGGCGCGCGCGCACGAATTGGATAAATCGGCCGGCCCAGTGATTACCCTCGAGATCGCGCAGATGCGCATAGCAGGCGAGCAGGTTTTTGTGGACGATGCCGTCATGCCGGCCGTCCACGCCGGCGCCGCGCTGCACCTCGTAGGCGAATACCGTGTCGGGCGCGAGATTTTCCAGGCTGGAATAATGAAATTCGTGCGCGCGGACCTCCGCCGGTCGCGGCGACGGCCACGGGTTCCTGTCGGTGTCGCGCAGCAGCACGTAACCGCGTCCCATGGGCCGGTCGTGCATCACGACGTCGCCGGGGATCACGCCCGCCATTTCGCAGCGCCTGCCGCGCCAGGAAATGCTGCGCGCCAGGTACATGAGACCGCCGCATTCGGCATAGGCCGGCAGGCCGGCTTCGATCGCCTGACGGATTTCCCGGCGCAGCGAGCCGTTGGCTTCGAGCTGTTCCATGAAAACCTCGGGGAATCCGCCGCCGATGAACAGCGCGTCCACCGCGGGAAGCCGGGCGTCCTTCAACGTGTCGATCGTCACCAGTTCGGCGCCGGCGGCGCGCAGCGCTTCGAGATCGCCGGGATAGTAGAAACCGAAGGCGGCGTCGCGGGGGATGCCAATCTTAATGAGGTTTGCTCCCGAATCCCCTCTCCCGCTTGCGGGAGAGGTCTGGGAGAGGGCGGTGGTTGGAGCAGGAAGTGCCGGCGCATGAGTGGAAACGGCGATCAGGCGATCGAGATCGACCGATGCGGCAACGATCGAGGCGATGGCGTCGATCTTGCTCCGGGCTTGGGACGCCTCGTTGCTGGGCATAAGGCCGAGATGCCGCTCGACGATCGCAAGCCGGTCGTCGTGGTGCACCGCGCCGAGGACCGGAACGTCGGTGTAGTGTTCGATGACGGCGCGCAGTTTCGCTTCGTGCCGCGATCCGCCCAGCTGGTTGAGAATGACGCCGGCGATGCGGATGTGCGGGTCGAAGGCCTGGTAACCGAGAATCAGCGGGGCGATGCCGCGCGTCATGCCGCGCGCGTCGATGACCAGCACCACCGGAGCATCGAGCAGCGTGGCGAGCGCGGCGTTGCTGTTGCTGCCGTCGAGGCTCAGGCCGTCGTACAGGCCCTTGTTGCCCTCGATCAAGGAGATGTCCGCGCCGCGTGAACGTGACGCGAAGCTGCGCAGGATCTCGTCGCGTCCCATGAGATAGAAGTCGAGGTTGTGGCAGTCGCGCCCGGCGGCGAGCGTGAGCCACATGGGGTCGATGAAGTCGGGCCCCTTCTTGAACGGCTGGACCGCAAGCCCGCGGGCGCGCAACGCGGCGCACAGGCCGATGCTGAGCGTGGTCTTGCCCGAGGACTTGTGGGCGGCGGAGATGAGCAGCCTGTTCATGCGGTCAAGTATGAACTTTTGCCGAAAAGACGCAAAGAACGCAAAGAATCGTGTGCTTTAAAACCGATTCCTGTGTTTTCTTTGCGCTTTTCTTTGCGTGCTCCGCGTCTTTGCGGCGAGAGCTGTTAAGCGGCCTTGTAGTGCGGGTCCGCGTCGGCGTCCGACAGGCTTTGCGGCAGGAACGGGAGCACCTTCATGGCGAAGGTCGCCATGACCAGCGCCAGCCCGATGCCGCCGACGCCGAGCACCACTTCGGGCAGACTGGGCGAGTAGCTCGCCACCATGCCGTCGAAGAAGCTGCTGGCGACGACTTCCTTGCCGGGCATGAGCGGCATCGGATAAGCCTGGCCGCCGATGATGGTGACGTACATCTGCGCCAGGCCGCCGAGGACGACGAGCATCGACGCCAGCACCACCAGCGCGCGCGATTGGCCGAGCCGTGAGAACAGGATCACCAGCGGGACAGCCCCGCCGATCAGGACCTGGCCGAGCCAGAACATCTTCGTATACGCGCCGCCGTTCAGCAGGATGAAGCCCTCGATGCCGTGGCGCTGGGTGATGTACAGATTGGTCAGGTGGTAAACCGTCACGAAATAAAGCACCGCGGCGACGAACACGCCGAGCAGGTTGCGCAGGCGGCCGAACACCACGTCGCCGAGTTCCCGGCCGGACCAGCGCATGGACGCGATCAGCACCACGAGGTAGATCGCCAGGCCGTAGGCGAAGGACATGACGATGAACATCGGCGCCATGACCGCCGTGTCATAGGCGTCGCGCGCCACGAGGAAGCCGAAGATCGAGCCGGTACCGGTGGTCAGCGTCAGGCGCCAGAGGAAAGCGAACATGCCGGCCGGCTTGCTGTAATCGTTCATGCGCCGTTCCATCATCATCCACAGATAGACGGCGACGATGGCGAAGAAGCCGGTGTAGAGCAAGATGTTCCACGCGAAGATGGACTTGAAGTTGTAATAGGTCATCGCCACGATCAGCCGGTCCGGGCGACCGAGGTCGAGAACCAGCACCGCCAGGCCGCCGGCCAGCAGCGTGAGCGCCAACAGGCCCGAGAGGCGCGACAGCGGTTTATACAGTTGCCGGCCGAACACCGAGGCGATCGAGGCGACGTTGAGCGCTCCCGAGGCGGCGACGATCAGGAACACCGCGAACACATGCGGCGTGCCCCAGACGATCTGGTTGCTCATGCCGGTGACCCAGTGGCCGTGGTGCTCCATGTACAGGGCGGCGCCGAGGCCGGCGAAGGTGATGGCGCCGAGCAGGCCCAGCACCGCGTAGAAGCCGAGGCTGCGTCCTTCGAGATTGCGGTAGTGCGCGTGTGCCATGCGTCAGACTCCCCGGTAACGCACGCCGGTGTTCAGATTCAGATCCGGCCGCAGTGGCGTGGAAGGACCGGCGGCGAGGTGCTTGTTGATCCCGCTGTTCGGGTCCTTGAGGTCGCCGAAAACCATGGCCTGGTTGCCGTCCTTGGTGCACGCCTCGACGCAGGCCGGGATTTTTCCGGCGTCCACGCGGTGCACGCACAGGGTGCAGGATTCGACCGTGCCTTTGCCGCGCGGGGCGTAGGATTTCTGGTTGATGGTGTCCTCGTGCACGAACGAGCGCGCCTTGTACGGGCAGGCCATCATGCAGTAACGGCAGCCGATGCAGATGTGCTTGTCCACCAGTACGATGCCGTCGGCGCGCTTGAACGAAGCGCCGGTGGGGCAGACGTCGACGCACGGCGGTTCCTCGCAGTGCTGGCACAGCACCGGCAGCGACTCGACGTAGCCGGTCTGGTTGTCCTTGAGCGTGACCTTGCGGATCCATTGCGGATCGGTGGCGGGGCGGTTGTGTCCGTACCAGCCGTTTTCCGTGCGGCACGCGGTGACGCACACGTCGCAATCCTGGCACCTGCCGATGTCGATCAGCAGGCCCCAGCGCTGCATCTGGGTCGCGGCCTCCTCGGGCGAGCGGGCGCGCGCCAGTTCTACGAGGCGCAGCCCGGGTGCGAGCGTGATGCCGGCGATGGCGCCGCCGCCGATGCCGATGAATTCCCTGCGGCTCAGACTCATGGCTGATTTCCGTTGGTTGTGCCCATGACGGCGGAAGAGATCGTTTTTTCCATCAGGCCGGCCGGATCGGTCGACGCGGCCTTGGGCGGTTGGCCGTTTTTTTCCGGCGACGAAGAGTGACAAGTGAAGCAGTCGATGCTGACCGCGGCATATTCGTGACAGCTTTCGCAGAAGCCGTTCTCGCCGAGCACGCTGTTGGTCTTGGGGTCGGCGTGGCAGTCAATGCAGTTTTTCAGGCTGTATTTCCGCGTGCGAATCCCCTTGTGCATGGTTTCGTCGCGCTGATGCAGTATCTTCTTCATGTGGTTGCGCCGCATCTCCTCCGTCGGCTCAACGCACTTGTCGCCCTTGTAGGTTTTGATGACCGGGCCGATGGCGGATTTCGCGCTGGCGGTCTCGGCCGCGAGCACGGGCGCGGCAGCGAGCCAGCCCGCCGCCGCGACGGCCAGCGCACCGAACACCATGAGCCTGATCTTTTGCATGTGCGATGTCTTAGTGGTCGCCCATGCCCATCTTGATGTAGCCGGTCGGGCAGACGTCGGCGCAGATGTGACAGCCGATGCACAGGTCGTAATCGGTGTACACATAGCGTCCCATCGTCGATTCGGACTTGGGCGTGCGCTTGACGGCGGTCTGCGGGCAGTAGATCACGCAATTGTCGCACTCGAAGCACATGCCGCAGCTCATGCAGCGCTTGGCTTCCTCGACGGTCTGTTTCTCGTCGAGCCCGAGCATGCGCTCCTTGAAGTGGCCCAGCACTTCCTTGGCGTCGGGCACCATCTCGGTGCGCTTGTGCCGCGGCGTGAACTGGAAATGCCCGAGGAACAGCTCGTCCGACTGGCACACTTCGGCTTCGGAGCGGTCCTCGAAGTTGTGGATCGCGTAGCCGCCGACGGCCTTGCCCTGTTCCGAGGTGCCGCGCAGGCCGCGGTCGATCGGGCGTTCGTCTTCCGGACCCGCCGGCTTGAATTCCTTCGGCGTCAGGCCGACTTCGTTCAGCTTGGCGAGCAGGTTGAAGTGGTGCACGTCGACCTTCGGGCGCTTGCCCATGTCTTCCTTCTTGAGATAGTGGTCGATGGTCTCGGCCACGATCGAGCCCTGGCCGATCACGGTGGTGAGCAGGTGCGGACGGATGATGTCGCCGCACACGAAGTGGCCGGGTTTGCCGGGCACCTGGTAGAACTTGTCGGCGTTGATCAGGCCCTTGCCGTTGTTGAACTCTTCCATGCCGCGGAAGTCGCCCATCTGACCGATCGCGGAAACGATGAGATCGGCCTCGATGTCGCGTTCCGTGCCGGGTTTTTCCGCCGGCGGGTTGGCCGAGAAGTCGAGTTCCACCACGCGCAGCGCCTTGGCGCGGCCCTTGTCGTCGAGGAGGACTGCTTTCGGCTGCAGCGAACCGCGGATGGTCACGCCTTCGCGCTGGGCATCCTCGATTTCGTGTTTGGCGGCGTTCATCTTTTCCACCGGCTGACGCGAAATCAGCATGACCTCGGCGCCTTCCTTCCTGGCGGTGACCGCCACGTCATGCGCCGTCTGGCCCATGACGATGTATTCCGGACGCTCGGCCTCGGCCATTTCCTTGATGTAACCCAGACGACGCGCCACCGACACCACGTCGATGGAAGTGTCGCCGCCGCCGATCACGACTACGCGGCCGGATACGACCTTGAGGCGGCCCTGGTTGAAGGCCTCGAGGAACGCGACGCCGGTGATGCAATTCGGCGCGTCGGCGCCGGGAACCGGCAGGGCGCGGCCGGACTTGCAGCCGATGGCGAACAGGACGGCGTCGAAATTCTTTTCCAGGTCCTTCATCGGCACGTCCACGCCGACGCGGGTCTTGAGCTTGACCTCGACGCCCATGTTGACGATGCGGTTGATCTCTCCGTCCAGCGTTTCGCGCGGCAGACGATAGCCGGGCACGCCGTACTTCGCCATGCCGCCGAGTTCCTCGTGATCGTCGAACAACGTGACCGCGTGACCCTTGCGGCGCAGCTGATACGCCGCCGACAGGCCGGCCGGGCCGCCGCCGATGATGGCGACTTTCTTGCCGCTGGATTTCTCGGCCGCCTTGAAGCTGTATTGGTTCGCGAGCGCGGTGTCGCCGATGTATTGTTCGACGGAGTTGATGCCGACGTAGTCTTCCACCGCGTTGCGGTTGCAACCGGTCTGGCACGGAGCGGGGCAGACGCGGCCCATCATCGACGGGAACGGGTTGGCCTCGGTCAGGCGGCGGAAGGCGTATTCCTGCATCGCCATGTCCTTCTGCGGCTTCTCGATGCCGCGCACGATGTTGAGCCAGCCGCGGATGTCCTCGCCGGACGGGCAGCTCGCCTGGCAGGGCGGCGTCTTGTGCACGTAGGTCGGGCACTTGTCGGTTTCGTCGGCCGTGAAAATGCGGGACTGAAAAGAAGGCCAGTCATGGTCGCCGTCCTTGAACTTGCGGAAGGTGAAACCGGTCTTGGCGTCTTTTGCCTTGTCTGCGGGAGTTGCCATTGCGAATCTCCTGTCAAAAATACCTTAGTAAGATTTCGGAAGCACCGATGAACATGGATTAACGCGGATAAAAAAACCAATCTTTCGTTCCATGTCTGCGTTCATCTGTGTTTATCCGTGGTTTCAGAAAATATTAACGGATTTCAGTTCTTGGGACCGAGCCGGATCGCCTTGCTGACCAGTCCGTGTACGCTGCCGATCATGTCCATCGGGAACTTGTAGTACGGCAGGACCTTGGTGAACTGGCTTTTGCAGATCGCGCAGATCGCCGCGACGTGGTTGACGCCGTATTCGTCCACGACCTGCTTGAGCGCCTGCATGCGCGGTTGCGCGCCCTTGACGCGCAACTCCATCAGGTCGTCGGTCAGCAGACCGCCGCCGCCGCCGCAGCAGAAGGTGTTCTCGTGGATCGTGTCCGGCGCCATGTCGTAGAACTTGTTGACGCAGGCCTTGATGACCTCGCGCGGGATCTTGAACTGGCCGCCCGGCATGTTGCCCATGCGCGAGGCGCGCGAGACGTTGCAGGAATCGTGGAACGTGACGACTTTGTCGTCGTTGGCGGACTTGTCGAGCGTGAGCGCGCCGCGCTGGATCAGGTCGTAGGTGAATTCGCAGATGTGCTGCGGGATCGGGTAGCGCTGGTCGAGGAAATCGAACGGCCCGATGAGCGTGTTCCAGAAGCTGTAGGCCACGCGCCAGGCATGCCCGCATTCGCCTACTATTATACGTTTGACGCCGAGGTCGAGCGCGGCCTCGCGGATGCGCAGGGCGGCGCGATGCAGGTTTTCGTGCGAGCCGATGAACATCGAGAAGTTCGCGGCCTCGGAGGCGTGCGAGGACAGCGTCCAGGAGGTGCCGGCGGCGTGAAACACCTTGGCGTAGCCGATGAGACCGTCGATGTGCGGCTCGGCGAAGAAGTCGGCGGACGGCGTGATGACCAGCACCTCGGCGCCTTTCACGTCCAGCGGAAACTTCACGTCGACGCCGGTTTCGTCCTTGACGTCTTCCTCGAGGCCCGCCAGCGTGTCCGCCAGCGCCGGCTCGGGCAGGCCCAGGTTGTTGCCGATCTTGTGGACCTTGCCGATGATTTCGTTCGAATACTTCTGACCCACGCCGACGGCGTCCATCACGTCGCGCGCGGCCATGGAGATTTCCGCGGTGTCGATGCCGTAGGGGCAGAACACCGAGCAGCGGCGGCATTGCGAGCACTGGTGGAAGTAGCTGTACCACTCGTCGAGCACGTCCTTGGTCATGTCGCGCGCGCCCACCAGCTTCGGGAAAAATTTTCCGGCGAAGGTGTAGTAGCGGCGGTACACGCTGCGCAACAGGTCCTGGCGCGCGACCGGCATGTTCTTGGGATCGGAAGTGCCGAGATAGTAGTGGCACTTGTCGGTGCAGGCGCCGCACTTCACGCAGGAGTCGAGGAACACCTGGAGCGCGCGCGACTGCGAAACCAGGTCGCCGAGTTTCTTGACCGCGACATTCTCCCAGTCCGGCACCAGCTCGCCGGGGAAACCGACGCCGGCCTGGATGTCGGGCTTGGCCACGTACGGCTTGCTCTTGGCCATCGTGTCCGGATGGACGTGGGGCAGGACCTGATATTCACCAAGAACGGGTACTTCGAAATTCGCCATCGCTCTCAGCCTCTCGCGGTCTTGGTGTTGTCGATTTGCGCGCTCCAGCCGGCCACCCAGCGCTTTTCACGCGGGTTGTCCACCTGGTTGCGGGTCGGGCTGAAGAACACGCCCGGCGCGTGCAACAGCTTGCTGACCGGGAACACGATCATGAGCGTCGCCACCAGCGTCAGGTGCACCAGCAGCGGCGCGTCGGCCGGCAGCGGTTGCCAGTTGAAGGTCATCAAGCCGAGGAAGAAGGCCTTGAGCGAGATGATGTCGGTGTGGAACAGGTATTTCATGGACAGACCGCTCGCGGCGATGCCGACGAGCAGGGCCAGCATCAGGTGATCCGAGAGGCTGCTGATGTAACGCACCCGGTCCACCAGGAAGCGGCGCGCCCACAGGCCCGCGAGGCCGGCGATCATGCCGAAGCCGGTGAAGTTGATGAACCACTGCATCCACGGAAGAAAGAACCACACGGGTTCGGTGAAATAGCGCAGGTGCCACGCCAGTTCCGCGAACAGGCACAGGTGGAAAACCCAGCCGAACAGCCAGATCCATTTGTTCGATTTGAACAGGCTTTCGAACACCGTGACCTCGCGGATCATGCGCGCCCAGACGCCCAGGCGCGTCGTCGGCGCCGGCGTGGTCGGGATTTTCAACGGCTGCGGGGTGCGCGCGAAGATGAAAATCTTGCGCGCGACGCCGATGACGAGGATGGCCGTCGCCACGTAAAACAGCAGCGTATAAATCACTGTCACAGCCGACATCGATGACTCCGCTGACATTTACCGGCGGGAAAATCCCTCCCGCCCGGGATGACTTGAAAGTCGCTTCTTTGCTTAGACGCAGCCGGTCGGCTTCGGCAGGCCGGCGTATTTGCACGCCTGCTTGGCCGGGCCGTACGGGAACAGTTCGTACAGGTACTTGCTGTTGCCCTTGTCCGGGCCGAGCTTCTTGCCGATCGCCTTGGTCAGCACGCGCACGGCCGGGGCGATCTGGTACTCGTCGTAGTATTCGCGCAGGAAGTTGATCACTTCCCAGTGATTCTGCGACAGATCGCAATTGTCGACCTTGGCCATTTCCTTCGCGACTTCCTCGTTCCAGTCGGTGCGGTTGGAAAGATAGCCTTCCTCATCGGTTTCGATGGTCTTACCCGCTACGGTGATAGGCATATATTACTCCTCGTCAGTTGAAGTCTGTTGATAATGATCAAAGCCAGGCCTGGACGCTGGCGTGCTCCGCCACCAGATCCACGAACCCGTTGTAATCGACCAGCTTGATGCCGTCGATGACCCGATCCTGCATCCCGCGTGCTTCGATGTCGGGATACAGTGCATAGATCGGATGACTCTTGAGCGCCTGTTCCACCGACTTGGTGGTCGAGGTGCCTTTCAGCGCGCCGTACACGCCGTCCTCGATCAGCAGGACGGCCGCGCCCTTGGTCAGGTGCTTGAGGCAGCTGTCCAGGGCGTTGCGTTCGGTGGGCGATTTGTTCACGGTATGCAGCATTTTTCGATCCCCTTAAAAGCTCAGAACCACGTCTTGCGACAGCATCAGGTCGGCCATTTCCTGGGCGCCGATGATTTTCATGGGAACGATGAAATCGCTCTCCTTCAGGCCGCGTGCTTCCATGGATTCCTTTTCGACATACAGTTTCTCGATGTCGTAACCTTCCAGCGCGCGATAGGTCGGCGAAAAATTTTTGACGTCGATTCCCTTGGTGTGCTGGCCCTTGACCACCTGGTACACGCCGTCGTCGAGGAACGCGAGGCTCACGTCCTGGTCGAACGCGGCCGCGATCAGCACGACTTCGAGCGATTCCAGCGCGTAAATCGTGCCGTACGGCGCCTTGCGGTTCACGTACAGGAACTTCTTCACCTTGCCGCTGGTGTCTTCTTCCATCTCGATGCCGCCGGTTGCTTCAGTCATTTCGCGCCTCCCGTTAATCGCCGAACGTGACCAGGCGATCCGACTGGATGCCCGATTCAATCAATTGTCCCAGACCGGAGATGCGGAATCCTTCCTGCAGATTTTCCTCCTTGATGCCCCGGCGCAGCGCCGCGGCCACGCAGACCACGAGGTCGATGTGGTGGTCCTTGGCCAGCTTCTGCCAGCGGTTCACGATATGGCGGTCGTCCTGCGGCGGCTCGGTGAGCCGGCTCGAGTTGTACACGCCGTCATGATAGAAAAACACGCGGTGAATCTTGTGGCCTTTCTCGATCGCGGCCTTGGCGAACAGATACGCGGTATCCGATGCCTGATGCGTGTACGGCCCTTCATTGATAAGAATCCCAAACTTCATCCTCGCCCCCTTGATCTACGTCAACACCTCTTGATCTCTTTATGGGCCGACGCCGGGAAAAACCCGGCGTCGGATACGGCTATTTGCTGCTGGCGTACTAGAAACGGATGTGCGCCGAAGCGTTCAGGCTCGCGCGCGAACCGCGCCAGTTGTCGATATGGAACTTGGTGAACGGCAGCTCGGTCAGCTCGAAGAACCGCGGCCAGCCGATGCGGTCCACCCAGTCGCCGACGCGTTCCCAATCCTTGGCGTCCTGTTTGTACACGCGCAGGATTTTCTTGACGATGTCGCCGGCTTCCGGCCAGCGCGGCGGATTGTTCGGCACGCCGGCGGCGACCAGCTTGTGGAACATCGGCTTGGAACGCGCGTTGGAGTTCTTGCCGCCGACCCAGATGGCGAGCTTGGAATGCTCCGGGTCGTTGATCTGCATCGGCGGGCACGGCGGGAAACAGGCGCCGCAGCAGATGCATTTCTTCTCGTCGACTTCGAGCGACGGCTTGCCGTTGACCATGGCCGGGCGGATCGCCGCGACCGGACAGCGCGCCACGACCGAGGGACGCTCGCACACGTTCGCCACCAGATCGTGGTTGATCTTCGGCGGCTTGGTGTGCTGCACGTTGATGGCGATGTCGCCCTGGCCGCCGCAGTTGATCTGGCAGCAGGAGGTGGTGATGTGCACGCGGTTCGGCATGTCTTCCTTCACGAACTCGTCGTGCAGGTCGTCCATCAGCGCCTTGACCACGCCCGAGGCGTCGGTGCCGGGGATGTCGCAGTGCAGCCAGCCCTGGGTGTGCGAGATCATGGTCACCGAGTTGCCGGTGCCGCCGATCGGGTAGCCGGCTTCCTCGAAGGCCTTGATCAGCGGATCGACCTTGTCCTTGCTGGAAACCATGACTTCCATGTTCGAGCGGATGGTGAAGCGAACGTAGCCTTCACCGAGCTTGTCGATGATGTCGCACAGCAGGTTGATCTCATACGGACCGAGCTGACGCTGGGTGCCGACGCGGACGGTCCAGATCTCGTCGCCGGAATAGGCGACGTGATGCAGCACGCCCGGACGCGGACGGTCGTGGTATTTCCAGTTGCCGTAGTTTTTGATCATCAGGGGATGCATGTACTGAAACGCATCCGGACATCCGCTTTCGATCGGCGGGCGCATCTTCGGTGCTTCTGCCATTTTTCAGTTCTCCAAAACGTTCTTTCGACGTGAATCGCTGTCTGGACGGATACGGATCAACCGGCCGCCTGCTGCTTGCGGTTCTTCCACTTCTCGGCTTCCTGATCCCACTCGTCCATGCGCACATAGGAGCTGGTGCGCGGCTGCGTGATCATGTTCGGGTCGACCTCGAGGCCGATGCCTTCGAGGAAGTTCACCAGGCCGATGCGCTCGATCATCTCGCCGCAGCGTTCGTGTTCCAGGCCGTTCTCGGCCCAGAAGTCGATCGTGTTGGCGGCGATCTCGCGGATGCGCTCGTAGTCCTCGTCGGTTTCCAGCTTCATGAACGGCACGATCACGGTGCCGAAGGTGTCGCCGATCTTCAGCGTGCGCTTGCCGCCGATGAGCAGGGTGATGCCCTTGTCGTCGCCCG
>DAIDLH010000050.1 GCA_027449605.1 Candidatus Muproteobacteria bacterium | reverse complement strand
CCGGGCGCGGCGGGCGTGGGCGCGGTCGGCGGGGTCATCGGCCTGCTGTCGGCGTTCTTCGGCATCGGCGGCGGTTCGATGTCGGTGCCGTTCATGACGTGGTTCGGCGTGCCGGCGCGCCAGGCGATCGCGACCTCGGCGGCGATCGGCTTTCCCATCGCGCTCAGCGCCGCCGTCGGCTACGTCGTGGCCGGGTGGCACGCGGAAGGATTGCCGCCGTGGAGCGTCGGTTACGTGGTGCTGCCGGCGTTCGCCGGCATCGTGATCGCGAGCATGCTGGCGGCGCCGTTCGGCGCGCGCCTCGCGCACCGTCTGTCGGACGCCACCCTGCGGCGCATATTCGCCGCCTTCGTGACGATACTCGGCGTGAAGATGCTTTGGAGTTTATTATAAGTGTTTCTAACAACATGAAATGGACAGGATTAACAGGATTTTTCAGGATTGACAGGATTAAGGATTTTAGAATTAGGAAATCCTGTTAATCTTGTTTTTAATCTTGTGAATCCTGTCTAATTTTTTCTTTTTGTTGGGGATTCTGAGCAGTTGCGACGATTGATCAGTTGCCGGACGTTCATATGGAAATCGACATATTATTGATACGCGAGGTCTCGCATACGCTCAAACGGCAAGGGCTGATGCTGACCACGGCCGAATCCTGCACCGGCGGCTGGGTGGCGCAGGTGATCACCTCGGTGGCCGGCAGTTCCGAATGGTTCGAACGCGGCTTCGTCGCCTACACCAATCTCGCCAAGCGCGAGATGCTCGGCGTCAGCACCACGACCCTGTCGCGCTACGGCGCGGTGAGCGAGCAGACCGCGCGCGCCATGGCCGAGGGCGCGCTGACTCATTCGCATGCGCAGGTGGCGCTCGCGATTACCGGCATCGCCGGTCCCAGCGGCGGCACGCCGGAGAAGCCGGTCGGCACGGTCTGTTTCGCCTGGGCCGCGAAGAAGCGCGAGCCTGTCACGGCCAGGCATCTTTTCACGGGCGATCGCGAGTCGGTGCGGCGGCAGTCGGTGACCAAGGCGTTGCAGGGTCTGCTTGAATATCTGAATGTTTAGAAAATACCAATGATCCCCAGGTTCGTGTGCGGCGAGTTGGCGGGGCGGACGCGCGCATGATCAAGTCCTTCGAGGGATTGCGCGGCACGGCGGCGCTCGGCGTGGCGTTGTTGCATCTCGAGCTGGCGGCGAAATCGGTCGAGTCGATGAGCACGGTGTATCTGTGGACCGCATATCTGTTTGTCGACCTTTTCTTCGTGCTGAGCGGTTTCGTCATCAGCCGCGTCTACGAGGACAAGCTGCGCAGCTCCGCCGATCTGGGAAATTTCATGGTGCGGCGCACCGGCCGGCTCTATCCGCTGTTCGTTTTTTCCACCTTTGCCTACATTGTTATCGGCTATCTCACGCCGATGACCAAGGTTTTCCTGGGCCATCACGGTTTTGTCCGCTTCTTCCATGACATGGCTGATACCGGCCCGTTATTGCCCTCCGCCGCGGAACTGCTGTCATCGTTGACCCTGACCCATAGCCTCGGTTTCTTCGACCGGCTGATTCTCAATTATCCCAGCTGGACCATCAGCACCGAGTACTACACGTATCTGGTGTTTGGTGTTTGCGCGGCTTTCCTGGCGATCCGAAACCGTCAGCCGGCCTATTTCCTGTTTGTCCTGATCGGCGGCGCGGTGGCGATCCTCGGTTCGCTGTCACACAATTGTCTGGCCAAGAGTGAATGCCTTTACCTCACGACGGATCTCGGCATTTTTCGCTGCCTGTTCGGATTTTTCCTCGGCGTCGTGGCGCAGCGCTGGTCACGCAAACCCGGAATCCTCGCTTATGCCGCCTCGGCCCCGGTTCAGACCCTGTCGCTGATTTTCGCCGGCGCCATTCTGGTCTATTCGCGGCACGACCCGTGGCTGGCGTTCCTGGCGCCGCCGGCTTTCTTTCTGCTGGTTCTCTCGGTGTCTTCGGATACCGGTTGGGTCGCGAGATTCTTCGGGCATCGTATTCCGGCATACCTGGGCCGGATTTCCTATTCGATTTATCTGATGCACGCCCCGACGTTGCTCGGTTACGGTGTCGTGATCCGTGCGGCCCGGGGGCCGACGCAGGTTATTCTGGCGACCGCTGTTTTCGTGGCCGCGGTCATTCTGGTGTCCCACCTTACCTTTCGGTACATCGAAGATCCGTTTCGCATCCGGGCGAATGTGCTTGCCGACCGTCTTTTTCTCAAGTGATCGACAGACAACATTGAGCGTGCCCGGTAGACGATTCGGCGGCTTACGCCGCTTCGTGACCATCGTGCTTAACAATCTGCAAATCTCGAGAGCCAAGGCACAAGAATAGCTGAATATAAGAATTCAATTATGTTCTGCTGAACCCAGCTTGTTTGATTACGCCATGACGTTAGAGTACATAAAGAGCGCAAAGCTTGAAACAGGGTATTTCCATCTGTTGGTGAGACAACAACAAAGGAGAGATATCATGGATGCAAAATGGAAAGTGGCGGGGACTTACTTTGAGGCGTGCAGCTGCAACGCGGCCTGTCCGTGCGTGTTCACCGGCCCGCCGACCGACGGCGAGTGCAATGCGCTGGTCGCCTGGCACGTCGATCAAGGCAGCTTCGACGGCACCCGGCTCGACGGTCTCAATGCCGCGCTGTTTGTTCACACGCCCGGACACATGCTGCAAACGAAATGGAAAGTCGCCTTGTACGTGGATCAGAAAGCCAACGACAAGCAACGCGACGCCTTGACCAAGATTTTCTCGGGGCAGGCCGGCGGCCATTTGGCGAACCTGGCGCCGTTGATCGGCGAGGTCCTGGGCGTCAAAAGCGTCGCCATCGATTACCGCGCCAACGGCAAGCAGCGCAGCTTGACCATTCCGCAGGTGGCGCAAATGGAGATCGAGGCGCTGGTCGGCCAGGGCGGACAGGACGTGACACTTTCGAACATCCCGTTCACGGCGGTGCCGGGCTTTCCGGCGGTGGTGTGCCACTCGAAGCAGCTCAGTTATCACGATCACGGGCACAGCGTGGAGGTTTCCCAGAAGAATGGCTTCTATTCCCCCTTCAGCTACCAAGCCTGAAGGAAAGCTCGGGAGACCAGCCAGCCGCGCGGTAGTTATCGGCAGTGTCGTTAGCGTCACGCTGCTCGCGTGGGTTTACCTGACCTACCAGGCCTGGGCCATGGATCACATGGATCTGGTCGACATGGCGATGCCCGGCATTCACGCCTGGGGCCCGTGGGACCTGGCGCTGGTGTTCACGATGTGGGCCATCATGATGGCGGGCATGATGGTTCCGTCGGTCAGCCTCGTGGTTCTCCTGTTCGCCCGCATCCAGCACCAGCGCCGCGCTCAAGGCCAAGCTTTTATCGCGAGCTGGCTGTTTCTGTTTGGGTATCTCATCGCATGGACCGGTTTCAGTCTGGCGGCCACGCTGGTGCAATGGGGCCTGCACGCCGCCGTGCTGATCTCGCCCGCGATGGTCGGCACCAGCCCGCTGCTGGGAGGCGCGGTATTGATCGCCGCCGGCATCTATCAGTGGACTCCCGCGAAGTACGTCTGTCTCGCCCGCTGCCGCTCGCCGCTGTCGTTTCTACTCAATGAGTGGCGCGATGGGACCTGGGGCGCGCTCGCCATGGGCGCACGCCACGGACTCTACTGTACCGGCTGTTGTTGGCTGTTGATGCTCGTATTGTTCGTCGTCGGGGTGATGAATCTGTTGTGGATCGCGCTGCTTACCGTATTCGTATTATTGGAAAAGACTCTGCCGCGAGGATTATGGATCAGCCGCGCGAGCGGCGGCGCGCTGATTGTCTGGGGAGGTTGGATGGCAAGCATAGCGCTGGCGTGAGCGGCGTTCCGTTGGGCCGGGAAGAAGCGCGACACCCTAAGCCGCAAACATGTCTTCACGGGCGACCGCGAGAGCGTGCGGCGGCAATCGGTGACCACGGCGCTTCAGGGCATGCTGGAATTTCTGAATCCCAAGTAAAAACAATCACTTTTTTCATGAAAATCTGTTTTGTTGACTACTTTTTTTACGATTTGCCATGTTGGAGGTTCAGGCCGAATTTATTCTGAAGCTTGCAGCAAAAAAAGGGGCAAACGGAGAATGTGCCAGAAGCGGGAAAGAATGTGCTTCTAACATCTTTTTCCTTTAAGAGTTAAGATAAAACATGAAAAACAACCGCCAACAACAAAACATGATTGCTAGGAGGAGTTTCATGAAATTCGATCATCGTTGGGCAGCTACTGTTCTTTTCGTTGCCGTGGCTTTTTCAGGAAACCTTTCCGTGGCATCAACGACATACCAATTTTCCGGAACTATAAATGGCATTTATGACAGGAATGATAATCTCGCGGTTATTGGCGCTAACAATGTCTATCCAGTAGGTATCTCAGCAGGAATGCCATTTTCAGTTTCCATGTCTCTGAATGGCGATCTTGGCGCATTAAGTGGCTCAATTGATTTTGATTTGGGAGGAGTCTATTGGGGACAGATGAGTATCAGTGGGGCTGCTTCGGTCTGTGATTCTAATTCATGCACAAGATATGGCGATTATAACGATCCACTGCGGCCGAGGATGAATGACGTTACTCTCTCTAATCAAACGGCCGCAGTCACTACAAATTTGCCCTTATCTGATTTGGGACTGGAAGGCAATATATTATATGCATGGATTTATCTTAATCTCGCCCCAAACACAAATAAACCTGCAATAACAACCGCATTAAGCGATTTGCCCATTAGTTCAATTTCATTCTATTTAGACAGTTCCTACGCAGGTTCAAAATTCTTTGATTGTCCTGCGTGTGTAGAAGGCTACTACGAGGAATATTTTTCGCAGGGTTGGGGTTTGGATGCAACTGCTAGTGCATTAACTACTACTGTGCCTATCCCGGCAACTGTGTGGTTGTTTGGCTCAGGTTTGGCTGGATTGATCGGCTTTGTGCGCCGCAAGGCGCGATTGGCCTGATCGCCGCGGCGCAAAGTCATGTTGAAAGGGAAACGGCGGCCATCGGCCTCCGTTTCTTTTTTTTGTTCATGTAGCCCGGGTTAGCCGCCAATAATAATCTCGCCGTATCGCCAACCTCCCCTCTCCCGCGTGAGCGGGAGAGGGCAAAGGGAGAGGGTTGCGGCGTAACCCGGGAAACCCGAAACAGTTATTGCCCGCTGAGAACCCTCACAGCCTCCGCCGCCGTCACGATCGGAATTTCCCGAAAGCTCTTGAGCGCAAGCAGGTCTCGGTCGCCGGAGACGATGAGGTCGGCCTTGGCTGCAAGCGCGCACGCGAGTACCTGATCGTCGTCGGGATCACGCGAGATCCGCCTGGTGATCTGGCGGGTGGTGACGCGGTAGGCCAAACGGCGGTAGTGGCTCACGAGCTGGTCTGCGCTGAATCCGGTATTCTCGACGGTTTTTACGAGCTTCTTGCGGCGCAGAACTTCGGCAAGTTCATCAAGCAGCGCATGGCTGGTGAAGAGTTGAATTTCGTTTCTGCTGGCATGCTGAATCAATCGGGCGGGGATACCTTGCCACAGAAACGCCGACACCAGGATATTGGTGTCGAGCACGCATTTCATGCGCGCTTGGACGCTTTGTGGGCGCGACGCACGGCATTAACCTCGGCCTGAATCTCATCCATGGACATTGGCTTGCCGCCTGCCTTGGCGACGCGTTTTACACCATCCAGGATTGCCTGGGCCGCACGCCGACGCGCCTTGCTGGCCAGAAAATCCACGAAATCTTCGACTTCCGCCACGCGTTCGGGCGGGAGTTGGTCGAGTTTTTCAATCAGCGTGCGTTTTTGATTTGCGCCGGCCATTATCATATCCTCTGTTAACCTTTGGCTTGCTGCCTTAAATGCAAGAATAGCTTAATTGTCCGCTGCGCTGTCAACCATTAGGCATCAAGGTTAGTTTTGCCACGGTGTTCCTTTGTGTCCGCGGTGCTTCTGACAAGCCTATTTATCAGCCGGTTGTGTAGCCTCGGCCAGGGCTAGGCCGCTCCCATGACTTGTGAAATAATCGTTTTTATCAGCAGTTAAGCCGTTTATCGCAACCACCGTTTCGGCGGGATACCGCAGGAGAACAGGCATGGATACGAACAAAACCAAGGCGTTGAACATGGCCCTGGGGCAGATCGAGAAGCAGTTCGGCAAGGGTTCGGTCATGCGCCTCGGTGACGCCGGCGTGGTGCAGCAGGTCGAAGCGGTTTCCACCGGGTCGCTGGGGCTCGATATCGCCCTCGGCATCGGCGGTCTGCCGCGCGGCCGGGTGGTCGAGATTTATGGGCCGGAATCCTCGGGTAAAACCACGCTGGCGCTGTCGGTGGTGGCGCAGATCCAGAAGCTGGGCGGGGCGGCGGCCTTCATCGACGCCGAGCATGCGCTCGACCCGCTGTACGCCAAGAAGCTGGGCGTGAACATCGACGACCTGCTGGTGTCGCAGCCGGATTCCGGCGAGCAAGCGCTGGAAATCGCCGACATGCTGGTGCGTTCGGGCGGCGTGGACGTGGTGGTGATCGACTCGGTGGCGGCGCTCACGCCCAAGGCCGAAATCGAGGGCGAGATGGGAGACTCGCACATGGGCCTGCAAGCGCGCCTGATGTCCCAAGCGCTCAGAAAGCTCACCGCCAACATCAAGCGTTCCAATACCCTGGTGGTGTTCATCAACCAGATCCGCATGAAAATCGGCGTCATGTTCGGCAATCCCGAGACCACGACCGGCGGCAACGCGCTCAAGTTCTACGCCTCGGTGCGCCTCGATATCCGCCGCATCGGCGCGATCAAGAAGGGCGAGGAAGTCATCGGCAGCCAGACGCGCGTGAAGGTGGTCAAGAACAAGGTCGCGCCGCCGTTCCGCCAGACCGAATTCGACATCATTTATAATGAAGGCATCTCGAAGGAAGGCGAGCTCGTCGACATCGGGTCCGAGAACGGGGTCGTCGAGAAGACCGGCGCCTGGTACAGCTTCAACAAGGAGCGCATCGGCCAGGGCAAGGACAACGCGCGCCAGTTCCTGAAGGATAATCCGGACATCGCCGCCGAGATCGAAAAGCGCATCCGCGAAAAGGCCGTGACGGCGGTGCGCGTCGCGGCCGGAGACGAAGAGGCGGAAGAAGCCACGGCGGAGGAAGAGGCCTGAGGCGGGAAACGCCGGAAATCGATCTCCCGCGAGCGCGCCAACTGGCGCTTGCCATGCTCGCGAGGCGCGAGCATGGCCGGAAGGAGATTCATAATAAGCTGTTGAAAAAGGGGTGCGACGAGTCGATCGCCGCCGAGGCCGTGAAGCGGCTGGAACAGGAGCGCCTGGTTTCCGACGACCGCTTCATGGAAAGCCTGATACAGGCGCGGCGCAGTCGCGGTTACGGACCGTTGCGCATACAGAAAGAATTGCAGGATAAAGGGGTGACAGCGGAGGCGATAGAGCGCTGGCTCGACGTTTCGGGCCGCGAATGGCTCGAGGATGTGCGGCGCGTGCAACGCAAGAAATTCGGCGCGCGCCCGCCCAAGAGCTTCACCGAGCGCGCGCGCCAGGCCCGTTTCCTGCAATACCGCGGTTTCACTTATGAGCAGATACAGAAAGTCTTGAATCCTCGCGAGCAGGAGTGATCCTGTTCCCGTCATGAAAAGCACCGAAATCCGCCAACGCTTCCTCGACTATTTCCAGCGCCACGGCCACACCGTCGTGCCGTCGAGCCCGCTGGTGCCGGGAAACGACCCGACGCTGCTGTTCACCAACGCCGGCATGGTGCAGTTCAAGGATGTGTTCCTCGGACAGGAGAAGCGTCCCTACGTGCGCGCGGTCAGTTCGCAGCGCTGCGTGCGCGCCGGCGGCAAGCACAACGACCTCGAAAACGTCGGCTACACCGCGCGCCACCATACCTTCTTCGAGATGCTCGGCAACTTCAGCTTCGGCGACTACTTCAAGCGCGAAGGAATCCAGTTCGCCTGGGAATTCCTGACCAAGGAAATGAAGCTGCCGCCGGAGCGTCTGTGGGTGACGGTATATAAGGATGACGACGAGGCTGCCGATATCTGGCTGAAAGAGGTGAAGATCGACCCGAAGCGGTTCTCGCGCCTCGGCGATGCGTCCAACTTCTGGCAGATGGGCGACGCCGGCCCCTGCGGACCCTGTTCCGAGATTTTCTACGACCACGGTTCGCAAATTCCGGGCGGGCCGCCGGGCAGTCCGGACGAGGACGGCGACCGCTACGTCGAGATCTGGAATCTCGTGTTCATGCAGTTCAACCGCGACGCCCGGGGCGTGCTCACGCCGCTGCCCAAGCCGTCGGTGGACACCGGCATGGGCCTCGAGCGCATCGCCGCGGTGCAGCAGGGCGTGCACAGCAACTACCAGATCGACCTGTTCCAGAATCTGATCCGTGCGGCGGTGGAAATCACCGGCGCCGCCGAGCGCCAGAGCCACTCGCTCAACGTCGTGGCCGATCACATCCGCGCCGCGGCGTTTCTGATCGTCGACGGCGTGCTGCCCTCGAACGAAGGCCGCGGCTACGTGCTGCGGCGCATCATCCGCCGCGCCATCCGCCACGGCCACCGCCTCGGTGCGCGCGAAACCTTTTTCTACCGATTGGTTGCGCCGCTGTGCCGGGAGATGGGCGACGCCTATCCGGAATTGAACAGCGCCCGTCCCCAGATCGAGCGCGTGCTGAAGCAGGAAGAAGAACGCTTCAACGAGACCCTCGAACAGGGACTCAGGATTCTCGATGAAGACCTCGCGCATCTCAAGGACGACACGATCCCGGGCGAGGTGATCTTCAAGCTTTACGACACTTATGGTTTTCCGACCGACCTCACGCGCGACGTGGCCCTGGAACGCAATCTTAAACTCGACATGGCCGGCTTCGAGCGCGAAATGGAGGCGCAGCGGGAACGCGCGCGCGCGGCCAGCAGCTTTAAGACGATAGAGATGGGCGGCGCAACTGCCGATCAACCCACCGATTTCACCGGCTATGACCGCCTGCAAGACGAGGGCACCGTGCTCAGTATATGGAGTAGGACCACCCTCGGGAAAGCGGGTGCGCTGAAACAGGGCGAGACCGGCAACGTAGTGCTCGACCGCACGCCCTTTTATGCTGAATCCGGCGGCCAAGTTGGAGATAGCGGCATATTGCGGTCAGGCCAGACAGTGTTTCGTGTTGAAGATACGCTGAAGAACGGCCAGACGTTTGTACACAAGGGCAGGGTCGAGACCGGCGAATTGCGCGACGGCGATCGCGTGACAGCAGAGGTGAGCGAATCAGTGCGACGCGCCACGATGCGCAATCATTCGGCGACGCACCTGATGCACAAGGCGCTGCGCGACGTGCTCGGCACGCACGTGCAGCAGAAGGGATCGCTCGTGGACGAGAGCCACACCCGGTTCGACTTCTCGCATTTTTCCCCGGTGACGCCGGAGCAGATCGCCGAGATCGAGCGGCGCGTGAACGAACAGATCCTGCTGAACCAGGACACGCGCTCGCGCGTCATGGACATGGACTCGGCGCGCGCCGAAGGCGCGATGGCATTATTCGGCGAGAAGTACGGCTCGGAAGTGCGGGTGCTGAACATCGGCGATTCCATCGAGCTGTGCGGCGGCACGCATGTGCGCCGTACCGGCGACATCGGTTTGTTCAAGATCGTTTCCGAGGGCGGCGTGGCCTCCGGCGTGCGGCGCATCGAGGCCGTGACCGGTCCGGGCGTATTGACGTACCTGTACGAACGGGAGAGCAAACTCCGCGAAGCCGCCGAGATGCTGCGCGCGAGTCCCGAGGAAGTCCCGCGCAAGATCGAACAGCTTGCTCAACGCGTTAAGGGCCTTGAAAAAGAACTCGATCAACTGCGCGCCAAACTCGCCAGCGGCGGGTCCAGGGATCTGGCGGCGGAGGCGCGCGAGGTGAAGGGCATCAAGGTGCTCGCCACGCGGCTGGACGGGATGGACGCCAAGGGTCTGCGCGAGGTGTTGGACAAGCTGAAGGACAAACTGGCGCCGGCGGCCATCGTTCTGGCGGCGGTGGCGGACGACAAGGTGACCCTGATCGCCGGGGTGACCAAGGACCTCGCCGGGCGCTTGCATGCCGGGGAACTGGTCAATCAGGTGGCCGCGGGCGTGGGCGGCAAGGGCGGCGGTCGGCCGGACATGGCGCAGGCGGGCGGCACCAATCCCGCCGGTCTGGGCGCGGCGCTCGACGCTGTACCGTCCTGGGTCGAACAGCATTTAAAATAAGCAGCATTTCATCTAGCGAAACCGGCTGCCAGAATGTCAGGAGCGGTCGTGCCCGGTCCCGTGCCGGCGGTTTACTCGCGCCGGAAAAGCGGGTTTAATCTGCGCCCTTTGCAGTCTCTCTTTGTCGAAATAACATGGCCCTGATCGTACAAAAATACGGCGGCACCTCCGTCGGCAGTCCCGAGCGCATCAACGCCGTGGCCGAGAAGGTCGCGCGCCTGCGCCGGGAAGGAAACGATCTCGTGATCGTGGTGTCGGCCATGAGCGGCGTGACCGACTCGCTCGTCAAGCTCGCCAAGGGCGTGCACAATGAGCCGCCGGCGCGCGAGCTCGACGTGCTGCTCGCCACCGGCGAGCAGCAGACGATTGCGCTGCTTTCGATGGCGCTGGAAAAAATCGGCTGCCCGGCGCGATCCTACACCGGTTACCAGGTGCACATCCGCACCGACAGCGCATTCGGCAAGGCGCGCATCATGCAGATCGACGAGAAGCGCATTCACGAGGACCTGAAAAAGGGTCGCGTGGTCGTGGTCGCCGGTTTTCAGGGCGTGGACGAGGAGGGCAACATCACCACCCTCGGGCGCGGCGGTTCGGATACCACCGGCGTGGCGCTGGCGGCCGCGCTCAAGGCGGACGAGTGCCAGATTTACACCGACGTGGACGGCGTCTATACCACCGACCCGCGCATTGTGCCGCAGGCGCGGCGACTCGATCGCATTACCTTCGAGGAAATGCTCGAGATGGCGAGCCTCGGCTCCAAGGTGTTGCAGATCCGCTCAGTCGAGTTCGCCGGCAAATACCGGGTTCCGTTGCGCGTGCTGTCGTCCTTCGCGGAAGGACCGGGCACGCTTATTACTTACGAGGAAAACGAAATGGAAGCGCCACACATTTCAGGCATCGCGTTCAACCGCGACGAAGCCAAGCTCACCCTCCGCGGGGTGCCGGACAAGCCCGGCATCGCCGCGCACATCCTGGGCGAGATCGGCAAGGGCAATATCAACGTGGACATGATCGTGCAGAACGTGGGCGCCGACGGCACCACGGATTTCACCTTCACGGTGCACCGCGCCGATTACAAGAAATCGACCGAAATTCTCAAGCGGGTTTCGCAGGAACTGAAGGCGCGTGAGGTCACGGGCGACGACAAGATCGTGAAAATTTCGGTCGTGGGCGTGGGCATGCGTTCGCACGCCGGTATCGCCGGTCAGATGTTCAAGACCCTGGCCGACGAAGGCATCAATATCCAGATGATCTCGACCTCGGAGATCAAGATTTCCGTGGTGGTCGAGGAAAAGTACCTGGAGCTGGGGGTGCGCGCCCTGCACAGCGCTTTTGGCCTGGAAAAACCTCAATAATCCCCGGCCTGCCCTCCCCAAGCTGGCATAGAAGCTGCATAGATACAGGCAGAGCAGGTGATATTGCCGGATATCGGGGATATTTTCCTTATGATATCCGTAAGTTAGCCGATCGCTCCCGGCGGAGAGATGCCGTCCGGGGCGGGTACGGCAAGCCGCAAAAACGCGGTATGCCTGCTGCCATGGGAAGGTTTGCCAAAAACCGTCATGAAGACACAAGGGGAATTTTGTTGAGGAGCCGGTTAAACCAGGGGTGGATGACCGGGCAACGGGATAAGGAACGTATGGAGTCAGGTAATTCTGAAAGGAGTGCAGGACAATGCTGATACTTACGAGACGCATTGGAGAGACCCTCAACATTGGCGACGATGTTCAGGTCACCGTGCTTGGCATCAAAGGCAATCAGGTTCGGATCGGAGTGAATGCTCCGAAAGAGATCCCGGTTCATCGCGAGGAAATCTACGAGCGCATCAAGAAGGAAAAGGAATCCGGCGTGGTGCATCCGATGCCCGGCATGGCGCAGGGCGGCGGCAAAGGATAAAACCCCGGGTTTTTAGCTTTACGTCGTTTCCGGGCACAGGTATCCTTGCGGGCGCATTTGCGCTTGCAAGGAGAGATGGCCGAGTGGTCGAAGGCGCACCCCTGCTAAGGGTGTATGGGACAAAATCCCATCGAGGGTTCGAATCCCTCTCTCTCCGCCAGCTTTAGGAAAGGGGGCTTAAGCCCCCTTTCC
>DAIDLH010000049.1 GCA_027449605.1 Candidatus Muproteobacteria bacterium | reverse complement strand
CCTCGCCGCCGAACTTGGCGGCCAGCACCTTGGTGAGCGCCGCGGTGAGCGTGGTCTTGCCGTGGTCGACGTGGCCGATGGTGCCGACGTTGAGGTGCGGTTTGGTGCGGGAGAATTTTTCCTTGGACACGGGATGCCTCTGTCTTGATTAACTGGCTTTCTTCATGACGGACTCGGCGACGTTGGACGGCACCGGCGAGTATTTCTTGAATTCCATCGTGTAAGTCGCGCGACCCTGGGTCGCCGAGCGCAGACTCGTCGAATAACCGAACATGTTCGCCAGCGGGACCTCGGCGCGGATGACCTTCACGTTGCCGTGACCGTCTTCCTGGCTCATGATGATGCCACGCCGCGAGTTCAGGTCGCCCATGACGTTGCCCAGGTAATCCGCGGGCGAAGTCACTTCCACGTCCATGATCGGTTCGAGCAGCACCGGGTCGCCCTTGGGACCGGCTTCTTTCCAGCACAGGATCGCCGCCATTTTGAACGCATTCTCGTTCGAGTCGACTTCGTGATACGAACCGTAGTGCAGCGTCGCCTTCACGTCGACCACGGGATAACCGAACTTCACGCCGCGCTGCATCGCCTCGTCCACGCCCTTGCGCACCGCCGGGATGAATTCCTTCGGGATCACGCCGCCCTTGATGGCGTCCACGAACTCGAAACCCTTGCCGTGCTCCTGCGGCTCGAACTTGATGACGACGTGGCCGTACTGGCCGCGGCCGCCGGACTGCTTGACGAAGCGGTATTCCTGGTCCACCGGCTTGCGGATGGTCTCGCGGTACGCCACCTGCGGCTTGCCGACGTTGGCTTCGACGCCGAATTCGCGCTTCATGCGGTCGACGATAATTTCCAGATGCAGCTCGCCCATGCCGGAGATGATGGTCTGACTCGACTCCTCGTCGGTGTGCACGCGGAACGAGGGGTCTTCCTGGGCCAGGCGATTCAGCGCAATGCCCATTTTTTCCTGGTCGGCCTTGGTCTTGGGTTCGACCGCCTGCGAGATCACCGGCTCGGGGAATTCCATGCGCTCGAGCGTGATCACCTTGTCCGGGTCGCACAGCGTTTCGCCGGTGGTGACTTCCTTCAGGCCCACGCACGCGGCGATGTCGCCGGCGCGAACTTCCTTGATTTCCTTGCGTTCGTTGGCGTGCATCTGCAACAGGCGCCCAATGCGCTCGCGCTTGGACTTGACCGGGTTGTAAACGGTGTCGCCCGAGGTCAGTACGCCGGAGTACACGCGGATATAGGTCAGCGCGCCGACAAACGGGTCGGTCGCGATCTTGAACGCCAGCGCGGAAAACGGCTCCTCGTCGGAGGCATGACGCTCGCCCTCGGAGCTGTCCTTGTCGTCCAGATGGCCCTTGATCGCCGGACGATCCACCGGCGACGGCAGCAATTCGATCACGGCGTCGAGCGCGGCTTGCACGCCCTTGTTCTTGAACGCACTGCCGCACAATACGGGCACGATCTCAAGCTTGAGGTTGCGCTCGCGCAAACCAGCTTTGATCTCGTCGACAGTGAGCGCTTCGCCGCCGAGGTATTTTTCCATCAGCTTCTCGTTGGCCTCGGCCGCCGCTTCGATCATCTGCTCGCGATACTTCTTGCACTGCTCGAGCATCTCGGCCGGGACGTCTTTTTCCTCGAACTTCATGCCCTGGGTGGAGTCGTCCCAGTAGATCGCCTTCATCTTGATGAGGTCGACGACGCCCTTGAAGTTTTCCTCGGCGCCGATCGCGAGCTGCAGCGGCACGGCGTTGGCGCCGAGACGCTCCTTGAGCTGCGAGACAACATTGAGAAAGTTTGCGCCGGCACGGTCCATCTTGTTGACGAAGGCGATGCGCGGCACTTTGTACTTATTGGCCTGGCGCCACACGGTTTCGGACTGCGGCTGCACGCCGCCCACGGCGCACAGCACGAAGATCGCGCCGTCGAGCACGCGCAGCGAGCGCTCGACTTCGATGGTGAAGTCGACGTGGCCGGGGGTGTCGATGATATTGAAGCGGTGCTGATCGAACCGGCCATCCATGCCCTTCCAGAAGCAGGTGGTCGCCGCCGAAGTAATGGTGATGCCGCGCTCCTGTTCCTGCTCCATCCAGTCCATGATGGCGGCGCCGTCGTGCACCTCGCCGATCTTGTGCGAAACGCCGGTGTAGAACAGGATGCGCTCCGTGGCCGTGGTCTTGCCGGCATCGATATGCGCCATGATGCCGATGTTCCGGTAGCGTTCGATCGGTGTAGTACGGGCCACGACTCAAATCCTCTATATAGATAAAGAACGATTAACCGCTTACCAGCGGTAATGCGAAAAGGCCTTGTTGGCCTCGGCCATGCGATGCACGTCTTCGCGCTTCTTCACGGCGTTGCCGCGTTTCTCCGCGGCGTCCATCAATTCATCGGCCATGCGCGTCGCCATGGACTTGCCGCTGCGCTCGCGCGCGGCTTCGACCACCCAGCGCATCGCCAGCGCGGTCTGACGTCCGGAACGCACCTCGACCGGCACCTGGTAGGTGGCGCCGCCGACGCGGCGGCTCTTCACCTCGACCATCGGGCGCACGTTGGTCAGCGCCTGGTTGAACATCTCGATCGCGTCCTTCTTGCTGCGCTCGGCCATGGTGTTCAGCGCGCCGTAGACGATCTTTTCGGCCGCGGACTTCTTGCCGCTCTTCATCACCACGTTGATGAACTTGGCCACGGTCTCGCTGAGATATTTCGGGTCCGGCGTGATTTCGCGCTTCGGAACCTCTCGTCTTCTCGACATACGCTCTGTTCGTCCTGACTTTAATTTGATTTAAAGAATAAACCGCTCTGTACTGTCTCGCCCGCGAATCTTCGTCCGGGCGGAATACGAAAATTACGACTTCGGCCGCTTCGCGCCGTACTTGGAACGACTCTGCTTGCGGTCGGCGACACCGGCGGTGTCGAGCGAGCCGCGCACCGTGTGGTAACGCACGCCGGGCAAATCCTTCACGCGCCCGCCGCGGATCAGCACCACCGAGTGCTCCTGCAGGTTGTGTCCCTCACCGCCGATATAGGTGATGACTTCGTAACCGTTGGTGAGCCGCACCTTGGCCACCTTGCGCAGCGCCGAGTTCGGCTTCTTCGGCGTGGTGGTGTACACGCGCGTGCACACGCCGCGGCGCTGCGGGCAGGCCTCGAGGGCCGGCACCTTGCTCTTGATCTTCAGACGTCTGCGCCCTTTGGCGACCAGCTGATTAATCGTCGGCATAAAACTTTTTTGTCTCTCGACCCAAAAATGGAAATTTCCGCCGCGGCGGAAATCTCATCGTATTAGTTATCGCCATCCAAAATTGTGCTCGCCGCGTCCTGCGGCTCGCCCTCGCCAACAACGGCTCGGGCCAGCCTTGGGCTGTCCAAATTCGCATCGGCGAATTTGTTGCGCGGTCGGCGCAGATATGCGGATTCCGGCGTCAAGTGCGTGACCGGAATCCTGCCAGCCAACCTTCGGGATCGGCTTTTTTAGAGGCTTCAACAAAGACAGGCCGGCGGAATTCCGGCCTGTTCTGAGGGGCGCGATTCTAGGGAGTCACCCTTATTGTGTCAAGCCATTAGCGTCCGTTTGCGCCCTTTTTTCGGGACTTTCCGGTCGCCGGCCACCCGCCCGGCGGTCTCCCGGCGGCGCCGGAAAAACCGGCCGCCGGGGCCCCGGGCAGAATGCTAGGTACCGACCGCCTCCTCGCCACTGCGCGCGGACGGCTTGCCCGCCGCCCCGGCGGTCAGGGACTGGCGCAGTTCCTTGGCTTCCTGCTTGGCTTCGCCGCGCTGACGCCGGCGTTCCTGGTGATAGGCGAGACCGGTGCCGGCCGGAATCAGGCGGCCCACGATCACGTTCTCCTTCAGGCCGCGCAGCAGGTCCATCTTGCCGGTGATCGCCGCTTCGGTGAGCACCCGGGTCGTCTCCTGGAACGACGCCGCCGAGATGAACGACTCGGTCGACAACGACGCCTTGGTGATGCCGAGCAGCAACGGTTCGAAGGTCGCCGGCTTTTTCTTCTGCGCCGCGATTTCCTCGTTGTCCTCGTGGAGCCGGGCGCGTTCCACCTGCTCGCCCGGCAGGAAACGCGTCTCGCCGGAATCGATGACGCGCACCTTGCGCAGCATCTGGCGCACGATCACTTCGATGTGCTTGTCGTTGATCTTCACGCCCTGCAACCGGTACACGTCCTGGATTTCATCGACGATGTAATTGGTCAGCGCTTCGACGCCCAGCAGTCGCAGGATGTCGGACGCCACCGGCGCGCCTTCCACGATCACGTCGCCCTGCTCCACGGTCTCGCCCTCGAACACCGTGATGTGACGGCCCTTCGGGATCAGGTACTCGTGTTCCGTGCCTTCCTTGTCGTTGATGATCAGGCGCTGCTTGCCCTTGGTGTCCTTGCCGAAGGAAATCACGCCGCTGGTCTCGGCCAGGATCGCGTGATCCTTCGGCTTGCGCGCCTCGAACAGCTCGGCCACGCGCGGCAGACCGCCGGTGATGTCGCGCGTCTTCAGCGACTCCTGCGGGATGCGCGCCAGCACGTCGCCAACGCCGACCTTGGCGCCGTCCTCGACGGTGATGATGGCGCCCGGCGGCAGCATGTACTTGGCCGGAATCTCGGTGCCCGGAATGGTCACCGGCTTGCCCTTGCCGTCCACCAGCGTGATCACCGGACGGATGTCCTTGGTGCCGGCGCGATGCTTCGCGTCGAGCACCACGTACGTCGACAGGCCGGTGATCTCGTCGGTCTGCTTGTTGACGGTCACGCCATCGAAGAGATCGCTGAAGGTCACCTTGCCCGCCACTTCGGTGATGATCGGATGCGTGTGCGGGTCCCAGTTGGCGGCCACGGCGCCGCTCTTCACCTTGGAACCGTCGTGCACCGACAGCACCGCGCCGAACGGCAGCTTGTAGCGCTCGCGGTTGCGGCCCTGGTCGTCCTGCACGATGAGTTCGCCGGAGCGCGACACCGCGACGTAATTGCCGCTGGCGTGCTTCACGACCTTGAGGTTCTTGAGGCGCACCACGCCCGAGGTCTTGACCTCGATGCGCGAAATCGCCTGCGCGCGCGTGGCCGCGCCGCCGATGTGGAACGTGCGCATGGTGAGCTGCGTGCCCGGCTCGCCGATCGACTGCGCGGCGATGACGCCCACCGCCTCGCCCATGTTGACGAGATGACCGCGGCCGAGATCGCGCCCGTAGCACTTGCGGCACACGCCGTAGCGCGTGTGGCAGGTCACCGGCGAACGCACCAGCACCTGGTCGATGTTGCGGTCCTCGAGCAGCGCCACGGCTTTTTCATCCAGCACCGAACCGTCCGCGATCAGCACTTTCTTGTCGTTCGAGGGCTCGCGGATGTCGCCGATCACCACGCGTCCGAGAATGCGGTCGCGCAGCGCGATCACGATCTCGCCGCCTTCCACCAGCGCCGACTTGGCGACGCCTTCGGTGGTGCCGCAGTCGTCCTCGGTCACGACCAGATCCTGGCACACGTCCACCAGGCGGCGCGTGAGGTAACCGGAGTTCGCGGTCTTGAGCGCGGTATCGGCCAGACCCTTGCGCGCGCCGTGCGTCGAGATGAAGTACTGCAGCACGTTCAGGCCTTCGCGGAAGTTGGCCGTGATCGGCGTCTCGATGATCGAGCCGTCGGGCTTGGCCATCAGGCCGCGCATGCCGGCGAGCTGGCGGATCTGCGCCGCGCTGCCGCGCGCGCCGGAGTCGGCCATCATGAAGATCGAGTTGAACGACTCCTGCTTGGCCTTCTTGCCCTGCGAATCGGTCACTTCCTCCGAGCCCAACTGGTCCATCATGGTCTTGGCGACGCGCTCCGAGGTGTGGGTCCAGATGTCCACGACCTTGTTGTAGCGCTCGCCGTCGGTGAGCAGGCCCGAGGCGTACTGGTTCTGGATCGCCTTCACCTCGGTCTCGGCCTGGCCGATGATCTCGGACTTCTCGCCCGGAATGATCATGTCGTCCATGCCGAACGACACCGCCGCGCGCGAAGCGTAGGCGAAGCCGGTGTACATCAGCTGGTCGGCGAAAATCACCGAGGCCTTGAGCCCGACGCGCCGGTAACAGGCGTTGATCAGTTCGGAGATGGTCTTCTTCTTGAGCACGCGGTTGATGAGCTCGAACGGCATGCCTTCCGGCAGGATCTCGGACAGCAGCGCCCGGCCCACGGTGGTGTCGTAGAGTTTGCGGGTTTCGCTGCGCTTGCCCTTGTCGTCGAAATGCACCTCGCGGATGCGCGCCTTGATGCGCGCCTGCAGCGCGATGTGGCGGCCGTTGTAGGCGCGGTGCACCTCGGCCACGTCGGCGAACGCCTTGCCTTCACCCTGCGCGTTGATGCGCTCGCGCGTCATGTAATACAGGCCGAGCACGATGTCCTGCGACGGCACGATGATCGGATCGCCGTTCGCGGGCGACAGAATGTTGTTGGTCGACATCATCAGCGTGCGCGCCTCGAGCTGCGCCTCGACCGACAGCGGAATGTGCACCGCCATCTGGTCGCCGTCGAAGTCGGCGTTGTACGGCGCGCACACCAGCGGATGCAGCTGGATCGCCTTGCCTTCGACCAGGATCGGTTCGAACGCCTGGATGCCGAGGCGGTGCAGCGTCGGCGCGCGGTTGAGCAGCACCGGATGCTCGCGGATCACCTCTTCGAGGATGTCCCAGACTTCGGGGCCGGCCTGTTCGACCATTTTCTTCGCCGCCTTGATGGTGGTGGCGAGGCCCTTGAATTCGAGCTTGCTGAAAATGAACGGCTTGAACAGTTCCAGCGCCATTTTCTTCGGCAGACCGCACTGGTGCAGCTTGAGCGTCGGACCGACCACGATCACGGAGCGGCCGGAGTAGTCGACGCGCTTGCCGAGCAGGTTCTGGCGGAACCGGCCCTGCTTGCCCTTGATCATGTCGGCGAGCGACTTGAGCTGGCGCTTGTTGGCGCCGGTGATGGCGCGGCCGCGGCGGCCGTTGTCGAGCAGCGCGTCCACCGCTTCCTGGAGCATGCGCTTCTCGTTGCGCACGATGATGTCCGGCGCGTTCAGGTCGAGCAGGCGCTTCAGGCGGTTGTTGCGGTTGATAACGCGACGGTACAGGTCGTTCAAATCAGAGGTCGCGAAGCGGCCGCCGTCGAGCGGCACCAGCGGACGCAGCTCCGGCGGCAGCACCGGCAGGATTTCCAGCACCATCCACTCCGGCTTGTTGCCGGAATAGAGGAACGCCTCGAGCACCTTGAGGCGCTTGGTGAGCTTCTTGATCTTGGTTTCGGAAGTGGTGCCGGCGAGCTCGCCGCGCAGTTTCGCCACTTCCTCGTCGAGGTTGATCGATTTCAGCAGGTCGCGGACGGATTCCGCGCCCATGCGCGCGTCGAACTCGTCGCCGTACTGCTCGATGGCGTTGAGGTAGGCGTCTTCCGACAGCAGGCTGCCGCGCTCGAGCGGCGTCATGCCCGGATCGATGACGACGTAGGCCTCGAAATACAGCACGCGCTCGATGTCGCGCAGCGTCATGTCGAGCATCAGGCCCATGCGCGACGGCAGCGACTTCAGGAACCAGATGTGCGCCACCGGCGAGGCCAGGTCGATGTGGCCCATGCGCTCGCGGCGCACCTTCGACAGCGTCACTTCGACGCCGCACTTCTCGCAGATCACGCCGCGGTGCTTGAGGCGCTTGTACTTGCCGCACAGGCATTCGTAGTCCTTGACCGGTCCGAAGATCTTGGCGCAGAACAGGCCGTCGCGTTCCGGCTTGAACGTGCGGTAGTTGATCGTTTCCGGCTTCTTGACCTCGCCGTACGACCACGAGCGGATCTTCTCCGGTGAAGCGAGGCCGATGCGGATTGCGTCGAAGTCCTCGGACTTGCCGGGCTGCTTGAAAAGATTAAATAGGTCTTTCAAGATTTTGTCTCCTGCTTACTGATTCGCCAACTGATTAATAATCGCGGTTCCGGTCCGGTGCTGCCGGGGCTTACTCTTTTTCCTGCTCCAGCTCCATGTCGATGCCAAGCGCGCGGATTTCCTTCACCAGCACGTTGAAGGACTCGGGCATGCCCGGCTCCATGCGATGGTCGCCCTTGACGATGTTCTCGAACATCTTGGTGCGACCGGTGACGTCGTCGGACTTGACCGTGAGCATTTCCTGCAGCGTGTACGACGCGCCGTAGGCCTCGAGCGCCCACACTTCCATTTCGCCGAAGCGCTGGCCGCCGAACTGCGCCTTGCCGCCGAGCGGCTGCTGCGTGACCAGCGAGTACGGACCGGTGGAGCGCGCGTGCATCTTGTCGTCGACCAGGTGATTGAGCTTGAGCACGTACATGTAGCCCACCGTCACCGGCCGGTCGAAGGATTCGCCGCTGCGCCCGTCATAGAGCGTGGTCTGGCCGGAGGGCGGCAGTCCCGCCATGACCAGCATTTCCTTGATCTCTTCCTCGGACGCGCCGTCGAACACCGGCGTCGCCACCGGCACGCCCTTGCGCAGGTTGCGCGCGAGCTCGATGACCTCGTCGTCGGTCAGCGACTTGATGTCTTCCTTGCGTCCGCTGCGGCCGATCTGGTTATAGATGCGCTCGATGAAGCGACGGATTTCCTCGGCCTTGCGCTGCTCTTCCAGCATCCTGCCGAGCTGGGCGCCGAGTTCGTGCGCGGCCCAGCCGAGGTGGGTCTCCAGCACCTGGCCGACGTTCATGCGCGACGGCACGCCGAGCGGGTTCAACACGATATCCACCGGCGTACCATCCGCCGTGTAGGGCATGTCCTCGACCGCGACGATGCGCGAGATCACGCCCTTGTTGCCGTGACGTCCGGCCATCTTGTCGCCCGGTTGCAGACGGCGCTTCACCGCCACGTACACCTTGACCATCTTCAGCACGCCCGGGGCGAGATCGTCGCCGGAGGTGAGCTTGACCTTCTTCTCGGTGAACTTCTGGTCGAACAGGTCCTTCTGCTTGGCGAGGTAGCCGCGGATCTGTTCCAGCGCCTGCGACGCCTCCTCGTTCTTGAGGCGGATGTCGAACCACTTGTTGTGCGGCAGCTCGTCGAGATAGGTCTTGGTGATCTTGTCGCCGTTCTTGAGGCCGGCCGGACCGCCGTCGGCGGCCTTGCCGATCAGCTGCCGCTCGAGGCGCGCGAACGCGTCGCTTTCGACGATGCGGTACTGGTCGTCGAGGTCCTTGCGGATGCTCGCCAGTTCCGATTCCTCGATGCTCTTGGCGCGCGCGTCCTTCTCGACGCCCTCGCGCGTGAACACCTGCACGTCGATGACCGTGCCGGAGATGCCCGACGGCACGCGCAGGCTCGTGTCCTTCACGTCCGAGGCCTTCTCGCCGAAGATCGCGCGCAGCAGTTTCTCTTCCGGGGTCAGCTGGGTTTCGCCCTTGGGCGTGACCTTGCCGACCAGGATGTCGCCGGCATCGACCTCGGCGCCGATGTAAACGATCCCGGATTCGTCGAGCTTGGCCAGCGCGGTCTCGCCCACGTTCGGGATGTCTCGCGTGATTTCCTCGGGTCCGAGCTTGGTGTCGCGCGCGACCGTCTGGAGTTCCTCGATGTGGATCGTGGTGAAGCAGTCGTTCTCGACCACGCGCTCCGAGATCAGGATCGAGTCCTCGAAGTTGTAGCCGTTCCACGGCATGAACGCGACCAGGATGTTGCGCCCCAGCGCCAGCTCGCCCATGTCGGTCGACTGGCCGTCGGCGAGCACGTCACCCTTGGCGATCTGGTCGCCGACCTTCACCAGCGGCTTCTGGTTGATGTTGGTGTTCTGGTTCGAGCGCGTGTACTTGGTGAGGTTGTAGATGTCCACGCCCACTTCGCCCGGCCTGGTCTCGTCGTCGTTGACGCGCACCACCACGCGCGAGGCGTCGACGGAGTCGACCATGCCGCCGCGCTTCGCCACCACCGTGGCGCCCGAGTCGATCGCGACGATGCGCTCGATGCCGGTGCCGACCAGCGGCTTCTCGGTCTTCAGGCACGGCACCGCCTGGCGCTGCATGTTCGAGCCCATGAGCGCGCGGTTGGCGTCGTCGTGCTCGAGGAACGGGATCAGCGACGCCGCCACCGACACGATCTGCGACGGCGCCACGTCGATGTAGTCCACCTTGTCCGGCGTGGACAGCATGAACTCGTTCTTGATGCGGCACGACACCAGTTCGTCGATCAGGTGGCCACGGCTGTCGAGCGTGGCGTTGGCCTGCGCGATCATGAACTTGCTCTCCTCGATCGCCGACAGGTAATGCACCTCGTCGGCCACCTTGCCGTTGTTCACCTTGCGATACGGCGTCTCGAGGAAGCCGTACTCGTTGGTGCGGGCGTAGACCGCGAGCGAATTGATCAAGCCGATGTTCGGGCCTTCCGGCGTCTCGATCGGGCACACGCGGCCGTAGTGCGTCGGATGCACGTCGCGCACTTCGAAGCCGGCGCGTTCGCGCGTCAGGCCGCCCGGTCCGAGCGCCGAGACGCGGCGCTTGTGCGTGATCTCGGACAGCGGATTGGTCTGGTCCATGAACTGCGACAATTGGCTCGAGCCGAAGAATTCCTTAATGACCGCCGATACCGGCTTGGCGTTGATCAGTTCCTGCGGCATCAGGCCTTCGGATTCGGCCAGGCTCAGGCGCTCCTTCACGGCGCGCTCGACGCGCACCAGGCCGACACGGAACTGGTTTTCCGCCAGCTCGCCCACCGAGCGCACGCGGCGGTTGCCGAGATGGTCGATGTCGTCGATCTCGCCCTTGCCGTTCTTGAGCTCAATCAGGATTTTCATCGCGTCGACGATGTCTTCCTTGGTCAGGATGCCCGGGCCTTCGTCGCTCGTGCGGCCGACGCGGCGGTTGAATTTCATGCGGCCGACCGCGGACAGGTCGTAGCGGTCGGGGCTGAAGAACAGGTTGTTGAACAGCGTCTGCGCCGCGTCGCGCGTCGGCGGCTCGCCGGGACGCATCATGCGGTAGATTTCGATCTGCGCTTCGAGCGGATCGCGCGTCAGGTCGAGACGCAGCGTGTCGGAAACGAACGAACCCTGGTCGAGGTCGTTGGTGTAGATCGTCCTGACCTGCTCGATGCCGGCCGCGAACAGCTTGTCGATCAGGTCCTTCGACACCAGGTCGTTGGCCTGCGCCAGCAGCTCGCCGGTCTGCGGATGGATCACGTCCTCGGCCAGCGAACGGCCGATGAGGAAGCTCGCCTCGATGGTCAGTTGCTTCAGCTTGGCCTTTTCCAGTTCGCGCACGTGGCGGCCGGCGATGCGGCGGCCGGCCTCGATGATGACCTCGCCCTTCGGCGTCTTCACGTCGAATTCGAATTGCATGCCGCGCAGCCGGTTGGGGATCAGGTCGAGCCGGATCTCGTTCTTCACCAGATGGAACGTGTCGGTCTCGAAGAAGGTGGCGAGGATTTCCTGCGTGGTCATGCCGATGGCGCGCAACAGGATCGTCGACGGCAGCTTGCGCCGGCGGTCGATGCGCACGTACAGGTAATCCTTGGGATCGAACTCGAAATCGAGCCACGAGCCGCGGTACGGAATCACGCGCGCCGAAAACAGCAGCTTGCCCGAGGAATGGGTCTTGCCGTAATCGTGCTCGAAGAACACGCCCGGCGAACGGTGCAGCTGCGAGACGATCACGCGCTCGGTGCCGTTGATGACGAACGTGCCGTTGTCGGTCATGAGCGGGATCTCGCCCATGTACACTTCCTGCTCCTTGATGTCGCGCACCGTCTTGGTGCCGGCGGCCTCGTCCTTTTCGAACACCACCAGGCGCAGCAGCGCGCGCAGCGGCGCGGCGAAGATCAAGCCGCGCTGCTGGCATTCCTTGACGTCGAACGGCGGGATGCCGAGGCGGTAGCTGACGAACTCGAGCGCCGCGTTGCCGTTGTAACTCTCGATCGGAAACACCGTCTTGAAGGCGGCCTGCAAGCCCTGGTCGATGCGCTGTTCCGGCGGCGTGTCCGCCTGCAGGAACTGGCGGTAGGATTCCTTCTGGATCTCGAGCAGGTACGGAACCCGCAGGACGCCAGGGCGCTTGCCAAAATTCTTGCGGATGAGTTTCTTCTCGGTGAATGAGTAGGTCATGCTTTCCTCAGCTCTCTGCATAGAGAAACGGCGTTACGGACCGGTGCAAACGATGACATCTTGATGACATCATCGGAAAACAGCATGCCGGAAGGCCGGCGGTGATACACCGCCGGCGCAACCCGCATGGACAACAACTCCGGTTCACCCGCCGGCAGCGGATGAACCCGCGACAGCGCCAACTTACTTGAGTTCAACCTTGGCGCCGGCGGCCTCGAGTTCCTTCTTCATCTTCTCGGCGTCGGCCTTCGGCACGCCTTCCTTCACGGTCTGCGGCGCACCTTCGACCAGGTCCTTGGCTTCCTTCAGGCCCAGCGTGGTGACGGCGCGAACCGCCTTGATGACGGCGACCTTGTTGTCGCCCGAGGCGGTCAGGATCACGTCGAACGCGTCCTTGGCCTCGGCCGGGGCGGCCGCGGCGGCGCCGGCGGCCGGAGCGGCCACGGCGACAGCGGCGGCGGAAACGCCGAACTTGGTTTCCATCTCCTTGATCAGCTCGGAGAGCTCCAGCACCGACATGCTGGAAATAGTATTAAGAATCTCTTCTTTCGAAACGGCCATGATGAAATCTCCTGAATAAAGTCTTGAATGATTGATCGTCTAGGCGGCCTTCGCCTTGGCGTCGCGCACCGCCGCCAGGGCCCGCACGAACTTCGCCGGGACCTCGTTCAAGGTCTGGACGAACTTCTGGACCGGCGCCTGCATCGTGCCGAGGAGTTGCGCCAGCAATTGCTCGCGTCCGGGCAGAACCGCCAAAGCCTTGATCTGCTCCAGCGACATGAGCTTGCCGCCCATCGCGCCGGCCTTGATCTTCAGCGATTCGTTGTCTTTGGCGAATTCGCTCAGGATCTTGGCCGCCGCCACGGGGTCGGCCGAGACTGCGAACGCCAGCGGACCCGACATCTGGTCCCTGAGGCATTCGAAACCCGTGCCTTCGACGGCGCGCCGGGCGAGCGTGTTCTTCACGACGCGCAGATAAACCTTGCCGTCATACGCCTTGCGGCGCAGCTTGGTCATCTGCTCGACGGTCAGGCCACGGTACTCGGCCAGCATCGCCGCCTGCGCGCCCGAAAGCTTCGCGGACACTTCGGCGACAACCGCCTTTTTCTCTTCCAACGTCAGACTCATATGAGTCACCTCCAAATGTTACAGGCCCTCTTTCCAACTCCCCCTCTCCCGCGCGAGCGGGAGAGGGCAAGGGGTGAGGGCAACTCACCATCGGCGACCTTTTCAGGAGGTAAATCCTGTGTCGGGCACACCGTCTGCGCAGGCTGTTTCCTGATTAAGCGTCGGCGTCATACCTCCCGCCTCGGCACCTGCGGTCTTTGACTTCCGCCGGAACTGCGAATCCGACGGTCCCAAAGTCGTTAATAAATCAAAAGCACCTGCCGCAAAGACGCAAAGGACGCAAAGAACTGCTCAGCGAATTTCAATACTGTTTTTCTTTGCGCTCTTTGCGTCTCTGCGGCATCAGTTAAAACTCTTACAACCCCGACGTGTCCAGGCGGATGCCCGGACCCATCGTGGTCGAGATCGTCACCTTCTTCAGGAACGCGCCCTTCGACGCGGCCGGCTTGACCTTGTTCAGCGCCGCGACCAGCGACAGGAAATTTTCCTTGAGCGCCTCGACGTCGAACGAAGCCTTGCCGATCGCGCAGTGCACCAGTCCGGCCTTGTCGGTGCGGAACTGCACCTGACCGGCCTTGGCGCTTTCCACCGCCTTGGCCACGTTCGGCGTCACGGTGCCGACCTTCGGGTTCGGCATCAGCCCGCGCGGGCCGAGAATCTGGCCGAGCTGGCCGACGATGCGCATGGCCTCGGGCGTGGCGATGGCGAGATCGAAATCGATCTTGCCCGCCTTGATCTGGTCGGCCAGGTCCTGGAAGCCGACGATGTCGGCGCCGGCCTTCTTCGCCGCCTCGGCGGCGTTGCCGTCGGCGAACACCGCGACGCGCACCTTCTTGCCGGTGCCGCGCGGCATCACCGCCGTGCCGCGGACGTTCTGGTCCGATTTCTTGGCGTCGATGCCGAGATTGATAGCCACGTCCACCGATTCGTCGAACTTGGCGCTCGCCGTGCCCTTGAGAATCTTGAGCGCGTCGTCGAGCGGGTAGTTCTTCAGGCGGTCCACTTTCGCGAGCTGGGTTTTCATGCGTTTGCCGGCCATGTCACACCCCCTCGCATTCCACGCCCATCTGGCGTGCGCTGCCCGCGATGATCTTCACCGCGGTGTTGATGTCGTAACAGTTGAGATCGGGCATCTTGATCTTGGCGATCTCCTCGAACTGCTTGCGCGACAGCCGGCCGACCTTGTCCTTGAGCGGATTGCCGCTGCCGGATTCGAGCCCGAGCGCCTTCTTGATCAGCACCGACGCCGGCGGCGTCTTGGTGATGAAGCTGAAACTCTTGTCGCTGAACGCGGTGATGATCACCGGGATCGGCATGCCCTTTTCCAGCTTCTGGGTCTGCGCGTTGAACTGCTTGCAGAACTCCATGATGTTCAGGCCGTGCTGGCCGAGCGCCGGTCCCACCGGCGGGGACGGATTGGCCGACCCGGCCGGCACCTGCAACTTAATATATGCCGTTACTTTCTTTGCCACTGTTTAGCTCCTGCGGGTCCAAGCGCCTTGCGGCTCCCCGTTGTTTGAGTAGCAAGTTCCAAGTTGCAAGCGGCAAGCAAAATCAACTCTTGCGACTTGTCACTTGCTGCTTGCTACTGGTTACTTAAGCCTTTTCCACCTGCGAAAATTCGAGTTCCACCGGCGTCTGGCGTCCGAAGATCGACACCGACACCTTGAGCTTGTTCTTCTCGTAGTTGACATCCTCGACCGTGCCGTTGAAATCCTGGAACGGGCCGTCGATCACGCGCACCTGTTCGCCGGCCATGAACGAGAATTTCGGACGCGGCTTCTCCACGCCCTCCTGCACCTGGCGCAGGATTGCGTCCGCTTCCTTGTCGGTGATCGGCGTCGGCTTGGTGCCGGAGCCGCCGATGAAGCCGCTGACCTTGGGCACGTTCTTGACCAGGTGCCAGGTCTCGTCGTCCATCTCCATCTTCACCAGCACGTAACCGGGGAAGAACTTGCGTTCGCTGGTGCGCTTCTGGCCGCTTTTCATTTCCACGACCTCTTCGGTCGGCACCAGGATCTCGCCGAACTTTTCTTCCATGCCGGTGTTGCGGATGTGCTCCTTCAGCGAGCGAGCCACCGACTTCTCGAAACCGGAATAGGTGTGCACGACATACCAGCGCATCGTCATTGAATTTCCACTCCTATCCCGTTACCACGCGCACGATCTTGTGCAGACCCCAGTCGATGACCCACATGTAAACGGCCACCAGTATCACCATGACAACCACGACCAGGGTGATCTGCATGGTTTCCTTCTTCTCCGGCCAGATAACCTTGCGCAGCTCGAGCCGCGAACCCTTGAAAAACTCCCAGGTGCTGCGGCCCAGCGCCGTGGTCGCGGCGATGGCCACGGCCAGCACGCCGCCCAGCAGCACGACCGCCACCCGGACCAGGTCCGGCTTGTCGCCAAAGTAATAGAATCCCCCGATGCCGCCGGCTACCAACAGCACCGCGAGAATCAGTTTCAATTTGTCCGCTGTCACTGCAAAATCCTTCGTTGCCAGTGTCTGGCAGGCCAGGAGGGTCTCGAACCCCCAACCTGCGGTTTTGGAGACCGCCGCTCTGCCAATTGAGCTACTGGCCTATAAACTCAGTTACAAGTGGCAAGTTCCAAGTAGCAAGAAAAAAACAAACTTACTTGCTACTTCCCACTTGCTACTTGCTACTCCAATACTTTTGCCACCACCCCCGCCCCCACGGTCCGGCCGCCTTCGCGGATCGCGAAGCGCAGGCCCTGTTCCATGGCGATGGGGTTGATGAGGGTGACGACCATCTTGATGTTGTCGCCGGGCATGACCATTTCGGTGCCGGCGGGCAGT
>DAIDLH010000048.1 GCA_027449605.1 Candidatus Muproteobacteria bacterium | reverse complement strand
ACTGCCCGCCGGCACCGAAATGGTCATGCCCGGCGACAACATCAAGATGGTCGTCACCCTCATCAACCCCATCGCCATGGAACAGGGCCTGCGCTTCGCGATCCGCGAAGGCGGCCGGACCGTGGGGGCGGGGGTGGTGGCGAAGGTGGTTGAGTAAGGAATCGAGCGACGCAATATGGCTAACCAGAAGATCCGCATCCGCCTCAAGGCCTTCGATCATCGTCTGATCGATCGCTCTGCCGCGGAAATTGTCGACACGGCGAGGCGCACCGGCGCGCTCGTGCACGGCCCGATACCGCTGCCGTCGAAGGTCGAGCGTTACACGCTCAACCGTTCGCCGCATTGCGACAAGAAGTCGCGCGACCAGTTCGAGATGCGCACGCACAAGCGGATCATGGACATCATCGAGCCCACGGACAAAACCGTGGACGCGCTCATGAAACTCGACCTGTCGGCCGGTGTCGACGTCGAAATCAAGCTTTCCTGAGGCATCGAACATGGCGCTCGGATTGGTAGGCAGAAAAATCGGCATGACCCGCCTGTTCTCGGCGACCGGCGAGGCGACGCCGGTCACGGTGCTGGAAGTGACCGCGAACCGCGTCACCCAGGTGAAGGACGAGGCGAAGGACGGCTATCGCGCGGTGCAGCTGACCAACGGCAGCCGCCGCGCCGACAAGTTGCCCAAGGCGCTCGCCGGCAAGTACGCCAAGGCCGGCGTCGAACCGGGCCGCGGGCTGCGGGAATTCCGTCTTGGCGACGGCGAGGGCGCGGAGCTCAAGCCCGGCGCCGAGGTCAAGCTGGATATTTTCCAGGTCGGCCAGCACGTCGACGTGCAGGGCACCTCGATCGGCAAGGGTTTTGCGGGCACCATCAAGCGCCATCATTTCCGCGGCGGTCGCGCCACCCACGGCAACTCGCTGTCGCACCGGGCTCCGGGCTCGATCGGTCAGCGTCAGACGCCGGGCCGCGTGTTTCCGGGCAAGAAGATGGCCGGCCATCTGGGCAGCGCCACGCGCACCTGCCTGAATCTCGAAGTCATGCAGGTGGATGCCGAGCGCAGCCTGCTCATGGTCAAAGGCGCGGTGCCGGGCCCCAAGGGCCTGGACGTGGTGATCCGCCCGAGCGTCAAGACCCGGAAAGCGGCCAAGGCCGCGAAGCCGAAGTAAGCAAGGAACGGACATGAAAGTGCAACTGATGAATGCAACCGGATCGGCGTCGGAACTTCAGGTATCCGATGCGGTGTTCGGCGCGGCGTTTAACGAACCGCTGGTGCACCAGGTCGTGGTCGCCTATCAGGCGACCGGCCGTCAGGGCACGCGCAAGCAGAAGACCCGCTCCGAAGTGCGCGGCGGCGGCAAGAAGCCGTGGCGCCAGAAGGGCACCGGCCAGGCGCGCGCCGGCACGATCCGCAGCCCGTTGTGGCGCGGCGGCGGCAAGGTGTTTCCGTCCTCGCCGGACGAGAATTTCACGCAGAAGGTGAACCGCAAGATGTACCGCGGCGCGCTGCGCTCGATCCTGTCCGAGCTGCTGCGTCAGGGCCGGCTGGTGACGGTGGCCGAGTTCAGCGTCGATCAGCCCAAGACCCGGGCGCTGGTGGAAAAGCTCAGGAAGCTGGACACGACCGAAGCGCTGATCGTGACCGACGCCGCCGACAACAATCTGCTGCTCGCGGCGCGCAACCTGCCGGGCGTGGACGTGCGCACCGTGAGCCAGGCCGATCCGGTGACGCTGGTGCGTCACGAGAAAGTGATCGTGACCCAGGGCGCGGTGAAGAAACTCGAGGAGATGCTGGCATGAGCGAGGAAAATCTGTTTCACGTCATTCTCGCGCCGCACGTCTCCGAGAAGAGCACGCGGCTTGCCGACAAGAATCGGCAGATGGTCTTCGAGGTGCGTCGCGACGCGACCAAGCCCGTGATCAAGCAGGCGGTGGAAAAAATGTTCAACGTCCAGGTGGAATCGGTGACGGTGACGAACGTGCAGGGCAAGCGCAAGGGCGGACGCCACGCCGGGCGCCGGCAGGACTGGAAGAAAGCCTACGTGCGTCTCAAGCCTGGCCAGGACATCAATTTCGTCGGGCAGCAATAAGGAATTCGAGCGATGGCACTGGTCAAGATCAAGCCAACTTCCGCGGGTGTCCGCGCCATGGTCCGGGTGAAGAGCCCCGACCTGCACAAGGGCGCGCCGCACGCGCCGCTGCTCGAGAAGAAGAACCGCGGCAGCGGCCGCAACAACGCCGGTCGCATCACGACGCGTCACCAGGGCGGCGGACACAAGCAGCATTACCGTATCGTCGATTTCCGGCGCGACAAGGACGGCATCGTCGGCCGCGTCGAACGCCTCGAATACGATCCGAACCGCAGCGCCAACCTCGCGCTCGTGGTGTATGCCGACGGCGAACGCCGCTACATCATCGCCCCCAAGGGCGTCGCGACCGGGTCCGAAGTCCAGTCCGGTTCCGACGCGCCGATCAAGCCGGGCAACTGCCTGCCGCTGCGCAACATCCCGGTCGGTTCGACGGTGCACTGCGTGGAGCTCAAGCCGGGCGCCGGCGCCCAGATCGGACGCGCCGCGGGCGCGGGCCTGCAGCTGATCGCGCGCGACGGCGACTACGCGCAGCTGCGGCTGCGTTCCGGCGAGGTGCGCAAGGTGCACGTGGAGTGCCGCGGCGTCATCGGCGAGGTCGGTAACGCCGAACATTCGCTGCGCAAGATCGGCAAGGCCGGCGCGACGCGCTGGCGCGGCATCCGCCCGACGGTGCGCGGCACCGCCATGAATCCGGTGGATCATCCGCACGGCGGCGGCGAAGGCCGCACCAAGGGCGGCCGTCATCCGGTGAGTCCGTGGGGCACGCCGACCAAGGGTTACAAGACGCGCGCCAACAAGCGCACCAATGCCATGATCATTCACCGGCGCAAGTAAAGAGGCTTAGAACCGTGCCACGTTCAATCAGAAAAGGACCGTTTGTCGATGCGCACCTGGCCACCAAGGTGGACAAGGCGCGCGCGGAAAACAGCAAGAAGCCGATCAAGACCTGGTCGCGCCGCTCGACCATCACGCCCGATTTCGTGGGCCTGACGGTCGCGGTGCACAACGGACGGCAGCATGTGCCGCTGCTGATTACCGAGAACATGGTCGGCCACAAGCTCGGCGAATTCGCCGCGACGCGCACCTTCAAGGTGCACTCGGGCGATCGCAAGGTCACGACGGAAGAACCAGCAACGAAGTGACGATGGAAAAGTAAAGCCATGCAAGCCACTGCCATATTGAAATTCGTGCGCGTCTCCGCGCAGAAGGGCCGGCTGGTCGCCGACCAGATCCGCGGCATGCCGGTCGCGCGCGCCCTGGAACTGCTGCAGTTCAGCCGCAAGAAGGCCGCCGGACATGTGCGCAAGGTGCTCGAGTCGGCGATCGCCAACGCCGAGCACAACGAGGGCGCGGACGTGGACGAACTCAAGGTTTCGAGCGTGCAGGTGGACGGCGGGCCGACGTTGCGCCGCTTTCATGCCCGCGCCAAGGGACGCGGCGCGCGCATTCTCAAGCGCACCAGCCACATCACGGTGACCGTGAGCGACGACAGCGCCAAGGGCCAGAACAAGAGGAGAGCCAGCTGATGGGCCAGAAAGTCAATCCGATCGGATTCCGCATGGGAATCAGCCGCGACTGGACCGCCAAGTGGTACGCGGGCACCAAGTCCTACACCCAGAACCTGATTTCCGACATCGCACTGCGCGATTATCTCAAGGAACGGCTCAAGAACGCCGCGGTCAGCACGATCGTGATCGAACGCCCGGCGCAGAGCATCAACATTACGGTGCACACCGCGCGCCCCGGCATCGTGATCGGCAAGAAGGGCGAGGACATCGAGAAGCTGCGCCAGGAGATGACCCGGATCGCCGGCCGTCCGGTGCAGCTCGCGGTCGAGGAAGTGCGCCAGCCGGAACTGGACGCGCAGCTGGTGTCCGAGAACATCGCCCAGCAGCTGGAGAAGCGCATCATGTTCCGCCGCGCCATGAAGCGCGCCGTGACCAACGCCATGCGCCTGCGCGCGCTGGGCATCAAGATCATGGTCGCCGGCCGTCTGAACGGCGCCGAAATCGCGCGCACCGAGTGGTACCGCGAGGGACGCGTGCCGCTGCACACGCTGCGCGCCGACATCGATTACGGTTTCTCCGAGGCCCACACGACCTACGGCACGATCGGCGTGAAGGTGTGGATCTTCAAGGGCGAGGTGTTCGACAAGGACGCTCCCCGGGCGGAAGACGCCGAAGCACAGAAGAAGGGCGCCACGGCCGGGTGAACGATTTGAGGAAGCCCTCTCCCCTTGCCCTCTCCCGCAGAGCGGGAGAGGGGGAGTAGGAAATAAAACTTATTTGGACTGATCATGCTGCAACCGAAACGAACGAAGTATCGCAAGATGATGAAGGGCCGCAACCGCGGCCTGGCGCTGCGCGGCAACAAGGTCAGCTTCGGCGAATACGGCCTGAAGTCGGTCGATCGCGGACGGCTCACCTCGCGCCAGATCGAGGCCGCGCGCCGCGCGCTCACGCGCTTCATCAAGCGCGGCGGACGCGTGTGGATCCGCGTGTTCCCGGACAAGCCGGTGAGCAAGAAACCGCTCGAAGTGCGCATGGGCAGCGGCAAGGGCAACGTCGAGTACTGGGTGGCCGAGATCAAGCCGGGCGCCGTGCTGTACGAGATGGAAGGCATCAACGAGCAGGAGGCGCGCGAGGCGTTCAAGCTCGCCGCCGCCAAGCTCCCGGTCCGAACCACGTTCGTGACCAGAACGCTGTAAGGCAGGTGGACGAATGAAGGCGAAAGAATATCGGACGATGGACGAGCAAGCGCGTCGCAAGGAGCTGACCGACATGCTGCGCGAGCAGTTCAATCTGCGCATGCAGAAGGCGACCGGACAGCTGGCCAATACCGCGAATCTGCCGAAGGTGCGGCGCAACATCGCGCGGCTGCGTACCGTCATGAACGAGAAGTCGAGATAAGGACATGGGCGAACAGACCAAAACCACGCGTTCCGCGACCGGCCGCGTGATCAGCAACAAGATGAACAAGACCATTACCGTGCAGGTGGACCGCCGCATCCGGCACCCGCTGTACGGCAAGATCGTCACGCGCCGCACCAAGCTGCACGCGCACGACGAGAGCAACGAGTGCAAGGAAGGCGATCTGGTGCAGATCGAGGAATGCCGGCCGCTGTCCAAGACCAAGGCCTGGCGCCTGGTGAAGGTGCTGGAACGGGCCCGCGAGGTCTGAATAAAGTATTGAATTTTGGCTGATTTTGCAGCGAATGATATAATCGCGCGCTTTCGCTGAAGCGGAGCGCCGTGTGGAGACAGGACGATGATCCAGATGCAGACCACGCTGACGGTGGCCGACAACAGCGGGGCAAAAACGGTGCAGTGCATCAAGGTGCTGGGAGGTTCCCATCGCCGCTACGCCGGTATTGGCGACGTGATCAAGGTCAGCGTGAAGGAAGCGATTCCGCGCGGCAAGGTCAAGAAGGGCGACGTCTACGACGCCGTGATCGTGCGCACCCGCAAGGGCGTGCGCCGCAACGACGGCTCGGTGATCCGCTTCGACACCAACGCCGCGGTGCTGCTGGACAGCAAGCGCGAACTGATCGGCACGCGTATTTTCGGGCCCGTGACGCGCGAGCTGCGCAGCGAGCAGTTCATGAAGATCATCTCGCTCGCCCCGGAAGTATTGTAAGGAAAAACTGTTATATGAATTTTTGCCGCAAAGACGCAAAGAACGCAAAGGGTTTTAACCAGAAATCCTGTCTTTCTTTGCGCCCTTTGCGTCTCTGCGGCGAGTGATCATAGAGATTCACATGAAAAAGATTCGAAAGGGTGACAAGGTGATGGTGCTGGCGGGCCGCGACAAGGGCAAGCAGGGCACCGTGCTGCGGATTCTCGAGGACAGCCGCGTGCTGGTCGAGAGCGTGAACATGATCAAACGCCACACCAAGCCGAACCCGAACAAGGGCGTGACCGGCGGGATCATCGACCTGGAAGCGCCGATCCACGTGTCCAACGTGGCCCTGGTCAACCCGGCGACGGGCAAGGGCGAGCGCGTCGGCATGCGCACGATGCAGGATGGCAGCAAGGTAAGGGTTTTCAAGAAGAGCGGCGAAGTCGCCGACGTGAAATAAGGTTTGAATATGGCAAGGCTTCAGGAACATTATCGCAAGACCGTGGCGCCCGCGCTGAAGGCCAAGTTCGGCTACCAGAACGTCATGCAGGTCCCGCGCATCGTCAAGATCACCCTCAACATGGGCGTGGGCGAAGCCATGGCCGACAAGAAAGTGATCGAAAACGCGGTCAACGACATGACCCAGATCACCGGCCAGAAGCCGCTGACCACCCGCGCGCGCAAATCGATCGCCAACTTCAAGGTGCGCGAGAACTGGCCGATCGGCTGCAAGGTCACGCTGCGCGGCGCGCGCATGTACGAATTCCTGGACCGCCTGATCAGCGTGGCGATCCCGCGCATCCGCGATTTCCGCGGACTGCCGTCGCGTTCCTTCGACGGCCGCGGCAATTATTCGCTCGGCATCAAGGAACAGATCATCTTCCCCGAGATCGACTTCGACAAGGTCGACGCGATCCGCGGAATGGACATCACCATCGCCACCAGCGCCAAGACCGACGCGGAAGCGCGCGCGCTGCTCGAGGCGTTCAGTTTTCCGTTGCGCAGTTAGAGGATTTTCGCATGGCCAAACGCAGCATGATCAATCGTGACAAGCGCCGCGCCGCCCTGACGGCCAAGCTCGCCGCCAGGCGCGCCGAGCTGCGCGACAAGGTGAAGAACGTGAAGCTCTCCGAAGAGGAGCGGCACGCGGCCATGGTCGCGCTGCAGAAAATGCCGCGCGATTCGAGCTACATCCGCCGCCGCAACCGTTGCAGCCTCACCGGGCGCCCGCGCGGGTTTTACCGCAAGTTCGGGCTGTCGCGCTCGAAGCTGCGCGAGATCATGATGCGCGGCGAAGTGCCGGGCGTCACCAAGGCGAGCTGGTAAAAGGAACCGATATATTTATGATGACCGATCCCATTGCCGACATGCTGACCCGCATCCGCAACGGCCAACTGGCCGAGAAGCTGAGCGTGCACGTGCCGACTTCCAGGCTCAAGCTTGCCATCGGCAAGGTGCTGCTCGACGAGGGTTATATCGAGGCTTGCCGCGAGACCGAGGTCGACGGCCGGCCGATGATCGAGATCACCCTGAAATATCACGACGGCACGCCGGTGATCGGGCGCATCGCCCGCGCCAGCTCGCCCGGCCTGCGCCGTTACGAAGGAAAGAACAGCCTGCCGCGCGTCGACGGCGGCACCGGGATCGCGATCGTCTCGACCTCCCGGGGCATCATGTCCGACCGCGCCGCCCGCAAGGCCGGGCTCGGCGGCGAAATTCTGTGCATCGTATCGTAAGAAGAGTCCGTCATGTCACGAATCGCTAAAAATCCAGTGGCCGTTCCCAGCGGCGTCCAGGTGGCGCTCGCGGGCGCCAAGCTCAGCGTCAAGGGTCCCAAGGGGAGCCTCGAGCATGAAGTGCATCCGCTGGTGAAGGTGACCCAGGAAGGCGCGCTGCTCAAGTTCCAGCGCAGCAACGACTCGACCCTGGCGCGCGCCGTTTCCGGCACCACGCGGGCGCTGGTGAACAACATGGTGAATGGAGTTGCCAAGGGCTTCGAGAAGAAACTCACGATCATCGGCGTCGGCTACCGCGTCGCGGTGCAGGGCAAGAAGCTCAACCTGACGCTGGGCTACTCGCACCCGATCGTGTACGACATCCCGAACGGAATCACCATCGAGGCCCCGGACCAGACCAACCTGGTCATCAAGGGCGCGGACAAGCAGATGGTCGGCCAGGTGGCCGCCGAGATCCGCGCTTATCGCTCGCCGGAGCCGTACAAGGGCAAGGGCGTGCGCTACGTCAACGAAGTGGTGGCCAAGAAAGAGGCCAAGAAGAAGTAATCGAGCGGCAAGAGAACATGAAACGACAAATCAACACACGCATGCGCCGGGCGCAGCGCATCCGGCGGCGAATCACCGGCCTGCAGACCGACCGCCTGTGCATTCATCGCACTCCGCGTCACATTTACGCCCAGATCATCGACAAGAGCGGCGCCAAGGTGCTGGCCGCGGCGTCGACCGTCGAGGCGGACGTGCGCACCCAGGTCAAGCACGGCGGCAACGTCGAGGCGGCGAAGCTCATCGGCAAGCGTATCGCCGAGAAGGCCAAGAGCGCGGGCATCACGCGCGTGGCCTTCGACCGCTCCGGCTTCAAATATCACGGGCGCGTGAAGGCCTTGGCCGACGCGGCGCGCGAAAACGGTCTGGAATTCTGAGGGCGACACAGTGGCATTCACGGAATCCGAAGGGCGTAGCGACAATTTCCAGGAAAAGCTGATCAGCGTCCGGCGCGTGGCCAAGGTCGTCAAGGGCGGCCGGATTTTCGGCTTCTCGGCGCTGACCGTGGTCGGCGACGGCGCCGGCCGCATCGGCATCGGTCGCGGCAAGGCGCGTGAAGTGCCGGCGGCGGTGAGCAAGGCGATGGAGAACGCGCGTCGCAACATGAAGAAGGTCGAGCTCAAGGGCCCGACCCTGCATCACGCGGTCAAGGCCGCGCACGGCGCGTCCAAGGTCGTGATGAAACCCGCTTCGGTGGGCACCGGCATCATCGCCGGCGGCGCCATGCGCGCGGTGTTCGAGGTGGCGGGCGTGCAGGACGTGCTCGCGAAATGCATCGGTTCGCGCAACCCGGTGAACGTGGTGCGCGCCACCATCAAGGGTCTCGAGGCGATCCACAGCCCGGACCGGGTCGCGCGCAAGCGCGGCAAGAAAGTCGAAGAAATTCTCGGTTGAGGAGCGCGGTCATGGCCAAGAAAAAACTCAAGGTGACGCTGCTCCACAGCTTTTACGGCACCGGCAAGAAACACATGGCGACGATTCGCGGGCTCGGTCTGCGCCGCCAGCGGCACAGCGTGGAACTCGAGGACACCCCGGCGGTGCGCGGGATGATCAACCGGGTTTCGTACCTGGTTAAATGCGAGGAAATCTGAACATGCATCTGAACACGATGAAACCGGGCCGCGGCGCCAAAACGGCGGCCAAGCGTCTCGGACGCGGCGGCGGTTCGGGCCTCGGCAAGACCAGCGGCAAGGGTCACAAGGGCCAGACGGCGCGCGCCGGCGGCTATCACAAGGTCGGCTTCGAAGGCGGCCAGATGCCGATCCAGCGGCGCCTGCCGAAGCGCGGCTTCCGTTCGGCCCTGAAAATCCTGACGGCGCAGGTGCGGCTCGGGGAACTGGCCAGGGTCGAGGACGCGGTCATCGATCTGGCCGCGCTCAAGAAGGCCAATATCGTTCCGCCGCAGGCGGAGCGGGTCAAGATTTATCTTTCCGGCGCGCTGGAGAAGCCGGTGACGCTGCGCGGGATCCTGTTGACCAAGGGTGCGCGTGAGGCGGTGACGAAGGCCGGCGGTAAGGTCGAAGACTGAGTGATGTATTGCTGCGTACATATTGTTGCGACCCTCACCCTCATTCCCTCTCCCGCTATCGCGGGAGAGGGAGGCGAGCCGGATGCGCTTCGCGCATGCTCGGTAAGACATGAATAGTCCGGCCGGAACTTTCGGCGGTCTCGCGGGCTTGGGCAAGCTCACCGACCTCCGGCAGCGGATTTTTTTCGTGCTCGGCGCGCTGATCGTGTATCGCATCGGGACGTACATCCCGGTGCCGGGCATCAACCCGGTGGCGCTGGCGCAGATGTTCGAGGGCACGCAGAATTCGATCGTCGGATTGTTCAACATGTTTTCCGGCGGCGCTTTGCAGCGGTTTTCGCTGTTCGCGCTCGGGATCATGCCGTACATCTCGTCGTCGATCATCATGCAGCTGATGACGTCGGTGATCCCGTCGCTGGAGCAGCTCAAGAAGGAAGGCGAGAGCGGGCGGCGCAAGATCACGCAGTACACGCGCTACGGCACGGTGGTGCTGGCCACGTTCCAGGCGCTGGGCATCGCGATCGCGCTGGAGAGCCAGACCTCGGCCGGCATGCCGGTGGTGATCGCCCCGGGCGTCGGATTCAAGCTGATCACGGTGATCTCGCTGGTGAGCGGCACGATGTTCATGATGTGGCTCGGCGAGCAGGTGACCGAGCGCGGCATCGGCAACGGCATCTCGATGCTGATTTTCGCCGGCATCGTCGCCGGACTGCCGGGTGCGATCGCGCACACGCTGGACCTGGCGAGCCGCGGCACGTTCCAGCCGCTGTTAGTGCTGGTGCTGTTCGCCATCACGCTCGGCGTGACGGCGTTCGTGGTGTTCGTCGAGCGCGGACAGCGGCGCATCACGGTGAATTACGCCAAGCGCCAGCAGGGGCGGCGCGTGCTGGCCGGGCAGTCGAGCCATCTGCCGCTGAAGATCAACATGTCGGGTGTGATCCCGCCGATCTTCGCCTCGAGCATCATCCTGCTGCCGGCCACCGTGGTGAGCTGGTTCGGGCAGGCGGAAGGCATGAACTGGCTGCGCGACATCGCCACGACGCTGTCGCCGGGACAGCCGATTTACGTGATTCTGTACGCGACCGCGATCGTGTTTTTCTGTTTCTTCTATACCGCCCTGGTGTTCAATCCCCGGGAGACGGCCGACAACCTGAAGAAGAG
>DAIDLH010000047.1 GCA_027449605.1 Candidatus Muproteobacteria bacterium | reverse complement strand
GCCACCGGACCGAGCGTGATGTAGCGCTTTTCCCAGTTGAGACGGATGCCGAGCGTGTTTTTCCTGCCCTTGAACGTGTCGCGGCACACCACGCCGCGGTCGGGCATGGCGCTCGCATCGCTGCCGGCCTCGGGGCTCGTCAGCGCGAAGCACGGCACTTCCTGGCCGCGCGCCAGGCGCGGGAGGTAGTGCTTCTTCTGTTTGTCGGTGCCGTAATGCAGCAGCAGTTCCGCCGGACCGAGCGAGTTCGGCACCATCACCGTGACCGCGGCGGCGATCGAGCGGCTCGCCACCTTCATCACCACCGCCGAATGCGCCTGCGCGGAAAATTCCAGGCCGCCGAATTGCTTCGGCACGATCATGCCGAAAAAACCCTGTTTCTTGAGAAACTGCCACACCTCCGGCGGCAGGTCGCCGCGCTCGTGGGTGATGTTCCAGTCGTCGAGCATGGCGCACAGCTTCTCGACCGGTCCGTCGAGAAACGCCTGCTCTTCGGCGGACAGCGCCGGCAGCGGCAGACCGAACAATTCCTCCCAGTTCGGATCGCCGCCGAACAGTTCCGCCTCCCACCACACGGTGCCGGCCTCGAGCGCCTCGCGCTCGGTGTCCGACATCGCCGGCATGATTTTGCGGAACAGGCGCAGCAGCGGCGCGCTGATGAGCGCGCGGCGCAACGGCGCCAGCATGAGCGGGAGAACGAGGACGAAAAAAACGCTCCACACGACCGGTGACCAGGTCGCGGAGGGATGGGTGAACATGTCCCACAGGGCGAGGCCCGCGGCCAGCGCCGCGGCCCAGACCGCCCCCGGGACGCGCCCGGCGGCTAGCGCCCAGGCCGTCACGACGGCGAGCAAAATCCATACGATGGTGCTCATGTGTCCCTGGCCCGGAGGCTCCTGTCCTTAGCGTAATGACGTGCGGTAAACCGCCCTTCCATTGTAGTCCACGAGACCGGGGACAGCCCGCCGGAACAGCGGGTTTTTTCGGGGAAAATAGCGCCCTCAGCCCGAGGCGAATGCTGCGGCTGGCTCAGATTTCGATCATCTCGAAGTCGGATTTGGACGCGCCGCAATCGGGGCACTTCCAGTTCTCCGGGACTTCCTCCCACGGCGTGCCGGGCGGGATGCCGTCTTCCGGACGGCCTTTTTCTTCTTCGTAGACATAACCGCAGATGACGCACATGTACGACTTCATTCACACCTCGATGCACTCGAATCACGCCGGAACATCAATGATCGCATTTTCACCTTCGTGGTGAAACCTCCGGCGTGGCGGTAAAATCCCGCGATGCCAGAGCGTACCGCGGTGGTGCTGTGCAATCTGGGCGGACCGGATTCGCTGGACGCGGTGCGCCCGTTTCTGTTCAACCTCTTTTCCGATCCGGATATTTTCCGGCTCCCGCTCGGCTGGCTCACCCAGCGCCCGTTCGCGGCCCTGATCGCGTGGCGCCGCGCGTCGGAAGCGACACACGGCTACGCCGCGATCGGCGGCAAGTCGCCGATCCTCGAGCACACGCGCGAGCAGGCCGAGGCGCTGGCGCGCGCGCTCCAAGGCGCCGGCGAATACGACGTGCACGTGTGCATGCGCTACTGGCATCCGCTCACGCGCGAGGTCGTGGCTCAACTCAAGGAACGGAACTGCGCGCGCGTGATCCTGCTGCCGCTGTACCCGCAATATTCGATTACCACCACCGGCAGTTCCTACAACGAGTTCATGCGCCAGTGTCAGCGCCAGCATTACCATCCGGCGGTCACGCTGGTGCGCCAGTGGTACGACCAGCCCGACTACCAGCACGCCATCGTCGAGACCCTGCGCGCCGAGGCCGCGAAATTCCCCGATCCCGACCCGCAGCGCATCGAGCTGCTGTTCTCGGCGCACGGGCTGCCGCGCAAGATCGTCGACGCGGGCGATCCGTACGAGCGCCAGATCCGCGCCACCTACGAAGCGCTGTGCGCCGAGCTCGGCTGGCCGCACAGCACGCTGTGCTACCAGAGCCGCGTCGGACCGCTCGAGTGGCTGCGGCCGTACACCGACGACGTGATCCGCGAGAAGGCCGCGGCGGGCGCGAAACAGATGCTCGTGTATCCGATCGCGTTCGTGTCGGATCACGTCGAGACGCTATACGAGCTTGGCATAACCTACGCCGAAGTCGCGCGCGCGCAGGGCATCGCGCATTACCGCGTGGTGCCGGCGCTCAACAGTCATCCGCGCTTCATCGCGGCGCTGAAATCGCTGGTCCTGAACAGCGCGGTGCCGTCATGACACAGGCTTCGCCGCCCGTGGTTCTCGTATTCGCCGGCACCGACCCCACCGGCGGCGCCGGCCTGACCGCCGACGTGCTCGCGCTCGCCAGTCTCGGCTGCCACGCCGCCGGGGTCGTGACCGCGGTCACCGCGCAGGACACCACCGGCATCAAGCAGTTCAGCTGCACCGACACGGAACTGGTGATAGCGCAGGCGCGCGCGGTGCTGGAGGACATGCCGGTGGCGGCGTTCAAGGTCGGCATGCTCGGCAACAGCGAGATCGCCGCGGCGGTGGCCAGCATCGTCGAGGACTATCCCGACGTCCCGCTCATCGTCGATCCGGTGCAGAACTCGGGGCGCGGCGACGCGCTCGCCGACGACATGCTCGACGGCGCGCTGCGCAGCCTGATCATCCCGCAGGCCTCGCTGATCACGCCCAACAGCCTCGAGGCGCGCGCGCTCGCGCCCGGCGCCGACACGCTCGACGCCTGCGCGCAGGAACTGATGTCGCTCGGCAGCGAGTTCGTGCTCATCACCGGCACGCACGAGAACACCCCGGAGGTGATCCACCGGCTGTACGGCAACATGCGCCTGCTCGAGACTTTCGTGTTCGAGCGCCTGCCCGGCAGCTATCACGGCTCGGGCTGCACGCTCGCCTCGGCCTGCGCCGCCTCGTTCGCGCACGGCCTCGACCCGGTCAACGCCGTGGCCGAGGCGCTGCAATACACCTGGGAAACCCTGAAACACGGTTTCCGCACCGGCATGGGCCAGCATCTGCCGAACCGGCTCTATTGGGCGTGGGAGATGGACGAACCGGAGAGCGAAGACACCTAAAGACTGCGACCGTCGAAGTGCCCCACCTTCAGCACGGACAGATCGACGTCATCCAGACAGCGCGCGTTGATCGCGACCATGGGGTTGCCCGTCGGGGCGGTGCCTTCGCCAAACGGGGCGCAGCCGCACCGTGGGCAGAAGCGGTGCTTGATCTTGTGCTGGTTGAAGGTGTAGGTGGCCAGGTCCTGCTCGGACGTGAGCAGGCGAAAATTCTCGCGCGGCACGAACCAGTGCAGCGAGCCGCGCTTGCTGCAAATCGAGCAATTGCACTCCGTGATTTTTTCAAGATCGCCTTCGACTTCGAAGGCGATCTGCCCGCAGTGGCAGCTTCCCTGGTAAGTCATGGAATCGCTCTCCCTTCGGTTTCTGTACCGTCCGGTAAGCTGGCATACTACGCCAGACGCATTTTACTGGTCAAAAAATGGTCAATCGCTTGCATGTCGCCGGACTGTACGCCATCGCCGACACCCAATATCTCGACGACGCGCGCCTGCTGCCGGCCGTGGCCGAGGCGATCGCCGGCGGCGCGCGCATCGTTCAATACCGCGACAAAAAACACGGCGCCGCGGACCGTGCGCGGCAAGCCGGCGAACTCGCTCTCCTGTGCCGAAAACACGACGCCCTGTTCATCGTCAATGACGATGTCGAACTGGCGAAACTGGTGCAGGCGGCCGGCGTGCATCTGGGACGGGAGGACGTTTCCCCGGCCCAGGCCCGGGCACAGCTCGGACCGCAAGCGATCATCGGCGTGTCCTGTTACAACGAACTGACGCGCGCCGTTCAGGCGCAAAACGAAGGTGCGGACTATGTCGCCTTCGGCAGTTTCTTTCCCTCGCGCACCAAGCCGCAGGCGGCGCGCGCCGGCCTCGAACTGCTGTGCGAAGCGAAACAGAAGCTGCGCATACCCGTGGTTGCCATCGGCGGCATCACCCCGGAAAATGGCGCCCATCTTGTCGCCGCCGGAGCCGATGCGCTGGCGGTGATCGAAGGCGTGTTCGGCCAGGCGGATGTTCGCGCGGCCGCCGGGCGTTACGCGAAACTTTTCAGCCAGGACAAGAATCATTCATGACTTCGAAATATTCGACGACACATTCGGCCGAGTTGTTTGCGCGAGCGCGCCGGCACATTCCCGGCGGCGTGAATTCCCCGGTGCGCGCGTTCAAGGGCGTGGGCGGCGATCCGGTGTTTTTCGCGCGCGGGCTCGGCGCGTACCTGTGGGACGAGGACGGAAACCGGTACATCGATTACGTCGGCTCCTGGGGACCGATGATCCTCGGCCACGCGCATCCGCAAGTGATCGCGGCGGTGAAGGAAACCGCGGAAAAAGGACTGGGCTTCGGCGCGCCGACCGGCATCGAGATCGAAATGGCCGAACTGATCTGCCGGCTCGTGCCCTCGATCGAAAAGGTGCGCATGGTCAGCTCCGGCACCGAAGCCACGATGAGCGCGATCCGGCTGGCGCGCGGCTTCACCGGACGCGACAAAATTCTCAAGTTCGAGGGCTGCTATCACGGCCACGCCGATTCGCTGCTGGTCAAAGCCGGCTCCGGCGCGCTCACGCTCGGCGTGCCGACTTCGCCCGGCGTGCCGGCGGACCTCGCCAGCCACACGCTCACGCTCGAATACAACAACCTCGATCAGGTGCGCGACATTTTCGGCAAGCTCGGCCGGGAGATCGCCTGCGTGATCGTTGAGCCGGTCGCGGGCAACATGAACTGCGTGCCGCCGGTGAAGGGTTTTCTCGAGGGCCTGCGCGAACTGTGCACGCAGCATGGCGCAGTGCTGATTTTCGACGAAGTCATGACCGGCTTTCGCGTGGCGCTCGGCGGGGCGCAGGGGCACTACGGCATCAAACCCGACCTGACCACGCTCGGCAAGGTCATCGGCGGCGGGCTGCCGGTCTGGGCCTTCGGCGGACGCGCCGACATCATGGGCCGCATCGCCCCGGAGGGGCCGGTGTACCAGGCCGGGACGCTTTCCGGCAATCCAGTGTCGCTGGCGGCGGGGCTGGCGACCCTCAGGGAAATCTCGCGCCCGGGCTTTTTCGAGGCGCTTTCGGCGAAGACGTCAAAGCTGGCGCAGGGGCTGGCGGAACGGGCCAAGCGCGCCAATGTGCCCCTGGCTACCCAATCCGTCGGTGGCATGTTCGGCATTTTCTTCACCCGCGAAACGGTGGTGACAAGCTTCGCGCAGGTCATGGCCTGCGACGTCGAGCGCTTCAGGAAGTTCTTTCACGGGATGCTGCGCGAGGGGGTTTATCTGGCGCCGTCGGCGTTCGAGGCCGGCTTCGTTTCGGCGGCGCATACCGACGCCGACATCGCGGCGACACTGGACAAGGCGGAGCGGGTTTTCAGGACCTTATAAAAATAAACGGGCCGGTGGTCCGGCCCGCATGTGCACCCCGCACATAAATTTGTTCGTCAGCTCACCAGGATATTCTCGGAAGCGAACCGGACCGTGGCCACCTGCGGACGGATCGCCTCGTCGCTGAGCGCGATGTCGACGCCGAGGATGGCGACCAGGTTGTCATGGTCACGCACGCCCGGCAGTTCCTCGCGCAGGTAACCGTAATGGGTTTCGTTCATGTACACGACGTTCGGCCGGTTGCCGTGCATGTGTTCGTAATCACTCACCAGATTGACGATGTGGCTCAACATGGTCCGCTCCTTTTTCGCCCTTTCGGGCTGCCCTGGAATCCCGTGACTGCCGTTACACGATTCCGTGTTTCTCACCCGCTAGAGGAGCAATACTCATGCCACAGGAGGGTCGGAGCTAACTGTTTGAAATGAAGTCGGATTTCATCGCGTCGTCATGGACGGATTACGTCAGTCGGGGTGGCCCGGGGTGGGCGAAGGCCGGCACATGCCGCCGCGCGGCAGAGAGGACTCTGCCGCGCGGTAATTCAGCCGAGAGAAACGGGATCGGAGTGACCGTCAGTGCAGGCCGGCCATGTACTCCGAGGCTGCCTTGATTG
>DAIDLH010000046.1 GCA_027449605.1 Candidatus Muproteobacteria bacterium | reverse complement strand
CACCCAGGGTGCAGGGGCGGAGCCACCCGCAATTAGCTTTTCATCGTCGGCGAAGCCGACACAAATGAAGATCATTCGGCGGGTTACGGCAAAAAACGCCTAACCCGCCCTACATTTAATTTTCCCCTCACCCCAGCCCTCTCCCTGAAAGGGAGAGGGAGTTATTTTAGAGATGCGTATGCCCCAGCTCCGCGACCAATAATCTCAGCGCCTGCCCCCGATGGCTCAATTTGTTTTTCACCTCCGGTGGCAGCTCGGCCGATGAACAGTTGTGCGTCGGCACGAAGAATATCGGATCGTAGCCGAAACCATTCGCACCACGCGGCTCCAATAAAATTCTTCCCTCCCAGGTTCCCTGGCAGATGATGGGCGTCGGATCGAACTCGTGGCGCAGGTACACCATCAGGCACTGGAAACGCGCGATGCGGTCGGCTTCCGGCACGCCCATGAGGTCGTCGAGGAGTTTGCGCAGGTTCTGCTCGTCGCTCGCGCCCTTGCCGGCGTAGCGCGCCGAGTAGATGCCGGGTGCGCCGTTGAGATAATCCACCTCGATGCCGGAATCGTCGGCGACCGCGGGCAGGCCGGTGTGGCGCGCGGCGTTGCGCGCTTTCAGCAGCGCGTTTTCGACGAAGGTAAGGCCGGTTTCTTCCGCATCCATCACCTTGAAGTCGGATTGCGGCACGACGGAGAGATGCAGGCCGGCGAGCATCTGGTTGATCTCGCGTACCTTGCCGGGATTGCTGCTCGCCAGAACGATATTTTTTGTCATTGTGAAATAGAAAATTTCACGGAATTAACAAGATTAAAGCTGATGACGCTGCGAATATTTGACGTAGGGTGCGTCCCACGCACCATTTTTGTCGATCGGTGCGCAGGGCGCACCCTACATTTTAATTCCCCAACACTTTCTTCTGCTGCGCGATCAGTTCCTTGATGCCGGCCTGGGCGAGCCTGGTCATCGCCAGCATTTCGTCGAGCGTGAAAGTCTTGCTCTCGGCCGTGCCCTGGATTTCGATGAAACCGCCGGCGTCGTCCATTACGAAATTCATGTCGGTGCCGGCGTTGGAGTCCTCGGCGTAATCGAGGTCCAGCACCGCCTCGCCGCCGAAAATGCCGGTGGAGACGGAAGCGACCAGATGTTGCAGGGGATCATTGGTAATCAATCCGCGTTTGCGCACGTGGCTGATGGCGTCCACCAGCGCCACGCAACCGCCGGTGATCGACGCGGTGCGCGTGCCGCCGTCGGCCTGGATCACGTCGCAGTCCACGGTGAAGGTGCGCTCGCCCAGTTGTTTCATGTTCACCGCCGCGCGCAGCGCGCGCCCGATCAGGCGCTGGATTTCCATGGTGCGCCCGCCCTGCTTGCCCGCGGCGGCTTCGCGGTTCATGCGGTTGCCGGTCGAGCGCGGCAGCATGCCGTATTCGGCCGTGACCCAGCCCTGGCCCTTGCCCTTGAGGAAGTTCGGCACCTTTTCGTCGACGCTGACGTTGCAGATCACGCGCGTCTCGCCGAACTCGATCAGCACCGAGCCTTCGGCGTGCTTGGTGTAATTCCGCGTGATGCGGATGTCGCGTAACTGGTCGGGTTTACGTCCGCTGGGTCGCATGGCTTATCCGCATCGGGAGAGGAAAGACGCGGCGGAGTTTAGCAGGTTCAGACCTTGGGCTCGAACTTCTTGAGGAAGTCCTCGATCTCCTGGATGCGGCTTTCGAGCGGTTTCTTGCGGTCGTCGTCATCGGCTTCCGCGGGCGCGCTGGATTTTCGCGGCGGCAGCTTGGTCACGTGCGGCAGATGATGCCGCGCCTCGTCGCGCAGCATCGCCTCGCTGATCTGCGCCGCGGCGTTGCCTTGCAGCGGCGGATTCTTGGTGATCGCGTCCTCCCAGCGCAGGCACACGGCGCTGACGTTGTCGCAGCCGTGGCGTTTTTTTCGCACCGCCGCATACAGCATTTCCTCGACCGCCTCGTCCAGCGCCTTGGCCTGCATGTAACGCTCGATCTCCTCGGGATCGAGCGCTTCCCACAGGCCGTCGGTGCAGGCGAGCAGCACGTCGCCGGGTTGCAGCAGCGTTTCTTCGCTCATGCTGATGGTGGGCGTGGTGGCGGCGCCGAGGCAGTTGAGCAGGTGGCTCTTCTGCGGATGCTCGAGCATTTCCTTTTCGGTCAGCAGCCCGCCCTGGTGCAGTTCCTCGATGGTGGTGTGGTCCTGGGTGCGCAGCAGGAAGCGGTTCTGGCGGAACAGGTATAGGCGGCTGTCGCCGACGTGCGCCCAGTAGGCGTAGCCGTTCTGCACCAGGCACGCGACGCAGGTGGTGCGCGGTTCGATCGGCGGCTGGCTCGACTGGCCGCGCGCGACGATGGCGTGGTGCGCCTGGAGAATGCCGAGCGCGAGGAACACCGACGGGCGCTGCACCAGCGGGTGGCGCAGCGTCTGGAACGAATGCAGCAGCGTCTGCACCAGGATTTCCGCGGCGACGTCGCCGCCGCGGTGCCCGCCGAGGCCGTCGGCCACGGCCATGAGCACGGCGTTGTCGCGCTCGGCGTAGCCGATCCGGTCCTCGTTGGCGCGCCGCGCGCCGCGCAGCGTGAATTGGGTGATCGAGTATTTCATCGCGTCAATTTTGCCCGCGCAGGAATTTCCGCGTCAGGCGATCGAGGAAGGATTCCGCCGCCGATTCCGGCGCCACCGCCGGTTCCCGCTTCATGAAATCGAGCAGGTCGTCCACCTTCTGCGGGCGCTGCAGCTGGTCCATCTGCAGGCACCAGTCCACGGCTTCGAGCAACTGACGCGAATAGCGCCGCGCGAACTGGCGCACGGCCGGCTTGTATTTGTCCTTCTCGGCGCGCTTGATCGCCGGCGGCGGCGCCTTGCCGCACAAGCAGGCGTACATGGTGGCGCCGAGGGCGTAGAGATCGGTCCACGGGCCGATGTGCCCGCGCGTGTGCTGCTCGATCGGCGCGAAGCCGCGCGTCAGCGTGTGCGGGGTCGGGCCGCGCTCGTCCACGTATTGCGACTGCGCCGCGCCGAAGTCGAGCAGCAGCGGCGAGCCGCCCGGGCGCAGATAGACGTTCGCCGGCTTGATGTCGAGATGCAGCAGGCGCTGGCCGTGCAGCTCGCGCAGGCCTTCGAGCAGTTGCGGAAACACGGTGCGGATGAATTTTTCGCTCAGGCGCCCGTCGTGGCGCTTGATGTACCAGCGCAGATCCTTGCCCTGCTCGTAGTTCATCACCATGTACACGGTATTGTTCTCGCGGAAGAAGTCGATGACGCGCACGATGTTCGGATGGTTGATCCGGGCGAGCGCGTTGGCTTCGTCGAGGAAGCGCTTCATGCCGGTGTTGAAGGTCGGCGCGGTTTCGGCCGACAGGCTCTCGACGGTCTCGCCGTCGCGCCGCGTCGCCTGCTGGCCGGGGATGTATTCCTTGATCACCACCAGCTGTTCGGTGCGGGTGTCGCGCGCCAGATAGACAATGCTGAAGCCGCCACCGCCAAGCGTCTTGGAGATGCGGTACTGGTGCAGCTGGTAACCCGGGGGCAGGGCGTCGGTGCTGGTCATGACATCCGGTTCGTGTTGGCCGGCGGGTTCGGTCCGCGCGCGGCATTGCCATCTCTGAGTATATATGGCCGAAACCGCGTGCCGGGGCGGCGGTTTCCGCCGCCCGGATTTGCTCCCGGCAAACCCGCGGTTTACCATCCGCGCAGCCCATGAACCGCGCCAAATCCCCGTCCCCGACCGCCAGCATGACCGCCTTCGCCCGCCGCGAGGCCGTCACGCCGTGGGGCGCGCTGACCTGGGAACTGCGTTCGGTCAACCACCGCTACCTCGAGATCGCCCTGCGCCTGCCGGAAGAACTGCGCGCGCTCGAACCGCGCGTGCGCGAGATGATCAACGCGCGCCTGGCGCGCGGCAAGCTGGACGGCACGCTGCGCTTCCAGCCGGGCGAGGCGGCGGCGGGCGCGATCGAAACCAACGAGGACCAGGTGCAGCGCCTGCTGGCGGCCGCCGACCGTCTGCGCAGCCATACGCCGGATGTCACCTCGCTGCGCGCCATCGACATCCTGCGCTGGCCGGGCGTGCTCAAGGCCGCGCCGCTCGACCTCGACAGCCTCGGCGCCGCGGCGCTCGAAGCGCTCAACGCCACGCTCGACGAGCTGGTGGCGACGCGGGTTCGCGAGGGCGCGCGTTTGCAGGAGTTCATGTTGCAACGGTTGCAGGCCATGGAGCAGCAGGTGGCGAAGGCGAAGGAATTGATCCCGGAAGCGGCGCGCCTGTTTCGCGAGCGCCTGGAGGCGCGACTGAAGGAAATCAAACAGCAGCTCGACCCGGCGCGCCTCGAACAGGAGATCGTGCTGTTCGCGCAGAAGTCCGATGTCGCCGAGGAGATCGACCGGCTCACGGCGCACTTCGCCGAAATCCGCCACGTGTTCGCCCAGCCCGGCCCGGCCGGCCGGCGCCTCGACTTCCTGATGCAGGAACTCAACCGCGAGGCGAATACGCTTTCCTCCAAATCCACCGACACGCGCCTGACCAACGTCGCGGTCGAGCTCAAGGTGCTGATCGAGCAGATGCGCGAACAGGTGCAGAACATCGAATAAGAATTTCTGACAAAAAACAAATAGACAGAATTAACAGGATTAAAGATTTTAGAGTTTAAAAAATCCTGTTAATCGTGCTTTTTAATCCTGTGAATCCTGTCCCAATTTTTTCTTTCCAGGTGTCTTGGTGATTAAGAACATATGAACAAGGGCAAGCTTTTTATTTTCTCCGCCGCCTCCGGCACCGGCAAGACCAGCCTCGCCAAGGAACTGGTGGCGCGCATGCCGGACCTGGCGTTCTCGGTGTCGCACACCACGCGTGCGCCGCGCCCCGGCGAGCAGCACGGCGTGCATTATTATTTCGTGAGCCAGGCGCAGTTCGACGAGATGGTGGCGGCCGACCGGTTTCTGGAACACGCCAAGGTTTTCGGCAATTCCTACGGCACCTCGCGCGCCGCGACCGAGAACCTGTTGCGCCAGGGCAAGAACATCATTCTCGACATCGACTGGCAGGGCGCGCGCGCCATCAAGGAAAAGATGCCGGAGTCGGTGAGCGTTTTCATCCTGCCGCCGTCGCGCGCGGCGCTGGAGGAGCGCCTGACCGGTCGCGGCCAGGATTCGCGCGAGGTCATCGAGCGGCGCATGCGCGAGGCGGTGTCGGAGATGAGCCACTACCGGGAGTTCGACCACGTGGTGGTGAACGACGATTTCAACGCCGCCCTGAAGGACCTGCAGACCCTCATCCGCGGCGACGGCAGCCCCCGGCCGGTCCAGGTCGATATTCAGGGCCTGCTGATGGATGCCTAGAGGGAGGCACTGCAGAACTCCCTCTCCCTTGATGGGAGAGGGCGGGGGTGAGGGTGATACATCCGTGGTTAATGTATAACGCCATGATTCGTCGAGTTGCTTTTTTGTTTCCCCTTACCCCGCCCTGTTCCCGCCCGGGGCGCACAAGAAT
>DAIDLH010000045.1 GCA_027449605.1 Candidatus Muproteobacteria bacterium | reverse complement strand
ACCTGGACGACGGGTCCAGCAAATCGCGTTGTCACGTTGTACCACGGCGCCAACGCTGGCGTGAACGGCTATTACGCCTACGGTCCCACACCTGATAATCGGACGCCGCACTGGTATGACTTCTCGTACGACGCTTCAACGGGAACAGGTGCTGAATTCGTCGGCAACAAGATTCTGCTGCACTTTGTCAAGGGTCTACGCGGCGATGACGATTTCGCCATGAATAACAATAGCATCACCCACACCGGTGCCCCAGTACTGGTGACAGACATCGCAACCAGTTCGTCAAACTCGGCGGGGTGCTCGATTGCCGGCACGCAACCACAGTTGACAGACAACGGCGACTGGATCGTGGTCTCGATGTTTCTCGCTTTTCTCGCGCTGGTGCGGAGACGCACCCGCCATATTGACAGGACGGGTATCGCCCACCGCCAGTAACTCCGTTTCCGTCCGATGGTGGGCAATGCCCACCCTACGTCTCGACTCGAATCCGTTCGCCCTGAGCCCTTCGACTCTCCGTTCGGTCTGAGCTTGTCGAAGACCGAACGGCTCGCTCAGGACAGGCCTGTCGAACGGGAACGGATTCGAGCGTAAGCAACGGGTTTCCCGTTCATGCTTCGACAAGCTCAGCACGAATGGGAAATTCTTCAGGACTTCCCTGGCGCGTGACGAACATCGCGTCCCCGTAACTGTAGAAGCGGTACTCTTGCTCCACCGCGTGGTGGTAGGCATTGAGCACATTTTCCGTGCCGCCGAAGGCGCACACCAGCATCAGCAGCGTCGATTCCGGCAGGTGAAAATTGGTCAGCAGTGCGTCCACGACCCGGAAGCGGTAACCCGGATGGATGAAAATGTCCGTCTCGCCGTCGTAAGGCGCGATGCTCCCGTTTCGTGCGGCGGTTTCGAGTGCGCGCACCACGGTGGTGCCCACGGCCACGACGCGCCGCCCCTCCTTCTTTGCCTCCAGAATCCCGTCGCAGGTCGCGGCCGGCACGCTGAGGTATTCCGCGTGCATGCGATGCTCACGGACGTCGTCGGCGCGGATCGGCTGAAACGTGCCGGCGCCGACATGCAGAGTGATAAAAGCGCATTCCACGCCTTTTTGCTTGAGCAGCGCGAGCATGGCATCGTCGAAATGCAAACCGGCGGTCGGCGCCGCCACTGCACCAGGATGGTGCGCGTACACCGTTTGATAACGTTCGCCATCGGCGTCATTGTCCGCGCGATCGATGTAGGGCGGCAGCGGAACATGACCGATGCGTTCGAGAATTTCCGTCACCGGCTCGTCCGGATCAAATGTCAGAACGTAAAATTCACCCTCGCGCCGCTGCACGGTCATGGTAACATCCCCTTCCAGAGACAGTTTTTGTTCCGGCTTCGGCGGTTTACTCGCGCGCACTTGGGCCAGCACACGATGAGCATCCAGAATACGCTCGACCAGAACTTCGATGCGCCCGCCGCTGTCCTTCCGGCCGAACAGGCGCGCGGGAATCACGCGCGTGTCGTTGAACACCAGCAGATCGCCGGCCCGCAACAGCGCGGGCAGATCGGTGAAACGCAGGTCGCGCAAGTCGCCGTTCGCCCCGTCGAGCGCCAGCAAACGGCTGGCGCTGCGCGGCGATGCCGGATATTGCGCGATCAGTTCCGGGGGAAGGGAATAATGAAAATCGGATTTACGCATGCCCTGGCCATTTACCGCGAACGGCGCGGAGCCGCCCTGAACGGCCGGCATACTATACTATGTAGCCAGAGATAGCCTCGGATCGGAAAAAAATCATGCCCGGCACACGTTACTCGCTCGAAGTCCAGCCCGTCATCCCGGCGCGCCTGAAGCGCCTCCAGGAACTGGCCAACGACCTGCTGTACAGCTGGGACCGCGAAGTGCGCGGACTGTTCTTCCGCCTCGACCGCGAGCTGTGGGAGACCTGCGGCCACAACCCCAAGGTATTCCTGCGCCGGGTGGCGCAAAAGCGGCTGAACGAGGCCGCCGAAGACCGGGTGTTCATGGAGGATTACAACCGCGTGCTGTCGGGCTACGACACCTATAATCAGGAGCGCGCCCAGGCCGACATTCTCCAGCATCTCGATCCGAACGAGGACCTGGTCGCCTACTTCTGCGCCGAGTTCGGCTTCCATGAAAGCTTCCAGATCTACTCGGGCGGTCTCGGCATTCTCGCCGGCGACCACTGCAAGGCGGCCAGCGACCTGAACATCCCCTTCGTCGCGGTCGGCATGCTGTACCGCCAGGGCTATTTCACCCAGACGATCGACGCGCGCGGCAACCAGGTGGCGCATTACACGCCGAAGCACTTCGGCGACCTGCCGATCCAGCCGGCCACCGGCGCCGACGGCCAGGAAATCCACGTGCAGGTCGACCTGCCCGGCCGGAGCGTCATGCTCAAGGTGTGGAAGGCCAAGGCGGGTCATATCGCCCTGTATCTGCTGGACAGCGATCTGCCGGAAAACGCCGAGGCCGACCGCCGCATCACCCACCAGCTCTACGGCGGCGACAACAACACGCGCATCCAGCAGGAGATCGTGCTCGGCATCGGCGGCGTGCGCGCGCTGCACGCCGTGGGGCTCGAGCCGACGGTGTGGCACATCAACGAAGGGCACGCCGCGTTCATGGTGATCGAGCGCTGCCGCGAGCGCGTCGCCCAGGGCCTGGACTTCGACAGCGCCTTCGAGTTCGTCGCCGCCAACACCATCTTCACGACCCACACGCCGGTGCCGGCCGGTCACGACATTTTCGACCATCACATGATGGCGACCTACTTCTCCGATTTCGCGAAACAGCTCGGCATCGACATGAGCCAGTTCCTCGGCCTCGGATCGAGCCCGAGCAGCCAGGGCGGATTCAACCAGACCGCGCTCGCGCTGCGCGGCTCGCGATTCCGCAACGGCGTGTCGCGCATCCACGGCGAGGTGGCCTCGCGCATGGCCGCTTTCGTCTGGCCGCAGATCCCGCCGGAGGAAAATCCGATGGGACACATCACCAACGGCGTGCACGTGCCGACGTTCCTGGCGCGCGAATGGACCAACCTGTTCGACATGCGCTTCGGCAGCGGCTGGCGCAACGAACTGCTCAGCGATGAATTCTGGAAACACATCGACGAAATACCCGATCACAGCTTCTGGAGCCTGCGCCAGTCGCTGAAGTCGGAAATGCTCGATGAAGTCCGGCGCCGCGTGATCCTGCAGCATCACCGCAACGTCACCAGCGAGGCGCTGATCGAGCGCTATACGCAGTACCTCCGGCCGCAGGACGCCGACGTGCTGACGCTCGGCTTCGCGCGCCGCTTCGCGACCTACAAGCGCGCCACGCTGCTGTTCTCCGATCCGGCGCGGCTGGCGCGGCTGTTCAACGACCCGAAGCGCCGCGTGCTGCTGATCGTCGCCGGCAAGGCGCATCCGCACGACCTGCCGGCGCAGCACCTGATCCAGGTGATCCACGAATATTCGCGCCGCTCGGAGTTCGAGGGCAAGATCATCCTGCTCGAAGGCTACGACATGGCGCTGGCGCGCAAGCTCGTGACCAGCGTCGACGTGTGGCTGAACACGCCGGAATATCCGCTGGAAGCGAGCGGCACCTCGGGCGAGAAGGCCGGCATCAACGGCGTGATCAACCTGAGCGTGCTCGACGGCTGGTGGGGCGAGGGCTACAACGGCGACAACGGCTGGGCGATCACGCCGCACGGTCCGCAGTACGACAGCGTCTACCGCGACCGCGAGGAAGCGCAGGAACTGCTCGACATCCTCGAAAAACAGGTGATTCCGCTCTACTACGCGCGCAACGGTCACGGCTACTCGGACGGCTGGGTCAAAAAATCGAAGAGTTCCATGAAATCGCTGATTCCGCGATTCAACGCCCAGCGCATGGTCATGGACTACGTGCGAAAATATTACGCGCCCGCGAAACGCCAGCGCCTCATGATGATGGGCAACAACCACGCACGCGCGCGGGAAGTCGCCGAGTGGCGCAAGCGCCTCGACCAGAGCTGGTCGAGCGTCGGCCTGCGACGCCTTGACGGCGGACCATCGGAAATCCGCGCCGGCCAGATATTCTCGCTGCGCGTGGCCGCGCGCCTCGGCAACCTGCATCCGGAGGACGTCCTGGTCGAATGCCTCGTGGGGCACGAAGCCGACAGCGGCGAGTTCATCCGCCTCGACAGCCACGTCTTCGCCGTGGAATCGCAGAACGAATCGGGCGAGACGCTGTTCAAGCTCGATCTCTACCCGCGGCTGCCGGGCCTGCAGTACTACAAGATACGCATGTTCCCGTTCCATCCGGCCCTGTCGCACCGCTTCGAGTCGGGATACATGATCTGGCTGTAAAATCAGTGAAAAGTTAAGAGTGCAAAGTGAAAAATGGAAAGCCTCTGAGCCCTAACAGGGTGTTGATAAAGTCTGAAAAACATCAGAACCTGTCATTCCGGCGGAAGCCGGAATCCAGCATATTACTGATTTCATGGGTTCTAATATTCTGGACACCGGCTTTCGCCGGTGTGACGAACCGTTTATCAACACCCTGCTAACTTTTCACTTTTAACTGATTTCCCTCCCGTACATCCGCATCATTCGCCGCAGACGCTCGCAAAGACCCGGCGAAATCTGCTCCCAGGAAAAACGCCAGCTCCAGTTCCCTTCGGTCGTGCCCGGCGTGTTCGTGCGCTGTCCGCGTCCGAGTCCGAGCAGGTCCTGCATCGGCAGGATCGCCAGTCGCGACACCGACGCCAGCGCGGCGCGGATCAACGGCCACGGCATCGGCTCGTGCGGGTAACCGAGATATTCCACGACGCGCAGTTGCGTTTCCGCCGCGAGGTTCTCGAACCAGGCAAGCGTGGTGTCGTTGTCGTGCGTGCCGGTGTAAACCACGCTGGCGGATTCGTGATTGTGCGGCAGGTACGGATTGTCCGCGCCGCTGTCGAAGGCGAATTGCAGGATTTTCATGCCGGGCAAACCGTACTTGTCGCGCAACGCGTACACCTCCGGCGTGATCACGCCGAGGTCCTCGGCCGCCAGCGGCAGGACGCCGAAATGCGTTTTCATCGCCTCGAATAACGCGTCGCCCGCCGCCTTGACCCAATGGCCGCGCACGGCGGTCTGTTCGGCGGCCGGAATCTCCCAGCAGGCCTCGAAGCCGCGAAAGTGATCCACGCGCAGCAGATCGAAGCGCCGGAACTCGGTGGTCATGCGCTCGAGCCACCAGCGAAACCCGTCCGCCTGCATGCGCTCCCAGCGGTACAGCGGATTTCCCCAGCGTTGCCCCGTGGCCGAGAAATAATCCGGCGGCACGCCGGCCACCACAAGCGGCTGGCCCGCTTCGTCGAGCTTGAAGCATTCGCGCCGCGCCCAGACATCGGCGCTGTCGTGCGCGACGAAAATCGGCATGTCGCCGAAAAGCAATACGCCGCGCATCCGCGCGTGATCCCTCAGCTCGCGCCACTGGTGCGCGAACATGTACTGCTCGAAACGCACCAGCGCGATTTCGCCGGCGAGATTCGCGCGCGCCTGGGCGAGCGCGTCGGTATCGCGATCGCGCAGTTCCACCGGCCAGCGCCACCACGGCTCGTCGTTGAGTCGCCAGCGCAGCGCGCGAAACAGAGCGTAGTCCTCGAGCCAGCGCGCCTCGGCCGCCACGAAGGCGGCGAACCGTCCGCGTTCGGCGTCGTCCGCGCGTTCCTCGAACAGGCGTCGCGCGGTCTCGAAACAACGGCGGCGAAATCCGCGCCGTTCGGCATCGTCGACCGGCGGCAGCGACGGCAGCCAGCCGGTCTGCGCCAGGCGGTCGAGGCTGATGAAGTCGGGATTGCCCGCGTGCGCGGAGAGACAGTGATAAGGCGAGCCGTCGCCGTGCGTCGGACCGAGCGGCAGCATCTGCCACACGCCGAACCCGCACTGCGCGAGGAAATCGACGAAACGCAGCGCGTCCTGGCCCAGGCCGCCGCCGGGGAGAGAAAACAGCGGCAGCAACACCCCGGCGCGCCGCCGTTCGAGCACGGCGGGAATCATCCGGCGGACATCTGGCCGGGGCGCATCGCGCCGCCGTGTTTCGGCGCCCCGCCGCCGCGCGTGAACACCTGCGCGAGATACTCCGGCGGCTCGGCTCCGATCAATTGATAGAGATTGGTCAGGTGCTGGCGGTACAGCCGCTCGAAATCGGCGACCGTGGCCGACGGATTGTCGCCGCCGAACCACCAGAACCAGTCCGACCCCTCGCACACGGCGAGCTGGCGCCGCGCCCGGTCGAGCTGTTCCGGGCCGAGCCGCGCGGCGGCGGCGTCGAACGCGCGCTTGGCGTCGCCGAGCATGTCCCAGCCGCGGTTCTTGTCCGCCTCGCCGATCCAGGTGGACAGGGTCCCGTACACCCACGAGCCGGCGGAGAGGACGCGCAGGGATTTCGCCGGCACGGTTTCGAGACACCTCGCGAAAGTGGTCAATTCGAGCTTCGGATGTTCCGAGAGCCGGCGATACAGCGCATGCAGAAAATGATACGCGTTTTCCGGATAGTGCTCCCAGGCGTTTTCGCCGTCCATGATGATCGACACCACGTGCTCCGGATGCGCGCGGCAGCAGTGCGCGATATTCTCGAGATGGTGCACGAGATTGTTCACGGCGTCGTCGCCGTGCCAGGTGGCGTAATTGAAACCGATCAGGTCCGACAGTCCGTCGTCGCGGAAGAAGCAGTGGATGCCGCTGTCCTTCATCGAGTAAAGGCGATACAACCAGGCTTCCTTCACGTGGTGATCGGCATGGCCGGATTTGATCAGGCTGTTGCGCAGCACGCTTTCGCCGCTCGCGGCCCAGCGAAACCCCGCCTCCGCCAGCAGCTTCAGCGCCGCCGCGCTTACGGCGCCCTCGGACGGCCAGCAGCCCGCCGGCGCGAAACCGAAATGCCGGCGGAACGTCTCGATGCCTTCGCGGATGTGCCAGCGCGCGCGCTCCTCGCCGCCGGGATATTGCGTCAGCAGCGGCAACGGCGCGCCGGGCATGGCGTCGTGCGCGCACTGGAAATCGAGCAGCAGCGGCACGATCGGGTGCGCGTACGGCGTCACCGAAAGCTCCACCTGCCCGCGCTCGGCGAGTTTGCGGTACCGGGAAATCACGTTCGACAGCAGTACGCCGATCACGGCCAGCAGTTCGCGCCGGTCGTGCAGCGTGTAGCCGGACCCCTTGTCGAGCAGCCGCTGCACGCGCGCGTCGTGGCGGCGCACGGTCTCGCCGAGCCAGGCGAGGTGGTACCACGTCAGCAGGTCGGCGAGAAACTGGTTGCTCAGGTAGTGCGTCGTCGCCGGGCGCGGCATGAGCAGGGCGGCCACGTCGGCGAGATTGCGGTACGCGGGATAGCGGTCGATCATGCGCGTTTCGTTCGCGCGCAGGCAGGCCTTGATCAGCGTCATCCGTTCCTCTTCCGCCGGCGGCAGCGTGGGGCTGACCAGCGCCGCGAGCAGCGGATCGCGGATCGCGAGGCTGTTGGTCAGGAAGCCCTCGACCTGGCGCGCGTAGTCCTCGATCTGCTCCAGCAGCAGCGGCGCGAAATTGACCACGGCGCGCGCCCGCGGCACGGCCTCGAGATGCGCCGCCATGTCCACGTAATCCTTGATCGCGTGCAGATAAACCCAGGGAAGCTGATAGCTTCCGCTCAGCAGGTCGCGGTACTGCGGCTGGTGCATGTGCCAGCACAGCACCACTTTCAGGCGTACGTCACCGGGCATGATGCAGTTCCTGGCCGAGCATCTCCGGCGTCACCAGCACCACGCCGCCCGGCGTGACGTGGAACCGCCTGGCGTCCTGCTCCGCGTCTTCGCCGATGACCATGCCGTCGGGAATGCGGCAACCCTTGTCCACGAGCGCGCGCTGCAACCGGCAGTGGCGGCTGACGACGACGTCGGGCAATATCACGGTGTCGGTGATTTCACAGAACGAATGTACGACCACGTTCGAGAACAGCAGCGACCGCCGCACCTTGGAGCCGGAAATGATGCAGCCTCCCGACACCATCGAATCCACCGCCATGCCGCGACGATCGTCGTCGTCGAACACGAACTTGGCCGGCGGCAACTGCTCCTGGTAGGTCCAGATCGGCCAGACATTGTCATAGAGGTTGAGCTCGGGAGTGACGCCCACGAGCTCGATATTGGCCTCCCAGAAGGCGTCGACGGTGCCCACGTCGCGCCAGTATGGCTGCTTGCCGCTGGCGGGGTCGCGGTAGGGATAGGCCATGATGCGGTAGTTGTCGATGATCGAAGGAATAACGTCCTTGCCGAAATCGTGGTGCGAGTACGGCGTGTCGGCGTCGCGGATCAGTTGTTCGTACAGGAACCCGGTGTTGAACACGTAAATTCCCATCGACGCCAGCGTCATGTCGGGCCGGCCCGGCAGCGACGCGGGCGATTCCGGCTTTTCCTGGAAACGAATGACGCGTCCCTCCTCGTTCACCGCCATCACGCCGAATTCACGCGCGCGCTCGACCGGCACCTCGACGCAGGCGACCGTGACGTCGGCGCCGCTGCTGGCGTGATGACCCAGCATCGCGCCGTAGTCCATCTTGTAAACGTGATCGCCGGCGAGAATCAGCACGTAACTCGGGTTGTGGTTGCGCAAAATGTCGAGGTTCTGGTACACCGCGTCCGCGGTGCCGGTGTACCACGAGGTCTCGATGCGCTGCTGCGCCGGCAGCAGTTCCACGAACTCGCCCAGCTCGCCGCGCAGGAAACCCCAGCCTTTCTGAATGTGCCGGATCAGGGAATGGGCCTTGTACTGCGTCAGCACGCCGACGCGGCGGATGCCGGAGTTCATGCAGTTCGACAGCGGGAAATCGATGATGCGGAACTTGCCGCCGAACGGAACCGCGGGCTTGGCGCGCCACAGCGTGAGCTGCTTGAGCCGCGAGCCGCGGCCGCCGGCGAGAATCAGCGCCAGGGTATCGTGCGTGAGCCGTGAAATGCGGCGCTCCGCCAGGTTTCGATGCATGACGACCTCTCCTTTGATCCGCTGCACGCGCACAAAATACGATGCCGGCATCCGGGAATTTACCACAACCCCGCGAAATCAAATACACTAGCGACTTTTGCAAAATCCTTTCTCGACAGCGGATCGAACGTGCCGAAAATTCTTTTCGTGGCGAGCGAAGCTCACCCCCTGATCAAGACCGGCGGGCTGGGCGACGTCGCCGGCAGCCTGCCGGCGGCGCTGCAATCGTTGCGGGCCGACGTGCGCCTGCTGCTGCCGGCTTATCATGACGCCCTGGCGCGCGCCGGCAAGCTCAAGACCGTGGCGCGTTGCGCGATCGAAAACCTGAGCGCGCCGGTACGGATTCTGGAAGCGCGGCTTCCCGGCACGGGGCTGATCGTCTGGTTCGTGGACTATCCGCCGGCCTACGACCGGCGCGGCCATCCGTATCTCGACGCCGGCGGCCGTCCCTGGCCGGACAACGCCATGCGTTACGCGCTGTTCGCCGACGTGGCGGTGCGGATCGCGCTCGGGCGCGCCAACATGAAATGGCGGCCGGACGTCGTGCATTGTCACGATTGGCAGACCGGGCTCGTACCCGCGTGGCTGGCGATGGAAAAAATCCGTCCCGCCACCGTCTTCACCATCCACAACCTCGCTTACCAGGGCCTGTTTCCGCGCGAAACCTTCGAGGCGCTCGGTCTGCCCGCCGCGCTCTGGTCGCACGAGGCGCTGGAATTCCACGGCTGGATGTCTTTCATCAAGGGCGGACTCGTGTACGCGGACCGCCTGACCACCGTCAGCCCCAATTACGCGCGTGAAATCCGGACGCCCGAGTTCGGCTGCGGCCTGGACGGCCTGCTGCGTCACCGCGCCGGCCGCCTGACCGGCATTCTGAACGGCATCGACGACAAGGAATGGAATCCGGCGCGAGATCCGTTTCTCGAGAAAGGATATTCGTCGCGCCGGTTGCAGGACAAACTCGCCAACAAACTCGCGCTGCAACGCGAATTCGGACTTCCGGAACAATCCGGAACGCCGCTGATCGGCATGGTCGGAAGACTCGTGCACCAGAAAGGCATCGACCTGGTGCTCGAAACGCTGCCGGGGTTGATGCACCGTCCGATCCAGCTCGTGCTGCTCGGCAGCGGCGAAGCCGGTTACGAAGAGGCGCTGCGCGCCCAGGCGGCGCGTTACGCGAAGCGCCTGGCGGTGCGCATCGGCTACGACGAACGCCTGGCGCACATGATCGAGGCCGGCGCGGACATGTTCCTCATGCCGTCGCGGTTCGAGCCGTGCGGACTGAACCAGCTCTACAGCCAGCGTTACGGCACGATCCCGATCGTGCGTCGCGTCGGCGGACTGGCCGACACCGTGGCGGACGCCACGAAAGCACGCCTTAAAACCGGCAGCGCCACCGGCATCGTGTTCGAGGAAGCGCGCGCCAGCGCGATGCTCGCCGCCATCGACCGCGCGCTGGTTCTGCAACAAAAGAAACCGGCATGGAAACGGATGATGCTCGCCGGCATGCGCCAGGATTACAGCTGGCGCCACAGCGCCACCGAATATCTGCGGCTTTACCGGCAGGCCATGCGCGACAAACGGACGCCGCCGAGAAAGCCGACGGTTCGCGGGTAAGACCGCGAACGCCGGTTTCCCGCGCGCGCCGCCGGCATGGCTTACGCCGTGCCGAACCGCGATGGTCCGCGCCCCGCGGCGATTTTGTCGTTGCGCGCCCGCAGCAGCGTCCAGTATCCCAGCATGTTGACGGGCGTCCGTTCCGCCACGTCCAGCGAGGTTTCCTGCAGAAAATTATCGAGGGAAAAATCCGGATGGAATCCCATCAGCCGCGACAGCGGCGCCGCCAGCCGTTCCAGGCTGCCCACCACCGGGTTCGCGTGCCGGAAATGATTCACGATGAACAGCTCGCCGCCGGGGCGGCAGACACGCCGCATCTCGGACACCAGACGCGCCGGATGCGGCGCCACCGACACGACGTACATCGCCACCACCTTGTCGAAGCTGTCATCGGGGAATTGCATGGACTCCGCGTCCATCACGCGCAGCGCCGTCACGTGGTCGAGGCGCAGGCGATTCTTGCGGAGGTGGGCGCGCGCGAGCATTTCGCGCGATACGTCGATGCCCGTCACCCGCGCGGTCGGCGGATAAAGCGGCAACGACAGGCCCGTGCCCACGCCGACTTCGAGAACGCGATCGCCGGGACGACAATGCATTTTCTCGATGATCGCCTTGCGTCCGGGCTGGAGCACCGCGCCGAAATAAACGTCATAACCCTGGGCGTAACGCCGGTAAACTCTCTGGATGACATCTAGGTCCATGCAAGCATCCTCTGACGCCATTTCCCTGGAATACGGCGGCAACCCCCGGGATTGTCGCTTCGAGCGCCGCGCCGAAATCCGCCTGACGGAGGGTCAACGCATCGTCAAGCGTCGGGGGTCATGTGCGTCTTCACCTCGCCGCGCTGACGCCGCGCGAAATCCTCCAGCTGACGCGTGATGGCCACGAAGGCGTCGCGGATGGCGACGTAGACATCCTCGTCCTGGGTCCGGTTCGCCACCAGTTCCGCGCCGGGCACGGTCAGGTCGATGCGCACGCTGTAAAGTTTTCCCTGATGCCGGTGACGCTGCGGCGATTCCACCACCACGCGGCAACTGTTGATGCGGTCGTAGAAACGGCCGAGCTTTCCGACTTTTTCACGGATGCGCGTTTCCACGGCGTCGGATTGCGGCATGTCTTTCAAGGTAACCTGCAACGGGATTGTCATTTGTTCCCCCTTCTCGATCGTTCATCGTCAACATCTGAATAACCATCGGCACATCGATTCATATTCGTCGTTCGCGGTAGCGTGGATCGATCCAGCAACGCGGCAGGCGTTCGCCGGAAAGAAACACCATTTCGGATTTGCGGAATCCGGCGGGATCGGGCATTTCCTCCCCCGCGTGGAACCGGCCCTTGATTTCGATCCGGAACGGATCGAAAAGGGCTTCGAGGTCGAGCACCTCGACGATGTCACCGCTCGGGTTGTGCTTCAGAAACATGGAACCTCCCTCAATGGCCGTCTTCCACGGTCAGGAGTGACTGGCCTTCGCCGTGACGAAACAATCCTCACGCCATAGACATCCTTGCTGGTCGCACACGCCGTCCTGGGCCGTGGCGAAACAATCGAAATTGCCCTCCTCGCGCTGTATCGTTTTGATCAGCTCGACTTTCTCGGCCTTGCCGGGGCTAATCCCCTGTTTGCGGGCGATTTCACGCACTTTCTGGATTTTCATGCTTCCTCCTTGAATTGACGATTCGGCGGCGCTCCGATTCAGGATGCGCGCCGGTCATGTAAATCATCGCGCGGCGGGTACGGACCCGGCTTTGACCGAAATCAACAATCCCGGCTGACGCGCCGACCCCGTCCGGGGCATTCAAACAATTGACAGCGCCGGGGCTTTACAATTCCCTCCGGGAATGAAAGGATGAGGGCGGTCCTGTCGATACTATTCGACCTCGCTCTGTCGTCACTTGCAAGAAAAAGGGGTGAGCCCATGGCAAGCAAAACCCTCGCGTCACTCCGCGCCCTGGCCCGTTCGCGCGGCATCAAGGGCTACTCCAGATTGAACCGCGACGAACTCGATCGCCGGCTGGCCGGCGCCGCGGAACCCAAGCCACCCAAGCCGGAAAAACCGAAAAAAACCGCGTCCGGGAAAAAAACCGCTCCGGACAGACCGGCGTCCACCCGTGCCGCCGCCAAACCGGCCGGCACGCGACGACAGGCAAAAGCGCCGACCAAATCAACCAAGATCGAAAAAGCCGCGCCTCCGCCGGCGGCGGCCGAGTCACGACCGGCGTACCGCTTCATGTCGACCGGCGACGAGGAGCGCGTTGAAAATGCCAAATACGCCACGGTTCTTCCGGGTCACACGGCGCCGACGGACAGCGGCGCCGACCTGGGCGAGGACATCGACCGCCTGCCGTCGCCCGCCGAGCCGATGCTGTGCCTGTTGCCGCAAAAACCCGGCGTCCTGCACGGATACTGGGCCGTACCGGCTGACATGAACCCGCCGCCGCGCTCGCTCAAGCTGCGGCTGGGGCGGATCGCCGGCGAGCGATTCGACATCATCGAGGAAGTCGCCGTGCCGCGGGAATACGGTCACTGGTATTTCCACCTCGACGAATCCACGGACATCGGCGCGGTTTACCTGCAACTGGGTTATTACGCGCCGGGCGGGAATTTCGTCACCGCCATCCGCCGCGGCGTCGCGCGCATCCCGAGCCTCTACGCTTCCGGGCAAACCGACCGCCGCTGGTGGGTCAGCGAGGAGCAATTCCGCGCCATGTATCTGCGCACCGGCGGCTTCGCGCATGACGCGCGCCTCGGCTGGGCGGGATCGTTCAGCAGCCCGGGCATCGCGCAAGCTCCGTCCTCCGAACGTCCGCGAGGCAAGGCGCGTCGCTGATTGGTTCTCCGGTGAATCCCAAGGGTTATCTCGCGCTGGTGTTGCACGCGCACCTGCCGTTCGTGCGCCACCCGGAGCACGAACGTTTCCTCGAAGAAGACTGGTTCTTCGAGGCCATGACCGAAACCTACCTGCCGCTGCTCGACGTCTTCGAGGGACTGGTGCGCGACGGCGTGCCGTTCCGCGTGACGATGTCGCTCACGCCGACGCTGCTGTCGATGATGACCGATCCGCTGCTCGCCGACCGCTACCGGCGCTATCTCGACGAACGCATCGAGGCGCTGGAGGGAGAAGTCCACCGCACGCGCGGCGACGCCTATTTCCATCCGGTGGTGCTGTTCTATCGCGAGCGCTACCGGCGCCTGCGCCGGCGTTTCGTGGAACAGGATCGTCTCGACGTCACCGCGGCGTTCCGCCGGCTGCTGGAAGCGGGACATCTCGACATCCTTACCTGCGGCGCGACGCACGGTTATTTCCCGCTGCTGGCGGTGAACGAGGAAAGCCTGTACGCGCAGCTCTCGATGGCGGTACGCACGCATCAGCGCATCCTGGGGCGCCGGCCGCGCGGCATCTGGCTGCCGGAATGCGGCTACAAGCCGGGCGTCGACCGGCTGCTCGACGAATTCGGCATCGAATATTTCATTCTCGATTCGCACGGCCTGCTCAACGCCGAGCCGCGCCCCAGGTACGGCGTGCACCGTCCGATCCGCACGCCCGGCGGTCCGGCGGCGTTCGGACGCGACTACGAATCGAGCAAGCAGGTATGGGCCGCCGAGGAAGGTTATCCCGGCGATTACGTGTACCGCGAGTTCTACCGCGACGCCGGTTTCGACGTGCACGAACCGCACATTCGCAAACTGCATCACGCCGGCATTGCCACGTTCACCGGACTGAAATACCACCGCATCACCGGCAAGAGCGACTGGAAGGAGCCCTATCATCCCGGCTGGGCCACGGAGCGCGCCGCCGAGCACGCCGGACACTTCATGTTCAACCGCCAGTTGCAGGTCAACTGGCTGACGACGTTCTTCGACCGGCCGCCGATCATCCTCGCGCCGTACGACGCCGAGCTTTTCGGACACTGGTGGTTCGAGGGTCCGCAGTGGATCGATTTCCTGCTGCGCAAGATCGCCTGCGACCAGGACGACATCGCCGCGATCACGCCGGGTGAATACCTGGATCGTTTCGGCGATCTGCAGCCGGTCGCGCCGCCCGAGTGCAGCTGGGGCGCGGGCGGCTTCCACGAGGTGTGGCTGAACGGCGCCAACGACTGGATTTACCCGCACCTGCACGCGGCCGCCGAGCGCATGAACGGGCTGGTGCGGCGTTTCCCGGATGCGGACGGGAAGCTGCGCTGGACGCTCGATCAGGCCGCGCGCGAATTGCTGCTGGCGCAATCCAGCGACTGGGCGTTCATCATGAAGACCGGCACCAGCGTCGACTACGCGGTGCGCCGCTTCAAGACGCACATCCACCGCTTCCATCGCCTGGCGACGATGGCGGAAACCGGCGGCGCCGATGAAAATTACCTGCGCGAAGTCGCGGCGCGGGACAGCCTGTTCCCGGACATGGATTACCGTATCTTCCAGAACGGCCCGCGCGTCTGACTCGTCGCGGTTCAGCCGTGGGCAATCGGCTTGTCGGTAAACAAGTAGTCTTTCAGTTCCTTCTGCAGAACGGGGTCCTGCCGGCGTATCCACTCCAGGATCATGGACGCGTGTTCCTTCTCCTCGTCGCGGTTGTGGATAAGGATCGCCTTGAGCTCCTTGTCATGGCAGACATCCGCGCGCTGGTTATACCAGTCGACCGCCTCCAGTTCCTCCTTCAGGGATTCGATCGCGCGGTGCATGTCGCGCACCTTGTCCGACAGTTCACTGCCCGGTTCCTGATATGCCATTGTCGTTCTCCTCTCGGTTCTGTTTGCCCGCGCGCCTGGAACATTCCTCCGGAACGATCGCCGTGACGCTAGCCATGCAGCAATCGGCTGGCCGCCAACGCCGCCCCGCTCAAGCCCACGCCCGCGTTCATCACCGCCTGCACGGGAATCGCCGCCACGTACGGCGACATCTTGCCCTTGTTGCGGAACGCGCGCATGAAACGGTCGTCGGTCAACCTGGAAACGATCTTCGGCGCGATGCCGCCGGCAACGTAAACTCCGCCCGTGGCGCCCGCGGTCAACGCCAGATTGCCCGCCTGCGCGCCGTAAATATCGACGAACAGATCCAGCGCCTGGTTCGCGAGCGCATCGTCCTGCTCCAGCGCCGCCCGCGTAATGGCCGCGGCGGCGTCGCCGTTCTTCATGGCGGCGGATAAGGACGGAGCTTCCGGAAACTCGCCGCGCTCCTTGAGAAAGGCATAAAGCCGCACCAAGCCATGGCCGGAAAGAACCAGCTCCCAGGAAGTTCGACCGGCGGTTTTCAGCAGGTAGCGCGCAAGATCGATCTGCAATTCATTCGTCGGAGCGAAATTCGCATGCCCGCCTTCGGTGGCGATCGGCGCATAATGATCCCGATCCCAGGCCAGCAGTCCCTGCCCGAGACCGGTGCCGGCGCCGATCACGACGCGCGGGCCGTGCCTGACCGGCCGGCCTTTTTGCAACACGACCAGATCTTTCCTGCCAAGCGCCTCGATGCCGAAACCAACGGCCTGAAAATCGTTGATGAGGCGAAGCCGGGGCAGTTTGAAGCGGCGTTTGAGTTCCTGACCGTGAATCTCCCAGGGCAGGTTGGTGACCTTGACGCTTTGGCCCTTTGCCGTTTCCCGGATCGGTCCGGCGATTCCGAAACAGGCGGCCTTGATGTTTTTATTTTTTTCCTCCTTGAGGAATTCACGGACGATGGACGACAGGCTGTCGTAAGACCCGCTGTCGAACCGCTGCTCGCGAACGGCGCGGCATCGGCCCGCCGCGCATTCCGCGATTTGCAACAGTGTCTTGGTCCCGCCGATGTCGCCCGCGATCACGCGCATCCCGATTCATCCTCCTTGCCATGAACAGAACATCACATTGTGGGGACGATGGCAAGATTGTTATACTGATGCGTCTCAAGCCGGGGTGGCGGAACTGGTAGACGCGCCAGACTCAAAATCTGGTGGTGGCGACACCGTGTCGGTTCGATTCCGACCCTCGGTACCAATCACTTTTTTGCCGAATCAGACACTTGCGACGCTTCAATATTTCTAGCGCAAGAGGTGATGCGGTAATTTCTCTGTACTGCTCGACTACTTGCTGGCACAAATCTGGCACACGGCAATGACGCCGCGCCGCGCGAGGATCGCTCGCCTATCCAAAAGCGGTCATCGAGAAATTAGACGTGCGAACGGGCAACTTCGGCCAAAAGCGGACGCTATTATTCAGCTGAGCGTCGCCTCTCTCACTTGCGGTAGCGCAGCGCATCGACCAGCAAAGCGAACGCTCGTGAAGATTGGCGTCGATTCGGGTAATACAGGTGGTAACCCGGAAAAGGGGGACACCAGTCTTCAAGCACGCGTTTGAAGCGTCCCCGGGTGAGATGTGGCTGCGCCATGTCCTCGGGCATATACGCCAGCCCGTATCCTGCTAATGCCGCGTTGACTATTTGGGGGCCGTTGTTAAAGACCAGTTGACCGTCGACGCGCACTTTTAACTCGCGCTTGCCCTTCTCGAATTCCCAGGCTAACGGACCACCGTAAGTCGGCAACCACAAGTTGATACAGTTGTGGTCTGTCAGATCCTTAGGATGTTTCGGCGGCGGGTATTTGGCGAAATAGGCGCGGGTGCCGACGACTGCCATGCGGAAGTCTGGCCCGATACGCACAGCAATCATGTCTTTCGCCACCTGTTCGCCGAGGCGCACGCCGGCATCATAGCGCTGCGCAACGATATCGGTTAGACCATAGTCGATGATGATGTGGACCTTTATGTCCGGATAGTGCACCAAGAATTTCGCTAACTTCGGCCAAAGTATCGATTCAGCGGCATGCCAAGCCGTTGTGATGCGGAAGGTACCAGCCGGTCTTTCCCGAAGGTCACCTAACGCTGCCAACTGGGCATCGATTTCGTAGATATGCGGGCCAATGTTCTGGAGCAAGCGCTCGCCCGCTTCGGTGGGCGAGACGCTGCGCGTGGTTCGGGTCAACAATCGCAGACCTAGCCTCGTCTCGAACTCACGGAGCGTGTGGCTCAAGGCCGATTTAGATACCCCAAGCCTCCCAGCGGCCTTGGTAAAGCTTCGCTCGCGCGCCACGGCGAGGAAGGCCAGCAGATCGCTAATGTTCTCGCGCGCCATTGTTGAATCTCACTCAACAGTCTTTGCGCATTTTACCATCTAATCAGACGCGAGTCCTCCTGTTAGATTTCCTTCGCAAGTGGTTGCGCGACGCGACCGCATCAAACCAGTCCGAGGTCCGTACCGATGAAAATTGCAGCCGCCAATCGTACAGCGGTGCTCGCGATAATCCTTGTTAGCTACCTGATGATCGTGCTCGACATCTCCATCGTTATCACGGGCCTGACGAAGATCCAACAGGGGCTGAATTTTTCAGCCACCGAGCTCTCTTGGGTGCAGACCTCCTATACGCTCGTCTTCGGCGGCCTGCTCCTACTCGGCGCGCGCGCCGGCGACATCCTGGGGCGGCGCCGAATGTTCACAACCGGACTGGCGATCTTCACCGTCGCATCACTTGCGATCGGTCTGGCGCCGTCAGCCGTCTGGCTGCTTGGCGCCCGCGCTTTACAGGGTGTCGGTGCCGCCATCCTCGCTCCCTCGACTCTCGCCCTGTTATCGACCAATTTTCCGGAAGGGCCGGAGCGCACGCGCGCCGTTGCCTATTACGCTGCCGTCGCGGGAATCGGCGCTACGCTCGGTCTGGTACTGGGCGGCCTCTTTGCCGACTGGCTTTCTTGGCGCGTTGGGTTCTTCATTAACGTGCCCATTGGGCTCGCCATGATGCTCGCGGCGCCTCGCTATCTCAGGGAGACCGAGCGGCGCCCAGGGAGATTCGACATCGTCGGCGCCCTCAGCTCCACTCTCGGGATGAGCCTATTGGTGTACGGCATCGTCCGCTCGGCGAGCGCGGGCTGGAGCGATCCGATCACGGTCTCGGCCGTGGCCGCCGGCATCCTGTTGATGGCGTTTCTCGTCCTCAACGAGTGGCGCGTGGAGCAGCCGATCATGCCGTTGCGCCTGTTCGCCAGTCGCGAGCGCGCTGCGGCCTATGCAGCCCGCATCCTTTTCCTGGGCGCCATGTTCGGCTTCTGGTTCTTCACGACCCAGTTCCTCCAGCGCGTTCTCGGTTATAGCGCTTTTGTGGCCGGCATCGCCTTCCTGCCAACGACGATTCCTAATTTCGCCGCGGCTCTTGTAGTGCCGAGACTCACAAATCGTCTCGGCAATGGGTACGTGCTCGTTATTGGGCTCACCGCGTCGTTGGTCGGGATGGCTTGGCTGAGCCAGGTCTCCGCCGACACGGCCTACCTCACGGGCGTGGCTTTGCCGATGATCCTCATCGGAATCGGACAGGGAAGCTCCCTTGCACCTCTCACCGTTTCTGGCATCACCGGGGTCGCCTCCGAAGACGCCGGTGCCGCGTCCGGTTTGATCAATGCGGCCCACCAGCTCGGTGGTTCTCTGGGGCTGGGGATTCTCGTGGCCATATTCGCAGCCGCCGGATCCAGCACGCTCGGTGCCCAGGACTTGCTCGCACACCGCATCGGTGCGTCGTTCGTCGCCGGGGCATTAATGCTGGTGATGGCCCTCGTCATCACCTTCCTGTTCATCATCCAGTCACACAAATCTACGGCGAGCAGGTGCGCCAACTGCGGCAAAGAAGTGTGGAGAGCCGGGGGTAGTGCCGGCAGTAGTGGAAAGCTCTGGAACATCGTCCGGGGCGCAAGTTATTAACCTCAAGGAGCATTCATATGAAGAGCAGAGTTCTAGGCGCCACACTGATGGCGGGTATGGTCGGTATGTCGGCAGGCGAGGCTGGGGCGGCGGACTACCGGAAGAACCCGTTCACTCTGGTCTACGACGGCGCAATCACCAAGAACGAGCCGGGCAAGATCAACATCCATCCGGTCACGTACAAGCTCAATGGCCTGGATATTGCCGCCAACGTCTATACCCCTGCCAACTACGATCCGAAGAAAACCTATCCGACGTTGGTGGTGGCGCACCCGAACGGCGGCGTGAAAGAACAGGTGGCCGGCCTGTACGCGCAGCGATTGGCCGAACAGGGCTACATCACGATCACGGCGGATGCGGCGTACCAGGGTGCTAGCGGAGGGTTGCCGCGGAATGTGGACAAACCCGCGTACCGCATCGAGGACATTCACGGCATGGCGGACTTCATCACCCAGTACGCCGGAGTCGACGCTAAGCGCCTGGGCCTGCTCGGCATCTGCGGCGGCGGCTACTCGCTGGCCGCGGCGCAGACCGACAAGCGGTTCAAGTCCGTCGCAACTGTAAGCATGTTCAACTCCGGACGGGTTCGCCGCAATGGCTATGTCGATTCGCAACGGGACACCATCCAGCAGCGCCTGCAGCAGGCTTCGGCGGCCCGCGCCCAGGAGGCGGCCGGCGGGGAAGTGCTCTATTCGGGGGATGCCAATCTGACCGATGAGCAGATCGCCAAATTGCCGTTCGACCTGTATCGGCAGGGTTACGAGTACTACTGGAAGACGCATGCGCACCCCAACTCGACCTTCAAGTACACCACGAGCAGTCTGCTGGACCTGATGCGCTTTGACGCCACCAACCAGATCGAACTGATCCAGCAGCCGTTGCTGATGATCGCGGGCAGCAAGGCCGACAGCCTGTACATGACCAAGGATGCGTTCGCCAAGGCCACCGGCACGAAAGACAAGGAACTGTTCTTGATTGATGGGGCCACCCATATCGAAACCTACTGGGTGCCCAAGTATGTGAATCAGGCGGTGGAAAAGCTGACGCAATTCTACGGAAAATCGCTCTGAGGAAAATTCGAGCTGGCAAAAATACGCACCAGATCGCTGGACAGATAGAACTCATATGGCCAACGGTGAATGGCAAGGCAAAAGTTGCTCGTGATCATTTGCCGTTTGGGCCGACGGTAGCGCTTTGAACGGCGCCGCCGGAAACATCACACACCGTTATTAAGAGGAGGGTCATGAATATCGAACGCTATAGCGGGGCGTTTCCCCGTAGCATTGAGGGCCTGGCCCAATGAGCACGACGTACCTGGGCTGGTTTAAGGCGCTGTTGTTTATTCTGGTGAGCACGATGATTTCATCATGTGTGGGTTCGAGCGGACGAGATGCGCCGGAGCCGTTGCTAATTCAGGAGCAAGGCAGTTTCGCCGTCGGCGGAACGGTGATTACCAACCCCGGTACGTTCAATCCCTACAAGCCGACCCCCGAGGGGGAGACGCTGCACGGCGATCATGCATACGTGTTCTATCAGATTCCGCCGCATGCTCGCCGGCTTCCCCTCGTGTTCTTGCATGGCGCCGGACAATTCTCAAAGACATGGGAAACCACGCCGGACGGACGTGAGGGCTTTCAGAATATCTTCCTGCGCCGCCGATTCGCCGTCTACCTGATCGACCAGCCACGACGTGGCAATGCCGGACGCAGCACCGTCGCGACCACCATTCCGGCTACACCCGACGAGCAGATTTGGTTCGGCATGTTTCGCTTCGGCATCTGGCCTAACTACTTTCCAGGGGCGCAATTCTCGCACGACCCGGAGGCGCTGAATCAGTTCTTCCGCTCGGTGACGCCCAATACCGGGCCGTTCGACGCGGAAGTGATCTCGGATGCCGTGTCGGCGCTGTTCAACAAAGTAGGGCCGGCCATCCTCGTCAGCCACTCCCAGGGAGGCGGTCCGGGCTGGCTGGCCGCCATGAAGAGCCCAAATGTGCGCGCCGTCATCGCCTATGAACCGGGGAGCGGGTTCGTTTTCCCCGAAGGTGAAGTGCCCCCGCCGATGCCGAGTTTGACCGGCACACTGGAGGGCATCGCTATACCCCTATCTCAGTTCATGCAGCTCACGAAGATCCCGATCGTGATGTATTTCGGAGACAACATTCCGGAGCAGCCGGCGGCAAACCCCGGTCAGGACAACTGGCGAGTCCGTCTTAAGATGGCACGGCTCTGGAAGGATGCGGTGAACCGCCATGGCGGCGATGTCACTCTCGTGCATTTGCCCGAAATTGGAATCCGGGGAAACACGCACTTCGCGTTCTCGGATCTGAATAATCTCGAAATCGCGGACCTGCTCTCGAAGTACCTGGCGGAGAAGGGTTTGGACTGAAGCATCGTTTTTGGGTGTGTCGCGTGGTGGCATAGCGGTGAGATTCATCCCCTTGCGAGCCGGCGCGGCGACGGACGAGACCGCAAGTATCGATGCGCTTGAATTGGCTGCTTGTTGAAAGAAGGGGCAATGACATGATCAAAACGCTCTCGGTGATTTTCGCAAGCATTGGTATTTTGATTTTAGACAGCGCAACGATTCCGGAGGCAAAGGCAATGAATACTGAAGGCTTGAACGCTAAACAGGAAAACATCGTCACCATTGCGGCCTTCACCGCCAACGGCGATTTACGCCAACTCAAGACCGCCCTCAATGAGGGTCTGGACGCCGGCTTAACGATCAATGAGATTAAGGAGATCCTCGTGCAGATGTACGCCTACGCAGGATTTCCGCGGAGCCTGAACGGCATCACTACTTTCATGGACGTGCTGGCGGAACGGGAACAAAAAGGTATTAAGGATGTGGTTGGCAAGAAACCAAGCCCCTTTCCGGCCAACAAGAGCAGCATCGAACTGGGAACAGAAATACAGACCAAGCTGATAGGCGGGCCGGCCACAGCCCGATACATAGCTTTCTGCCCAGAAATCGATGCCTTTTTGAAAGGACATCTCTTCGGCGATATCTTTGAGCGCGACAATCTGAACTTCCAGAGCAGAGAGATCGCAACGATCTCGGCCCTGGCCGCGCTTGAGGGCGTCAATCTCCAGCTGCAGTCTCATTTCAATGTCGGGTTTAACACAGGACTGACGGAAGCACAGATGAGAAATCTGCTATCGGTTATCGCTTCGAAAGTCGGCAAGAGGCAGGCCGAAAATGCCTCCGAAGTATTAGCTAAGGTCATAAGCAGCAGACAAGCTGGAAACGGTGCGCAGGCACTTAGCATCACACATGAGAGCCCACAGACTTCGACGATCACCATCACCCGAGACGGTTCGCAGCCTGCCTACGGGGCTCCAGCCGAGCATTTCACTGGCTCCGCACTTGTCCAACCTCTTTTCCAGGCAAACCCTCCGTCGCGAGCGTCGGGCGCCTATGTGACTTTCGAGCCAGGCACCCGGACGGCATGGCACGTCCACCCACTGGGCCAAACCCTAATCGTTACGGCGGGGACCGGCTGGATTCAGCAATCGGGCGGACCTACCCAGGTAATCCGCAAAGGGGATGTCATCTGGATTCCGCCAGGGGTGAAGCACTGGCATGGAGCCACGGCAACCACGAGCATGACTCATATTGCAATTCAGGAACAGCTCGACGGTAAAACCGTCCGGTGGATGGAAAAAGTCAGCGACGAACAATACCGGGCCGCACCGAACGCAGACTGAAAGCCGCGAGATTGTTTGGTAGACGAAGTGAATTCGTTGAAGGCATCTCGAAGGAGGAACGATGCAGAAGCGCAAACTGGGAAAGAGCAACTTGGAAGTCTCGGCGGTCGAACTCGGCTGCATGGGGATGAGCATTGCCTACGGCCCGGGACAAACAGGAGATGATCGCTCTTATCCGCAAAGCCGTCGAACGGGGCGTCACATTCTTCGACACCGCGGAAATCTACGGTCCATTCACGAACGAAGAACTGTAGCCTAGAAAAATATGGCGCGTCAGCTAGACACTAGCGACCGCATACAGGATCTACTGAACCATCCAGCATTCGCGGATTTCAGCCGATTGATCTTGCCATGGGATAACCGCACCTACGACGAGAATATGCGACTACGCAACATTGGTGCGCTTCTGCCGTATCACAGCCATGTGAACCCCGATGAAGTAGTTCTCCCGTTGAATCACATGATCGACGATGTGAGCAATGGCAAGACCGTCTTCTACGATTTCTACACGCAAGCGCAAAAGCAGCAACAACCGGCAAGAGAGAATACTGGGCTGTTTTTCTTCCGCGGAAGACCCGGCGCACCGCTCGCCGTCATATCCCCCGGTGGCGGTTTTTACTATGTCGGTTCCGTCCACGAGGGTTTTCCCTACGCCTTGGAGATCAGCAACAAGGGATATAACGCTTTCGTGCTGAGATACCGGGCGGGATATGGCGGCGCGATTGCCACCCAGGACCTGGCGGCCGCCATCTCTTATATTTTCCGTAATGCGGAAATGCTCGGTGTCAGCCCCGATGATTATTCTTTGTGGGGCAGCTCGGCTGGCGCTAGGATGGCGGCTGCTATCGGTACACATGGGGTCGCCAATTATGGTGGCGACAACCTTCCAAAGCCGTCAGCCGTCGTAATGGCTTACACTGCGCATTCGGACTCTTCGTCCGATGAGCCTCCCACCTTTGTTGTCGTCGGCGAGCAAGATAGCATCGCACCTCCATCCACCATGGAGCGGCGAGTTGCGGCACTGCGCCGGGCCGGCACGGAGGTGGAGTACCACAAGTATACGGATGTCGGTCACGGCTTCGGGCCAGGCACTGGCACCAGCGCGGAAGGATGGATAGCCGACGCCATCCGCTTCTGGGGAAAGTTCATAAAGAACAGCAGCGGACAATAACAAGGAGCGGTCATGAGTGAATCCCAAATCACCGTATTGGTCGTCGGTGCGACCGGCAGCATCGGGCGCCTCGTCGTCGAGGAAGCCATCCGCCAGGGCCATGCCGTGCGCGCCTTGGTGCGCAACCCCGGCAAGGCGCGTCAGCTTCCTCCCGAAGCGCAGGTCATCATCGGTGATGTCACCCGACCCGACACGCTAGTCGGTGCGATGGACGGCGTCGACGCCATCGTGTTCACCCTCGGCTCGGACGGCACCGGCAAGCTCGGGGCGGAGAGCGTTGACTATGGCGGCGTGCGCAACGTCCTGTCTGCGCTGGGTTCGCGGACAGCGCGTATCGCACTGATGACCGCCATCGGCGTCACCAACCGCACTGGCGCCTATAACCGCGCCACCGAGGCCCACGACTGGAAACGGCGCGCCGAGAGGCTCGTGCGCGCGAGCGGCTTGCCCTACACCATCGTGCGGCCCGGCTGGTTCGACTACAACGGTCCGGACGAGCACCAGCTTGCCCTTTTGCAGGGCGACAAACGTCAGGCTGGCAATTCCAGTGACGGCGTCGTTGCGCGACGCCAGATCGCCGAGGTCTTGGTCCGCAGCCTCAGCTCGGATCACGCGGTGCGCAAGACCTTCGAACTCATTGCTGTTACCGGCCCGGCACCGGACGACTTCGACGCACTGTTCGCTCCGCTCGATGCGGACCCGTCTGGTGCGCTGGACGCTGTGCACGACATGGCGAACATGCCTATGGGGGACGAGCCGCAGCGGGTGCGTGACGACTTGGAGGCGGTACGCGCGGACCGCTTGACCAACGGCTAGTCACTCCAACGCGGTACACACGTCTTGGGGCGCAAATCACTCACAGAGAATTTCGAGTCCACCGACCGGGAGCAATGGGTCGCTTGCTGCCTTTTAGGCTTGCCAACAGCGGACACTGACAGGACATCTGACGGTCGGCTTTCCGGGCAGGCGAACACTCCTCAAAAAACACTCGATCACTCAACGCGTCTTCTCTGACAGCCATATCTTGATCAGCGACTGATACGGAACGTCGCGCTTGTTGGCCTCGATTCGGATCCGCTCGAGCAGGGCCAACGGCAAACGCAGCGAAATCGTTTGCGTGGAGAGCTTGAGCTTCGCAAAGCGCGCGGGTTCAGCCTTCGACCAATCCAGGTAGTCGGTCGAATCGTGCGTTTGCCAGAACCGGCGTTCCTCGGCCTCCGAACCAAAGTGCGGGATGATCTTAAGTTTCTTGGTTGCTGGCTTTTTGATCATACGTAGCGCGCTCCTTTCGGCGCATGTTCCGGGAAGAGATCACGCGAATACGGGTTCCGCCGTATCGCAGGGTAAAGGTAATATGCAACAGGCGGCCGTCGTTGGTCTTCCCCAGCGCATTTCGCGTTACGCGGCCTTCGGCGGCCGTTTGATTTTGATCTCGACGACCTTGCCGACGGCGCGCGCGGCCTTAATGAGCGTATCGAGCTGCACCGAGAGATTGTTCGGATCGAGGACTCTATCGAGTTGCGAGCGGCTGGTCGCCATCTTGCGCGCCATACCCGCTTTGCCCAGCTTCGTTGCCGCCATGCCCTCGGCCAACTGCTCAGCCAAAGCGCGTTTCAGCGCCTTGGCCTGCACCGCTTCATAGATGCCTTCCTCTTTCAGGAAGTCGTCGAAGGTGGAACCAGTATGAGGATTATGTTTCGCCATGTCGCCACTCCTTAAAACGTTTCTCCGCTAGATCAATCGCCTCGCTCGGGGTTTGCTGGGTCTTCTTGATGAAGGCGTGCAGCAGTACCATCTGTCCGCGCACGACGGCAAACAACGTGCGCGCGATGCGATTACCGAGCGAGGTGCGCACTTCCCAAACCGAACCGCGCAGATGATCGACGCGGGGTTTGCCAATGGGCCACTTGAACTGCACGTAAGCGATGTCTTCGCCAATCGCTTGGCGCTCCGGTTTGGGAAGTCCTTTCAGCCAGTCGCGTACCGGCTCGTGGCCGTTGGCACTTCGGTAAAAAACGGCATTGAGCTTTTGCGGACTGGACACTTGTAAAATGTACCTTATACGGTACTAGTGCGCAAGGGACCAGGAAGCATAAAACCCCGTCGGCGGCGAATTGTGAAATCACGGCGCCACTTGTGCCTAATGGCGAAGCAATACTTTCTCCGCCCTTGCCTTATTCGCAACAGGATCGGTGAACCGGCTTACGCGGCCGACGGGAAACTCGTCAAATCATCGCCCCGGCCGTGCGCCAGTTTTGTGCCAAGGCGAGGCAGGTTGAGATGCGATTGAGGCAGGAAATGATAAATGGCAAGCGATGCAAGTCATTGTTTAATAAGAACTGGCTAAGTGCCTCACCTTTCTCAAAATCTGGTGGTGGCAACACCGTGTCGGTTCGATTCCGACCCTCGGTACCAACTTCAACCCGCGGGATGGCCGCGATGCCGCCCGCGGGTTTTATATCGTCTCGAATTGGTCGATCCTTCCCGGTCACGGCGGCAGTGTCCGCGAGAAGGCGTTCCCTTCGTCCCATCGAGCCAATCACCGCCTTGGGCTGGAAATTCCGCGTTCATTGGCCGGCGCCTTTCCTGGGCGACTCCGCCGCTTGCGGCGCACTACCCTGGCTGCGCGGTGGCTCGTTGTTACTCCTGGCGATGCTCGCGATCAGGGCGTCGATGCCTTGTTTCTGGACGAGTTCCGCATAAGTGCTGTGGTAAGTGGCGACAAGGCTCACGCCGTCGATGCTGATGTCGTACATCTTCCAGATGGAATGAACCTTGTAGAAGCTGTAGTTGATTTGAATATTCGGCCCGCCGCCGGCCTGTTTGACCTCGGTCTTTACTACCGCGGTCTTGTCCCCGGGTTTGCCGAGAAACGGCAGATAGATGACCTGCCGGTCGCTGTATTTCTGCAGCGCGGCGCCATAAGTTCGCACCAGGAGATTCCGGAACTCACGCGTGAACCGCGCACGCTGGTTTCCGGTGGCCTCGCGCCAGTAGCGTCCCAGCGCGTACCTGGACATGGCGCGAAAATCGATATGCGGCAGCACCTCCTCGCAGAAATCCATCATGGCGTACAGTCTCCGAGGATCGGAGGCATCGACGTCGCGCTGCGCCTTGAACAGCGGAGCGATCTTGCCGACGGTCGTGCGCACCAGTTGATCCGGCATCGTCTCCGCCTGAAGACAGGGAGCCGCAAGCAACAGGATCGTGAAGACGGCAACGATTCTTTTCATGAGGGGACTCCTGCCCGCTGACCGCGCCAGGATGATTCTGGCATCGACGGATTTCAATGCCAGGCGCGCCGCTCATTACATTGACGAATCTTGCGCGGCATTGACGCTTCGGATCCTGTCCGCCGGTCATCTGCGCCGCGACGCTCATCGGTTGCAATTCCTCTGCTAGCGGCATGGATAAGCATCGAGCCTTGCCCGAAACCGCGCCGCCATGCGGCGATACAAAAAATTTCGATAAAAGCCCGAACCATTTTTGCAGTAACGCATCAAACCGGAGGTTGATGTCGTTTAAAAAACAGGCGCAGCATTTTTCGATGCTCCACTTCCCCGGAAACGATCGCTCTCCGGGAAATCCTAGGCGTGATGTTCCTCAAGTTTCGACAACGGGAAAGGAGGCCACCATGCATTATCATCGTCACATCTTATTTCCCTTGATGATCCTCGTCGCCGGCCTGCTGTCCGGCTGCGCCGGTTCGAGTACGCAGGAGAGCACCGGCGAGTACCTGGACGACAGCGCCATCACCGCCAAGGTGAAATCCGCCTTCGTCGCCGACAAGGCCGTCAGCGCGCTCGACATCCAGACGACCACGTTCAAGGGCATGGTCCAACTGAGCGGCTTCGCCGGCAGCCAGCAGGAAATCGACCGGGCGGTCGCGCTGGCGCGCGCCGTGCCGGGCGTCAAATCGGTCAAAAACGACATACGGCGAGCGCCACAGCGCACCGGTGAGTACATGGACGACAGCCTTATCACGACCAGGGTGAAATCCGCCTTCGTCGCCGACAGGGAAGTCAGCGCGCTCAACATCAGCGTCGAAACGAACAACGGCGTTGTGCAACTGAGCGGCTTCGCCAGCAGCCAACCGGAGATCGATAAAGCCGCCAAGCTGGCGCGCAACGTACAGGGAGTCAAATCGGTCGAAAACAATATCCAGCTCAAGTAGCCGGGGATCGACCCATTGCCATCCCGCTGTTCATCAAACGGATGATTTTATCCATCGACACGCAAGGAGGTAGCCATGCGAATCGACAAACTGTTCGTTCTTGTCAGCTTGCCGGCCGTGCTTTTGCCGGTTCCGTTTGCCGCGTATGCCGATCGACCCGGGGTTTATCTGGGGGCCTCGGGTGGCGGATACCGGATCAACGAAAGCGATCTCCACGACAACGACAACCTGGTCAAGGGATTTGTCGGCGGTCAGATCAACGAGTGGTTCGGCATCGAGGGCCAGTGGACTGACTTCAATCGACTGGATAACGGCGGCTCCCGTTTCGATGCCGACGGCAAAGGCCTGGCCGCGGTGTTCTCGTTCGGGCCGTTATTCCTGAAAGGCGGAGAGTTCTCGTGGGACTCCGATTCGGTCATCGGCGGAACGGTGAGCGACAAGGACGGCAACGACCCCTTTTGGGGCGCCGGACTTAAACTGGATTTCAACAGGAATCTCGCCTTGCGGCTGGAATACGAACGCTACGACGTGTCGAACGTAAAACTCGACGCCGCCACGGCCGGTCTCCAGTTCAAATTCTAGCGGCGGGGACCGGACCGGAGACCTTGTCAACCAAAGGAGGTATTGATCATGTCCACTCACAATGTCGAGCGTCGAACGGTGCTGCGCAGCATGGCCGTGCTTGCGCTTTCCCTGACCGGCTGCCAGAAAAAAGATGAATCCCCTGCCCCGAATACGCAAGCTCCCGAGGCCGCCGCGCCGACGGCGCCGACGTCGAGCCGGGAGGCGAGCCCTGCTCCTGAGGCGGGCGGCGCGCCGCAAAGCGGTTCGGCCCAGGGCGCTCCGGCTCCAAGCGGCAAGCTGAGCAAGGCGCAGGCCAAGTACCAGGATCAACCCAAAGGCGACCAGCAATGCGCCAACTGCATGCACTTCATCGCCGAGTCCAGCACCTGCAAGGTGGTAGAGGGCAAGGTCAGCGCCAACGGCTGGTGCATGCTCTGGGCCAAGAAACAGGGCTGAGCAACGGCGCTCTGAATGACGCGCTCGCCGACGACCGAGCGCGGAAATCGGGAGACCGCCTGCCGGGTGGTCGGTGCGTGCCGGTTCGCGGCAGGCACTGCGAGGACCCCGGTGCGGGAAGTTCTTGCTTCATTTCGGCGGAGCCACCGAGCTGGAGTAGAACACTTCGCACCGCCTCCCGGGAAAAAGATCCCTCGTCTGCTTGAGCAGCTTGATCGCCGGTCCCGCGAGAGATGTCAGAATGCTGGGCTTCTCCACCACCGGCTTCTCGAAGGGACCGTGGATCTTCTGCTGCATCTTGGCGCAGCCCTTGTCGTCAATCACCGCCACGGTCACGTCATCGAAGCGCTCGCCGACGAAGTCGAGTCCCCCTTTGAGGGCGATGCGGTTCTCGTCCGTCGCCAGGGCCACGTCCCTCGCCTGCGCCACGCCATGCTCGATCTTCCAGTCGGAGACCAGCGTCCGGATCCGGCTGCTGCCCGCCGACTTCTCGAAGCGATTCACCATATCCAGCGGGCCGGGCAGAAAGAGGCTCGCGAAGTTGTACCCCTTCGTGACCGCCAAACCCATGGGACCGGCCAGGAACAATGCGCCCGCATCCACGAGATTGAACTTCTGGCTGGACTCCAACCGGGAGATCTTCCGGTCGAGGTCCTCGCCATCGAGTGTGAGGTTCTCGCCCCGGATCGAGAATTCTCCGTCCAGGGTCTGCCTGACCTGATTCGCGTCCATCCCCTGCATCGACAAGTTCGTGGAGAAGTCGATCGATCCTTCCGCGACTTTTTTCGGCGAGAGCGTCTTGAGACACTCCTCGATACGGATATTCGACAGGGAATAGCGGACACGGAAGAGAGGAACGGCGCCCGAAAGATCCGCCCGGATGTTCCCCGAGCCTTGCCCGCCGAAGATGCGCATCGTAATCGGCTTGAGATCGAAGACCCCGTCCTTCCCGGCAACCGAGAACTTCAAGCCGGAAACGACAACGTCACCGGCCTGTATCTCTCCGCAGGCGAGTTCCGCCTCGACCGAAAAGTTTCGCAAGATGTCCGGACCTTTCCCGCCCGGGAGTCGCAGGCGGCTCGCGTCCAGATTGCAGTCTCTGGCCTCGAATCCTTCCCCGGACAGCATGTCCGTATAAAGGAGAGTCCCGTTCGAGAAGGACAGCTTCGTCAAATCCAGGCCGGGGAATGTCCGCTCGGCCTGCTCCGGTTTTTCGAAGTTGAACCTTCCGTCGCGGTCCCGCTCGATGGAGATCCTGGGCTGCTTCAGCGCGAGCTTTCCGATCCGGATTTTCCGGTTAAGCAGCGGAAGGAGATCGATCGCCAGGCTGGCCTTTTTTGCAGAGACGATATCCGCCCCCCGGTTGCGGAGGCGCACGTCCTCCAGCGTGACGCGCGGGCCCGGGACCAGACCGATCCCCAGCCGGCCGCCGACACGGACTTCCATCCCCAGGGCATCGGAGGCGGCCGCTTCCACCCGGGACTTGTAGGCATTGACGTCGACGAAGACCGACAGGATCGCCGCGGCCAGGATCAGCAACGCAGCGAACCCGGCGACGGCGAGAACGATTTTCCGTGATTTAGACATCCACCGCATCCAGATTCATCGCATCGTGTTCAAAATCCGCCGGCGCTGAAGACGCACCATGAGCAATCTCTCCGGGCAATTCCAGATATCCACGAGAAGAGAATGCCGACTCCGACACTCAGCGCTGGAGATGCCTGACGAACGGGTAGACGTTCGTCAGGCCGAGAATGTCCGTAATCAGCAACACCAGAAACACGAACACCATCACCGCCACCGCATCGCCGAAATCGAAAATGAAAACATATCCCGCACTCACCACGCCACTTCCGGGTAACTTCGTTGTTTTCCGCCGGATCGAGTCTCTCTCGGCCGGGGGATTTCAGGCGTCGGAGTCGATGCGATCGAACTCCGACAGGTCTGTCAGCCGACGATACTCCGGCCGAATATTTTTCCGGGCTTGCGTATCTTGTCTGCGTCCTGGGAATCTTTTCAACGCTACGAAAGATGGGGTCAAGAGAACGAAGGGGGGTCTGAATAATTCGATGCAGGGTGCGTCCCACGCACCATTTCGTCGATCGGTGCGCAGGGCGTACCCTACATTTTTGAATTAATCAGAGGCCCCCCCTAAAAAGGGCTGCGTAGCAGCCCATTTTTAGTTGCGAGTCGCGAAACCCTTATGATATCGAACAGGCGAGCCGCAGGCGTTCGCCCGGCGCCGTGCCGGGCGGCACGGAAACGGAATAGACGGTCGTGGCGGTTCCGCATTTCCATTCGGCGGTGAAATCCTTGGCGCAGGCCGGGGCCGGATCTTCCAGCGCCGCGGCATCGAGCTTGTAGTCGCAAGCGGCCTGCCCGTCGCAGCTGCGCGACACCTGGGCCGTGGCGTTGCCGGGCTTGGCGCCGCAGTTGCGTCCGTATGTGCCGGTAACCACCTTGATCGCGGATTTGACGCTCTCCGTTTTTTCGCTCGCCGCTGCCTTGGCTATCGGCCCGGCGCCGCCCGGCGAGTCCTCGGCCGGTTTCAGCAGCGCGCCGGTAACGGCGACATCGCGCGCGGTTCCGCCGGCCAGGACAACGCCAGACAGCCGGGCCTGCGCGGACAACGGCAGGCTCACGTCTCCACGCAACTTGTCCCGCAGATCTTCGCCGTCCATGAAGTTCATGGCCAGGCCCGAACCCATCAGCAGGATGCCGACCACGGTCGCACCGATCCTGCCGATTTTTCCGGGCTCGATCTTGCCCTCGATCTTGCCGAGCACCGCGACCATAAGAAAAATGATGGCGGCGAGCACGAACATGCGCGCCAGCGGCACGTCAACCAGTCTCATAAGTATTTCCTGCATGTCCCGACCTTCCTCTCCCGTGTTTGCTGTGCGATACGTCCCATACAACAAATAGTAGGAAGGGACTGAAAGGTCGTCCGGCCAACGGTCTGGCCGTGCTCGCCGCTGGTCGAGGCAACAACTCCATCTTCGAGGCGCAGTGGCTTCGAAGAAGTCGTCCCGCGCTCCGGAGACCGGCGGCTAGGCGACCTGGACCGGGATGGAATGGCGGGTGTGGGTGATGCGGTTGTGGGAGTCCACGTACACCAAGCGCGGTTTGAACGCGGCCAGTTCCTTTTCCTCGAACTCGGCGTAGGCGCAGATAATGACGATATCTCCCGGACTGGCCTTGTGCGAGGCCGCGCCGTTGACGGAAACGATGCCCGAGTCATCCTCGGCGCGAATCGCATAGGTGGAGAAGCGCTCGCCGTTCTTGAGGTTGTAGACCTCGATGCGCTCGTACTCGCGGATATCGGCGACGTCCAGCAGACGGCCGTCGATCGCCACCGAGCCTTCGTAGTCGGGCTCGGAATGCGTGACGGTCACGCGGTGCAGCTTGGATTTGAGCATGATACGGCGCATGAATTAAAACCTCCGGCGAATACCCATATTATCGGGCCTAATGCGCGCGGATTCAAACGGCTATTCGAACCCGAATTCCACGTTGTCGATCAGGCGCGTGCGGCCGAGCCACGCGGCCGCGAGCGCCACCAGTCGGCGATCCTCCGCTTGCGGCACGGCCAGATCGCTCTGCCGGCGCACGCTGACATAGTCGACCCTGAATCCGCGCGATTTGAGTTCTTCCGCGGCCGCCTCCTCCGCTTCCCGGGTCAGGCTGCCGTGACGCAACACCCGGTCGCGCAGATGGCACAAGGTTTCGTACAGGTGCGGCGCCGTCTGACGCTCGGACGCGCTCAGATAATTGTTGCGCGAGCTGAGCGCGAGGCCGTCGGCTTCGCGCACCGTGTCCACGCCGACGATTTCCACCGGCATGCCGAGATCCGCGACCATCAACCGGATCAGCATCAGCTGCTGGTAATCCTTCTTGCCGAAGATGGCCACGTCGGGCGCGACCAGGGTGAGCAAACGATGCACCACGGTGGTAACGCCGCGAAAATGACCGGGACGGAAAGCGCCGCAGAGATCCTCGCTCAGGCCCGGCACTTCGACGACGGTGTGCGCGCCGCGGCCGCGCGGATACATCACCGCGTTCGACGGCATGAACAGCACGTTCACGCCGGCCGCGAGCAGCGTCACCTTGTCGTGCGCCGGCGTGCGCGGGTAGGCCTCGAAATCCTCGTTCGGCCCGAACTGCAGCGGATTGACGTAGACGCTCGCGACCACGACCTGCGCGTGGTTGCGCGCCTCCTGCATCAGGCGGACGTGCCCGGCGTGCAGGTTGCCCAGCGTGGGCACGAACGCGACGCGCTTGCAGCCCTGCCGCAAGCGCGTGATCTGTTCCTTGAGGCCGGCGACGCTGTCGACCGTGATCATGAAGCGTGAAAGCTGTGCTCCGCGCCAGGGAAGGCGCCGGACTTGACCGCGGCGACATAAGCCTTCACCGCTTCCTCGATGCCGGCCGCGCCGTGCATGAAATTCTTCGAGAACTTCGGACTCGGTCGCGGATATATCCCGAGCATATCGTGCAGCACCAGCACCTGGCCGTCGCAATGGGGACCGGCGCCGATGCCGATCGTGGGAATTTCCAGATCCTCCGTGATGATCTGCGCGAGTTCCGACGGCACCGCTTCGAGCACGATCAGGCTTGCGCCGGCGTCCTGCAAAATTTTCGCGTCGCGGCGGATGCGCTCCGCGGCGGTCGCCTCGCGTCCCTGCACGCGGTAGCCGCCGAGCTGATGCACCGACTGCGGCGTCAGCCCCAGGTGCGCGCACACCGGGATGCCGCGCACGACCAGAAACCTTACCGTCGCCGCCATCGGCTCGCCGCCTTCGAGTTTCACCACCTGCGCCCCGCCCTTCTGCATCAGGCGCCCCGCCGAAGCGAAAGCGTGCGGCGGGCTTTGCTGATAGCTCATGAACGGCAGGTCGGTGACGATCAGCGCGCGACTCACGCCGCGCGCCACGCAGCGGCTGTGATACGCCATGTCGGCGACGCTCACCGGAAGCGTGGTGTCATGTCCCTGTACGACCATGCCGAGCGAATCCCCGACCATGACCAGGTCGACACCGGCGCGGTCGAGCAGGCTGGCGAAACTGTAATCGTAGGCGGTAAGGCAGGCGATTTTCTCGCCGCGGCGCTTCATCTCCCGGAGCGTGTTGACGGTGACCGGCTTCACAGGCTGGCGGCGAGCGGATTCAGGAAGTGACGGCCGCTGCGGATCTTGCGGATATGCGACAACAGCATCTGGAAATCGTCGTCGTTGTCGACGATGTTGATGCGCTCGGCGTTCACCACCAGCAGCGGCGCGGCGGTGTAGTGGTGGAAAAACCGGGTATACGCGTCCGCCAGCAGTTGCAAATAATCACGTTCGATCTGGCGCTCGTAGTCCGCCCCGCGACGGCGCACCCGCTCGTGCAACACGTCCACCGGCGCCTGCAGGTATATCACGAGATCCGGCGCCGGCAGGTGCAGGCTCATCTGCGCGTAGACCTGTTCATAAAGCCGCAGCTCGTCGTCGTCGAGGTTGGCGCGCGCGAACAGCCGGTCCTTGTCGAGCAGAAAATCGGCGACGTAACCGTTGCTGAACAAATCGCTCTGTTTGACCTGCTCCATCTGGCGGGCGCGCTGGAACAGGAAGAACAGCTGCGTCGGCAGCGCGAAATGCTTGCGTGACTGGTAGAACCGTTCGAGAAACGGATTCTCCTGCGGCTGCTCCAGCAGCGGCCGGGCGCCGAACGCGTCCGCGAGGCGCATGGCGAGACTGGTCTTGCCCACGCCGATCGGACCCTCCACGACGACATAACCCGGATTGACGGTATTCATGTGCTGGTGTTTTCCGCTTCTGGACCTGTTCTGCCTTCAAACATCCATCTTCTGCAGCCGCTGGCTGGCGCAAGCGGCCAGCAGTTCACGCACCGGGCCGTGCCCCGGGATCACCAGGTCCGGCTCGAGTTCCGATAAAGGATACAGGACGAAGGCGCGTTCGTGGAGTCTCGGGTGCGGCACGGTCAAACTCTCGCCGTGGATGGCCTCGTCGCCGTACAGCAGCAGCTCGAGATCGAGCGTGCGCGGACCGCCCTTCTCGCCGCGGCGCTCGCGCCCGTGCGCGGTTTCGATTCCCAGCAACTGCTGCATCAACGCCGCGGGAGCCAGTCCGGTGCGCACGCGGCAGACGGCGTTGACGAAATCCGGCTGATCCCGCCGGCCCACCGGCGCGCTGCGATAAAGCGAGGAACAACCCTCGACGCGCGTTTCAGCGAGCCGCGCGAGCGCCGCCATGCCGGCCCGCACCTGTTCCGCGGGGTCGCCCAGGTTGCTTCCCAGACCGATGAAAGCACGTGCGTCACCGGAGGCTTTTTTATTCATGCCGCGGCGCCTGCGCGGACGATGGCCGGCGGCGGCGCCGGCGGCGCTTGCGCTGACCGGCGCCGGGAGCCGGCGCCATCTGCGCCGTCATGGCGCGACGTTCGTCGTCTCCCGCGGATTGAAAACGCGTCCACCACTCGGCCAGCGCCGCATCGGCCTCGCCGGTCTCGGCGCGCAACAGCAGAAAATCGTACGCGGCGCGGAACCGCTTGTTCTCGAGCAGGCGAAACGCCTGCTGGCCGGCGCGCCGCTCGAAGCGGTCCTGCATGCTCCAGATCTCGCGCATCGGCACGCTGAAGCGCTTGGGAATCGTGACGCGCCGCAATTGCTCGCGCAGCACCGCCTCGGCGGCGCGGAACGAGGCGTCATACCGGTTCATGCCGCGCTCGAGCAGTTCGTCGGTCTGCTGTCGCACCGGCTCCCACAGGAGCGCGGCGAACAGGAACGCCGGGGTGACGGGCTTGTCCTCGTTCACGCGCGCGTCGGTGTTGGTCAGGGCGCGCGGCACCAGCGTCACGGGAAAACCCTGCTCCTCGCGCTCGAGGCTTTTTTCCGTGAGCGGAAACAGATGCTGGAACAGGCCGTAATGGCGCAACAACTCGTAAGTCTCCAGCGCGTAGCCGCCGTGAAACAGCTTCAGCACCTCCTCGAACATGCGCGCCGGCGGCACGGTGGTCAGCAGCGACGCCAGGTCGTGGATCGGCGCGGCGGTACTATCTTCGAGTTTGAACCCGAGCTTGGCGGCGAAGCGCACGGCGCGCAGCATGCGCACCGGGTCCTCGCGAAAGCGCGATTCCGGATCGCCGATGACGCGCAGCACGCCGCGCTTCAGGTCCTCGACGCCGCCGACGTAATCGATGACGCCGAAATCGCGGACGTCGTAATACAGTGCATTGACCGTGAAATCGCGCCGCACGGCGTCCTCTTCCTGGGAGCCGAAAATATTGTGATCGGGAGCCTCGATCGGGGCGTCGTCACCGTTTTCCTCCGTTTCCCCGCCGTTTTCCTCCTCCGGGTGCGTGCTTTCTTCCGAAACGTCACGGGGGATCGCGCGAAAGGTGGCGACTTCGATGATCTCGCGCCCGAAGCGCACGTGCACCAGGCGGAAGCGCCGTCCGATCACGCGCGCGTTGTGAAACAGTTTGCGGATCTGCTCCGGGCGGGCGTCGGTCACGACGTCAAAATCCTTGGGTTCGCGCCCGAGCATCAGGTCGCGCACGCATCCGCCGACCAGCAGGCTGGCGTAGCCGGCGTCTTTCAGACGATACAGGACCTTGAGGGCGTTTTCGCTGATCAGCGCGCGGGAGATGGGATGCTGCGCGCGAGGGATGACAAACGGTTGGTTAATCGTTGTTCCTTTCCGGTCCAAAGCAAAAAACGGTTGGCCATGAGTTGTTGGTGCTTTGCCGGCCGGCACGTATAATACCACCGCTTTCGGCGCTACGCGCCATTCCCTAACGCTCCCATCGTCTAGTGGCCTAGGACGCTGGCCTCTCACGCCGGTAACAGGGGTTCGAATCCCCTTGGGAGCGCCAAATTGCAAAGAGGCCATGGGGTTCACTCATGGCCTCTTTGCAATTTGATGTCTCAAATGTCGATTCGAACCCTCGGGTTCGACCTGCGCGCGCCGCGAAGCGGCGGCGGCCCCGAAGGGGCGAGCCACAGGGATGTGGCGAGTAATCCCCTTGGGTGCCAGGAGCGCCAATAAAACACAAAGGGCCCGGATGGGCCCCTTTTTGTACGCACTCATCCCGTCACCAGGGATTTATTCTTCCTTCGCCCCGGCCTTCTTCAGCAGTTCCACGATGCGCGTATAACCGCCGCGGACGGAAATCTTGAGAGCGGTGTCGTTACGCCCGTCCTTGGCATTCACGTCCGCACCGTTGTCGAGCAACATCTGAATGATGTCGCTGTAGCCTTTGTAAGCCGCCGCCATCAGCGGCGTCTTGCCGCTGATGGTGCGCACGTTCACGTTCACGCCCTGATTCAGCAGCGACTGCACCACCGCGATGCGTCCCTTGAGAATGGCGGTGAACAGGGCGGCCGCGCCGTGCGCGGTCTTGGAACGCCCGCTCTTCTCGAGACCGGTCGGCAGCTTGAGCAACTTGTTGCTGAGCGAGATGACGATCATGGCCACCAGTCCGAGCATGGCGATCTGGGGGTCGAAATTGAACTCCTTGGCGATATCGGACGGTACGTTGGCGCCGGCGGCGAGCGCGACGATCACGAGAATGAGGGTGAATTTGAGATACCGAACCAGCGCGACCGCTATCACCGCGATCAGGCCGCCGAGGAAAAAGCGCCGGTCGATATTGATCCAGTCGGTCCACTCGGTCGGCAGATTGGCGCCGATGCTCAGCAGCGCGACGACGGCCACGAGACCCCAATCGCGCGGCGATTCTTTTAATATGACCACTACGCCTCTCCTCTTTCTGATCTCTTAGCCGTCACCGCCGTCGGCTGGCGGCGGAGCGGACCCAGCCCTAAGTCTAGATGCATTTTCCCCCGTGTGAAGTCCATCGGATCGACACGCCGGGCACCGTCAAAACCGCTATTACACAGCCTAAAACCGGGGCTCGATGGCCGGTTTCATCCGGCTTCCTTGCCGAGCACACGGCCCAGCCAGCGGGAAATGTCGCGGATTTCGTCCGGGACCAGGGAATGCCCCATGACGTATACGCGCCACTCCGGGGCCAGGCCGCGGGCCGTCATGAGCCGCTCGGTCTTCTCGGCCAAGGCAAAGGGCACCATCCGGTCTTCCGTGCCGTGCGCCAGGAACACCGGCACGGCGGCGTTGGCCGGATGAATTTCGGCCATCAGATTTTCGGCGAACGGAACCGGCGCCGAGAGCGACAGGATGCCGGCCAGCGGCCTGGGGTAACGCAGACCGGTATGCAGGGCGATCGCGCCTCCCTGGGAAAAACCGGCCAGCACGATGCGTTCCTCGGGGATGCCGCGACGCGCCTGTTCCTCGATCAGCCCCCGGAGAATGATCTGCGATTCGCGCACCTGATCCGCGTTCTGCTCGAGGCCGTGTTCCGTCATGGCGATGTCGTACCAGGCGCGCATGATGTATCCGCCGTTGATCGTCACCGGCCGCATCGGCGCGTGGGGAAACACGAAACGCACGCCGGGCTTCGGCGGCAGACGCAGTTCCGGCACGAGGCTTTCGAAGTCGTGGCCGTCGGCGCCGAGGCCGTGCAGCCAGATGACACAGGCGGACGGGTTCGGTCCCGTTTCCGTCACCACCGGAGCTTCGTCGCGCGGGCGGATGTCCATGCGCGGTCAGTCTTCCCCGCGATAGACGCAACCGGCGGTGCAGGTCTCGCGCACGATGACTTCGGACAACGCCGGCAGCGCCGGCTTGAGCCGGCGCCAGATCCAGCGCGCGAGGTGTTCGCTGGTGGGATTCTCCAGGTCTTCGATCTCGTTCAGGTAGTGATGATCCAGCTGCTCGTACAGCGGCTGGAACGCGCGGCTGACGTCGGCGAAATCCATGATCCAGCCCGACTCCTGCTGCACCGGCCCGGCGACACGGATCTCGATCCGGAACGAATGGCCGTGCAACCGGCGACATTTGTGATTTTCCGGAACGTTCGGCAGGTGATGCGCCGCTTCGATGGTGAAGATCTTGAAAATTTCCACGGAAATAACCCGCCTGGTAAACCCGACAAGTTTAACGGCTTTCTCGTTCCGCGGAAACCGCCCGACTCGCCGTCGTGAGCCGGCGGCGCTAGAATGTTCTCCCCGTTTATCGCGCGCGTTCGTCACACCGGTGAAAATCATGACCCAATCGCCGCTGCCGCTGATCGTCGAGCCGACGGAACTGGCCGGAAATCCGGCCGCGGAAAAACTGCTGCTCGTGGATTTGTGCCGTCCCGAAACCTACGCCCAGGCACATATCCCCGGCGCCGTCCATCTCGATTACCGGCAGATCGTCGCCGCGCGTCCGCCCGCCATGGGAATGCTGCCGGACGAAGCGCGGCTGAGCGAGGCGTTCAGCGCCATCGGACTGACGCCGGAGAGTCATGTCGTGGCCTATGACGACGAAGGCGGCGGCCGCGCCGCGCGACTGCTGTGGACGCTCGATGTCATCGGCCATCGGCGCTATTCGCTGCTGAACGGCGGGCTGCACGCCTGGCTCAACGACCGGCTGCCGGTCAGCGCCGAACCGGCGCAACGGCCGCGGAGTCAATACGCGGCGAAGTTCCACGACGCGGCAGTGGCGGACAAAAACTACATCGCCCGTCACCTGCGCGATCCGGACCGGGTCATCGTGGACGCGCGCACGCCGGCTGAATATCGCGGCGAGACGCGGCGCGCCGAACGGGCCGGTCACATTCCGGGTGCGCTCAATTTCGACTGGGTCAACGCCATCGATCAGGCGCGCAGCCTGCGGCTCAAACCGGCGGAGGAATTAAAACGAACCCTGCTGGAACTGGGCGTGACGCCGGAAAAGGAGGCGATCGTCTATTGCCAGACGCATCACCGCTCGGCGCATACTTATATAGTTCTGAAAAGCCTCGGATACCCCCGCGTGCGGGGGTATCCGGGTTCGTGGTCGGAATGGGGCAACAGCCCCGAAACGCCTATCGAATGAACGGCCACCCGGCGTCGCGACGATAATCCGGCTGCCTGCCGTCCACCCGTGCGAGCTGTCGCACCGCACGATGACGAACCATCGCAGCGTAGATATCGCCGCCGTACACCATGGCCGCGGTTTCCCACCGATCGGCATCGCCCGTCTGCGCGGGTTTCAATGCCGTTATTTTTCTTTTTAACGCCTGCAACCACTTCATTATTTTTATGCCCCCTCGTTCCTCCAACCCCCTGGTAGTCCGGGCGTTGTCCGATACTAATGGCAATTCCTGTGCCACTCATGACGAAAAGCCCGCCACGTTCGATCAACATCCTGAATTCGCGGACGGTTTGATCAAAAAACGCATTGGTTAGTCTGATGTGCATCCGTGACGGGCGGTCGAATTGTAAGAAGGGCCTTACATAATATCCGCCCTGGAACGTGTCCCGACGCGTGAATTTATCTGCCGATCCGACATCGTGATTATTCTTGTCTCTGCCAATCAAGGATTTATACGCACATTGAAACCAGGTGTGCGGTCTTTTGGTCGTCCGGTAGAATGTAAAAAAGTTCGACCGAATATTTTCAGATTCCCGAAGAGGTACTCTTATGATGAACAACACATGGGTGCTGGTGGCCCACCGGGGCGGTGCACGGGTTTTTGAAAGCAAGGGTCCGGGAAAGGGTCTGAACCTCCTGCATGACATTCCCCATCCCGAAGGCCGACTGAAGAACAAGGACATCGGCGCCGACAAACCGGGGCGCAGCTTCGACAGCCGCGGCCAGGGCCGCCATTCCCTCAGTTCCGAACAGGAAGCCACGGAGCACCTGGCGGAACAATTCGCCAAACACCTGAGCGCACTCCTGGACGACGGGCGCCACCGACAACGTTACGCGAAACTGGTGTTGGTCGCCGAACCGCGCTTTCTGGGCAGCCTGCGCGCCGCCTTGAGCTCCCCAACCGCGGCGCTGGTGACGGCCACCCTGGGCAAGGACCTGGGCGGCGTCGAACCGCACAACATGCCCAGACATCTGGCCGAAACCCTCCGGTTCTAGCAACCGTCCGCGTCGCCCCAGGGTCGTTTCCTCGGGGAACGACCTGTTTTTGCGCGGCCGGCATTCCGACCGGCCGCGCGCCCCCGGATAAAAAACATCTACACTTGATGAGGGTGAGCATTCCAGCGCCGGGGTAAAACCACAAGCCATGAATCAGCGGCAGCGATTGGCAGAAGACCTGCTCCTGCTCCGTGAGCGGGCGTCCACCTACGCGTTGTACGGCGTGTACATCGCCAGCGCCAGCGTGATCATCGCCACGCTGCTGGTGAGTTACGTGATGGTCGACGCCATCACCCTCGACGGCGTCATCCTCGCCCAGACCTCCAACATCGCATTGTGGACGGTGGATGTCATGCCGTTCCTGTTCGCCATGTGGGGGCAGTACGCCAGTTTCCGCATGGCGCGCGAGGCCAACGAGCTCGTGCAGCACAAGACGCAAACGCTGCGCGAGGCGCTGACCCAGGCCAATTTCACCAGCAGGGCCAAGAGCGACTTCTTCGCCAAGATGAGTCACGAGCTGCGCACGCCGATCAACGGCATCATCGGCATGAGCGACCTGATGCTCGAATCGAAACTCTCCGGCGAACAACGTCGTCACGCGGAAATCATCAAATCCTCCGCGAGCGGTTTGCTGACGCTGATCAACGATCTCCTCGATTTTTCCAAAATAGAGTCCGGCAAACTGGAGCTGGAGGAAATTGAATTCGATCTGCGTGAATGCATCGAGAAATCCGTGGCGCTGCTGGCGCAACAAGCGCACATGAAGGGGCTCACGCTGACCAACCTGGTCCAGCCTGACATGCCGACCCGCCTGCTCGGCGATCCGGGACGGCTGCGCCAGATCATCATCAATCTGCTGGGCAACGCCATCAAATTCACCCACCAGGGCGAAATCGTCCTCAGCGCCAAAAAGCTGTCCGGGGAGATTTCCGGCCGCGTACAACTGCATATCGAAGTCGCCGACACCGGCATCGGCATCTCGCCCCGGGACCAGGCAAAACTGTTTCAACCGTACAATCAGGCCAAGGCCTCGACCGCCAATCGATTCGGCGGCACCGGTCTCGGCCTGGCCATCACCAAGGAGCTGGTCGAGGCCATGGGCGGACGCATCGGCGTCAAAAGCGAGGAAGGCAAAGGCAGTATTTTCTGGTTCGCCATCAACCTGCGAAAACCCGCCGCCGTTAAACCCGCCCCCACGCCCCGGCAGGTCAGTCTCAAAGGACTGCGCGTGCTGGTCGCCGAAGGAAACATTCCGGCGCGCATGAGCCTCGTGGAACAACTCAAGGCGCTGGGGATGGAGGTGCAGTCCATCGGCAACGGCAACGCCGCGCTGCAGATGATCCGCTCGGCGGCGGATTCCAGCTTGCGCTTCGAGCTGGTGATGACGGATATGTTCCTGCCCAATCTGAACGGCGAGGAACTGGGGCGTGAGATCAAGTCACACGCGGAAATGCGCAACACCGTCCTCGTCATGATGACTTCCGCCGGCGTTCGCGGCGATGCGCAGCGCCTGAACCAGGCGGGGTTCGCCGGTTACTTCGGCAAGCCGATACCGGCTGAGGATCTGCCCGAACTGCTCAAAGCGGTCATGGCGACCAAGGGCATGGAGGAACAGGAGCGCCAGCGCGCCGGCCTCATCACCAAATACACTCTCTCTGAAAAAAGAAAAAGGCGTACACACCTGTTGCTGGTCGAGGACAGCCCCGTGAACCGCGAGATCACGCTCAACATGCTGTCGCGGCTCGGGTACACGGCCGACACGGCCGAAACCGGCGGCGCCGCCGTCGAGGCGGTGCGACATAAATCCTACGGACTGATTTTCATGGACCTGCACCTTCCGGATATCAGCGGCATACAGGCGATCGAATCCATCCGCGCCGTTTCCGGCACAGCCGCCGCGACGCCGATCATCGTATTGACGGCGGGCGCGACGGATGACGAAATCGCGCGCTGCCGCGCCCTCGATGTCAGGGATTTTCTGACCAAACCCGTGGACAGCGGCGTTCTGGCCGACACGCTCAAGAACACGAGTCTCATGCCCTCCGCCTCGCCCGATCCGGCCGGCGCCGAACCGGCGCCATCCGATGACTCATCGGCCGATGTCACGGTCAATCCCGACCCGAAACTGGTGGAAATCTTCGTCAGGGAAGCCACGCAACGGCTCGCTTCGCTGCGCCAGGCTTTCGCTGCCTCCGACGCGCAGCGTGCCGCGCGCGAGGCGCACACCCTCAAAAGTTCGAGCGCCTATTTCCAGGCCCGCGCCATGCACGAAGCCGCGGAACAACTCGAAAAAATGGCGGACAGCGGACAGCTCGGCAAGGCGGAGCCGGTTCTGCAGACGCTGGAAGGCGCGTATGCCGCCCTGCGCGCGCGCCTGGAAAGAGACAGTATTTAAATACGTCCGAGATATTCCCGCAGCCGCGAAACGCCCTCGCGCAGATTCTCGAGCGCGGTGGCGTAGGAAAAACGCACGTGCCGCGTCGCGCGGAAACTCCCGAAATCCAGGCCCGGCGTGATCGCCACGCCGGCGCGTTCGAGCAGATCGAGCGCGAACGCCTGGCTGTCATCGGTGAAGCGCGACGCATCCGCGTATAAATAGAACGCCCCCTGCGGAACGGCCGGTATCCCGAAACCCAGTCCGCGCAGAGCCGGGAGCAGATAATCACGTCGTTGGCGGAAAATATCACGTCGCTGCGCCAGCACTTCCTGCACCGCGGGTGTAAACGCGGCCAGCGCCGCGTGCTGCGCCACGGTGCTCGAGGCCAGGAAAATATTCTGCGCCAGTTTGTCGATCGCGGGAATGTACGCCGTCGGCGCCGCCAGCCAGCCCAGACGCCAGCCGGTCATGCCGTAATATTTGGAAAAGCTGTTGACCACGAACACGTCGGACGAATGCGCGAGCGCGGTGACGGCCTCGTTCGCATAGACCAGGCCGTGGTAAATCTCGTCCACGATCAGCGCGCCGCCGAGTTCCTCAACGGCGTGCACGATCCCGGCCATTGCCTCCGGTTCGATCAGGGTGCCGGTGGGATTGGACGGCGAGGCCAGCAGCACCGCGACGGTGCGCGCGGTCCAATGCCGGCGAATGAGATCGGCATTGAGCTGATAGGCCGTCGTGTCATCCACCGGAACGCTCACCGGCTCGCCCTCGAACAGGCGCACGAAATGACGGTTGCACGGATAGCCGGGATCGGCCATCAGCACCTGATCGCCGGGATTGAGGAGCGCCGCGAAAATCAACTGCAACGCGCCGGAGGCGCCCGGCGTCACCACGACCCGCGCGGGATCGGGACGCGCGTCGGCCGGATAACTCGCGGCGATGGCGACGCGCAACGCGGGCAGTCCGAGCGCGGGCGTGTAATGCGTATGGCCGGCTTGGAGCGCGGCGATGCCGGCCTGCACGATGCCCTCCGCGGTCGGGAAGTCCGGTTCGCCGATTTCCATGTGAATGACGGAGCGTCCCCGCGCCTCCATGGCGCGGGCGCGCGCCAGAATGTCCATCACGTGAAACGGCTCGATCCGCGCCAGGCGTCCGGCAAACGGCTTCATGCGTTCATCCGCAACTGCCGGAGCAATCCGAGATCGAGGCAGGAAACGCCGTTCACGGCGCGGCCGGACAACACTTGAAACGGCCGGCCGGGCTCGCCGAGCTGGTCGAGCACGATCGTCGCGCCTGAAAAATCGTGATCACGCGTGTAATCGTTTACGGTAATGACCGTCGCGAGACCCGCCGCCTGCGCCGCGCGCAAGCCGTTCTCCGAATCCTCGAACGCCATGCATTGCGCCGGCGCAAGATGCAGCCGATCGAGAACGTAATGGTAAATGTCGGGAGCCGGTTTCTTCGCCGCGACCACGTCACCCGCGCCGATGACCTCAAACCATGAAGCCGCCTCGGGTGCCATCGCGTGGCGCAGCAACGCGATGACGTTGTCCGGCGTGGTGGTCGTGGCGATGGCCAGGCGCACGCCGTCCTGGCGCGCCTCCTCGATCAGACGTCGCACGCCGGGCCGCAAGGGTATACCTCCCTGTCCCAGCAGACCGGTGTAATGGCGTGTCTTGGCGGCGTGCAGACGAGCCACCAGCGCGTCGAAATCGGCCGGCTTCGCGTAATCGGGACGATAACGGTCGATATAATGGCGCATGCGTTCCTTGCCGCCGGTGACCGCCAGCAGTTCGCCATACAGGGGAACATCCCAGCGCCAATCCAGCCCCGCCCCGGCGAATGCCTGGTTGAACGCCACCCGGTGTCCGTCACGCTCGGTGTCGGCCAGCGTGCCGTCCACGTCGAAAATCAGCGCTTCAAGCGACACGGAATTCTCCGCAAAACCGCGATAAATCTGTCATAAAGCCCGGCCCAATCTCGGCATCTATACTCTACGGTTGCGACCCCTCGGGGATTCTGGTATAGATTCGCGCTTATTTTTTTACCCCCCGCCCTTCCGGGGCCACATTATTGCAGGAGTTGAAGCATGCCGGCCAGAAAAAAGAAGGAAAAGGAACGATCCGTCTCTCCCGTTTCGGGCATGAAGCCCTACGCGGCGAAGAAAGGCGAGAAGTACATGAACAAGAAACAGCAGGAGCATTTTCGCTCCGTGCTGAACGCCTGGAAATCGGAACTGGAAGAGGAAATTTCCCGCACCGTGCAGCAGATGCGCGACGTGCCGGAAAATCCGCCCGATCCTAACGATCGCGCGAGCCAGGAAACCGACATGTCGCTCGAGCTGCGCTCGCGCGATCGCGAACGCAAGCTGATCAAGAAAATCGACGAGGCCATCGAGCGCATCGACACCGGCGACTACGGCTACTGCGAAGTCTGCGGCGTCGAGATCGGCGTGGAACGGCTGGAAGCGCGTCCGACGGCCGAGCTTTGCATCGACTGCAAGACGCTCGACGAAATCCGCGAAAAGCAGATGGGCTGATGACGCCGCCCGTTTCGTTGTCCCTCCCGCCAACCCCTCCACGATAATTTCTCCCGGCCGAGATCGCCTTGCCCAAGATCCTGATCCGCAACGCCCGCATCGCGCGCCCGGACGGATCGACATTCGAAGGCGATCTCCTGTGCCACGACGGCGTCATCGAGCGCATCGCCCCGCGGATCATCTCGGCGGCGGATGAAACGATCGAGGCCGGCGGGAATCTGCTGCTTCCGGGAGTCATCGACCCGCAGGTGCACTTCCGCGAGCCGGGCAAGGAATACAAGGAAGACCTCGGCTCCGGCTCGCGCGCCGCGGTCAAGGGCGGCGTCACCAGTTTTCTCGAAATGCCGAACACCGACCCGCCCACCACGAGCCAGGCGGCGCTGGACGACAAGCTGCGACGCGCGGCGGAAAAATGCGTGGCCAACTACGGCTTCTTCATCGGCGCCACGCCCGACAACCTCGACCAGATCAACCGCGCCGGTCCGGCCTGCGGCATCAAGATATTCATGGGCGCGAGCACCGGCAGCCTGCTGGTGGACAAGGCGGAGGACCTGGAGCGGATCTTCGCCAACGGCTCGCGCCTGATCGCCGTGCACGCCGAGGACGAGGCGCGCATCCGCGAACGCCGCGAACGGTTCAAGGGCCGCGACGACGTGGCGGTGCATTCCGAAATCCGCGACAACGAGTGCGCCCTGCGCGCCACGCAACTGGCGCTGGATCTCTCGAAAAAATACCGCCGCCGGTTGCATATCCTGCATCTCTCGACGCACGAGGAAGTGGAATTGCTGCGGCGTGACAAGCCCGCCTGGGTCACCGCCGAGGTCATCCCCAATCACCTGCTGCTGAACGTGAACGACTACGCGCGTCTCGGCGCGCTGGTGCAGATGAACCCGCCGATCCGCCGCCCGGAAGACAATGCCGCCCTCTGGGCCGGCCTGCGCGACGGCGCGATCGACTTCATCGCCACCGACCATGCGCCGCATACGCTCGAGGAAAAACGTAAACCCTATCCGCAATCGCCGGCCGGCATGCCCGGCGTGGAAACCTCGCTGCCGCTGATGCTGACGGAAATGAAAGCCGGCCGCTGCACGCTCGCGGAAATCCAGAAGTGGATGTGCCACGGCCCGGCCGCGGCCTACGGCATCCGTAACAAGGGCAAGATTCTCGAAGGCTGGGACGCCGACCTCACGCTCGTGGACATCGAGCACGCGCGACCGGTGCGCAACGAGGAAATGTTCGCCAAGGTCCGCTGGTCGCCGTTCGACGGACGCAAGCTCACCGGATGGCCGATCTGCACCATCGTCGGCGGACTGGTGGCGTTCGACCGCGGAAAAATCCGCGACGGCGTGCGCGGCCGTCCGCTCGCATTTTCCTGATCAGGAACGAAACTTTCCATGGATCTCCTGCTGCTGGTCAAGGCGCTCGTTCTCGGCGTCGTCGAGGGTCTGACTGAATTTCTGCCGGTCTCCTCCACCGGCCACCTGATTCTGGCCAGCGATCTGCTCGGCTTCAACGACGACCGCGGCAAACTCTTCGATATCGTCATTCAAACCGGCGCGATTCTCGCGGTGTGCTGGGAATATCGCGCCAAGATCGGCAGCGTTGTGAGCGGCTTGGGCAGCGATCGCGGTGCGCAGCGCTTCGCCGTTAATCTGGCCATCGCCTTTATGCCCGCGGCGATCCTGGGACTGGTTTTCGGAAACGCCATCAAGGCACGCCTGTTTCAGCCCATCCCGGTGGCGCTGGCTTTCATCCTTGGCGGCGTGTTCATTCTCTGGGCCGAGCGGCGCCAACATGTGGTCCGCGTCCAATCGGTCGACGATCTGACGTGGCGGGATGCGCTCAAGCTGGGCATCGCGCAAGCCTTTGCGCTGATCCCCGGCACTTCCCGTTCCGGCGCAACCATCATCGGCGGTCTTTTCTTCGGCCTGTCGCGCAAAGCCGCCGCGGAATTCTCCTTCTTCCTCGCCATCCCCACGCTGATCGCGGCCGGCCTCTACGAGTTGTGGAAAGAGCGTGCGCTGCTCAACACCGACGACATCGGCATGTGGGCAGCGGGTCTCGTCGCCGCATTTATTTCCGCCTTTCTCTGCGTGCGTTGGTTGCTGCGCTACATCAGCAGCCACGACTTCAGCCTCTTCGCCTGGTACCGCATCGTCTTCGGTCTGGTCGTGATCGGCACAGCCTATAGCGGCATTGTAAATTGGACCAGCCCATGATTCTTTACCGTCGTGGTTGAAAAAATCATTTCGGTTCTCGCCGGTTTCATCATCGGCACGATTTCACGCCTCGGCTACGGCGGCATCGTGCTGCTCATGGCGATCGAAAGCGCCTGCATCCCGCTGCCCTCGGAAATCATCATGCCGTTCTCCGGCTATCTCGTGTCCACCGGCGAAATGGATCTGTGGCTGGTGGGGCTGGCGGGCGCCGTCGGCTGCGTGCTCGGCTCGATCGTCGCCTACTACGCCGGCGCCTGGGGCGGGCGGCCGTTCATCGAGAAATACGGGAAGTACATTCTGATCTCGCACCACGATCTCGATCTCGCCGACCGCTGGTTCCGGCGTCACGGCGACATCACCATTTTCATCGGGCGCCTGCTGCCGGTGATACGCACCTTCATCGCCTTCCCGGCCGGAGTGGCGCGCATGAACCTGTGGCGGTTCAATCTCTACACCTTCGTCGGCTCCTATCTATGGAGCCTGGGGCTGGCCTGGATCGGCATGAAACTGGGCGAGCACTGGAACACCCTCGGGGTCTATTTCCACCGCTTCGACGCCGCCATCGGGGTCATCCTGCTGATCGCCGTCGTGTGGTATGTCCGGCGGCATTTGCAGCACATGAAGCGCTGAAACCGCCGATTTTCCCGGAAAATGCGCTGATTCCGGGGAAATTCCCGGCATCCGGCGCTTTGAATGTGCCGCCCGCGTGCACTATGTTTATTCCTAATGGATACGCAAACCCCGGGCGCCGGCAAAGCCGTGCTGGACGCCGACATCCCGCCGAATCAGGGAACGAATCGCAGCGCTGAAACCGCCGCACCCGCCGCCGAAAAGGTCCGGGTGCTGGTGGCGGACGACTCGCGCGTCATCCGCAAGGCGATCAGCAAAATCCTCAGCAATGAATTCGACCTCGTCGAGGTCGGCGACGGCGAAGCCGCGTGGGAACACCTGCTCAAGGACGGCGCCGTCGAGGTGCTGGTCTCCGACATCGAAATGCCGAAGCTCGACGGCTACTCGCTCATCTGCCGCATCCGCGCCGCCGATCCGGAACGCGTGCGCAACATTCCCATCATCGTCATTACCGGCGCCGACGACGAGCTGACCCGCGAGCGCGCGTTCGCCTGCGGCGCGACCGATTTCATCATCAAGCCCATCGACGGCGTGCAACTGCTGGCGCGGACCCGCGCCCACGCCAAACTCGACCAGACCGCGCGCAAGCTCGAGGAAACCTCGACGGCGCTGGAAGAACAGACCGCCGTCGATCCGCTCACGCAACTCCACAGCCGGCGTTATTTCATGCAGCACGGCGTGCAGGACATCGCCTATGCCAAGCGCCACAACAGCGACGTCTCCGTCATCCGCGTCGACATCGACAACTTCCGCGCGCTCTACAAGAAACACGGCGACCAAGTCAGCGATCAGATCCTGGTCTGGCTCGCCAAGATCCTGGTCGCGTCGAGTCGCACCGAAGACACCGTTGCGCGCACCGGCGGCGGCGAGTTCGCGATACTGGCGCCGTCTTCGGGTCGCATGGAAGCTGCGGTCCTTTGCGAACGGGCGCGCGCGGCGGTCAATGCCCAGCCGTTCCAGCATGAATCCGTCACGATCCCGCTCACGATCAGTCTCGGCCTGGCGACGCTGGGACGCGATCCCGGCGAAACCGTCGAGGAACTTACCGCGCTGGCGGAACAACGCATGACGCTGGCCAAGGCGGCCGGCGGAAACCGTCTCGGCGTCAGCTATCAGGAAGAAGCGCCCAAGCCGGATGAAGCCGTCATCGAGCAGCCCGACCTCGAAACCGCGCTCAAGATGCTCGGCGCCAACGAGGGCGGCAAGCTGGTGCCGTTCCTGCCGGACCTGGTCACGCGCTGTCTCCCGCTGCTGGAATTCTGCAACCGCAAGCTCGATCTCGGTCTCGGCTTCGCCATCGAATCGCTCAAGGAAAAAATCGCGGATATGCGATAATGTTCCGGATACACCACGACGGTCCGGACCATGAGCGACGGCAACACGTTTCACCAGGCGTTCCGCGGCAGCTTCAGCAGTCTGTTGAGCTGGCAGCAGCTCGATGAATTCTGGAGCGTGGTGCGCCACAACGCCGGCGCCGGATGGTATCTCTATGCGATCGGCGCCCCGGTTCCCACGCAACCCTCCTCCGCCGCGAACGTCGTCAAGTTCATCGACGAAGTGAACAAACTCCTGCACGAAGAACACTACGAGGATTATTGCGGCATCGTGTACACCGACAGCAGGGAGGCGCCGACCATGATCAAAATCTTCGACCCGAACCATCTTGGCTCGTCCTGCGGCTTCAGCAGCAACCCGCCGTTGCCCGGCTGGCTCATGAGCCTGATTCCGCCGCAGCCGCTCGAAAGCCGGCGTCCGCTCCCCACCAGCCGCGAGCGCTGGTGGCATGCCCTCTGGACGTGAAGTAGCCCTGTCCTCGCCGGCATCCATGGACGGATGTTTCCAGCCCGCGTGGTGGTGCCGCGGTCCGCACGCCCAGACGCTGTGGGCGCGGCTGGCGCGCCGTCTTCCCGATGTCGCGCTGTGGCGCGAGCGCCTGGAGCTGCCGGACGGCGATTTCATCGACCTGGACTGGACCGAACACGACGGCGGTCCGATCGTCATCATCCTGCACGGTCTCGAGGGCTCGTCCGAATCGCCGTATGCCCGCGGGCTGCTGCGCGCCTTGCAACAACGCGGATGGCGCGGGGTGGTGATGCATTTCCGCGGATGCAGCGGCGAACCGAACCGCCTGCCGCGCAGCTATCACTCCGGCGACATCGGCGACCTGGCGTTCTTCGTCGACACGCTCAGGCGTCGCGAACCGCAGACGCCGCTGGCGGTGGTGGGATTCTCGCTCGGTGGGAATGTGCTGCTCAAGTGGCTGGGAAAAACCGGAGCCGTACTGCCGGTCCGCGCCGCGGTGGCGGTATCGGTGCCGTACGTGCTGAGCGACGCCGCCGCGCGGTTGCAACGGGGATTTTCGCGGCTGTACCAGTGGCAGTTATTGCGCTCCCTGCGCCGCACCGTGGCCGAGAAACGGCGGCGCATGGAGCTGCCGCTGAAAATCCGGAATCTGTCGGCGCTGAAAAGTTTTCGCGACTTCGATGAATATGTCACGGCGCCGCTGCACGGGTTCGACGGCGCCAATCACTATTACACCGTGTCCAGCTCCCGTCAGTATCTCCGGGGAATCGCCACGCCCACCTTGCTGCTGCACGCCGGCGACGATCCCTTCATGACCGAATCGGCCATCCCCCGTCTAGACGAGCTGTCTGAATTCGTATCGCTGGAAGTTTCCCCTCGCGGCGGGCACGTCGGTTTCGTCTCGGGCGCCTGGCCGTGGCAACCGCGTTACTGGCTGGACGAACGCATCCCGGCCTACCTCGACCGATACCTGCGATAGAATCTATCCGTTGTCGGCGCTGAAATAATCGCGTCGCCAGTAGACATAGGCCGCGAATCCCCACCAGCATAAAACGACGACGATACTGGTCAGGACCATGGCCTGCATGAGCATCGCGCTGTCGATGCCCTGCGACTGCAGCGCGCTTTCGTATCCGCTCATTTGCTGCTTGAGAAAGCTTTCCATTACCTGCTGGTTGATGACAAATTGCAGTTTGTCCAGGGTGTAAAGCGCCGCAGTCACGAAAACCAGGGTATAGCCCCACTTCCGGGCGCGCCATAAGCCGATCCCGAGCGCGGTGAAAAGCACGGCATACACGAGATGATAGAGACCGACGCTGATCCCGCTGCGTATTTCTCCGAACAGCGGTTCTTCGGCCGTAACCGACAGAAGATCGAAGGCGGCGGACGCGACGAGCAATATCGCCGTGGCGCGAAACGTAAAATGGCCTTTTTTTCTGCCCGGCTCCATCGCGACTTCCTCCATGCTGTTATTCCGCAATAAATGTACGCGCCAACAGATCGAAGTCAATTGGACCGGGCTTCGCTCGAATCGGACATCGGAAAATCCGGCCGGGGCGTGTCAGTTTTTTGGCGGCCAGCCGTGGGTTTCCTTCTGGCAGTCGCGACACCAGGCATACAAGGCATCGTACATGACCATGCCGTGACGCAGCATTTCATGATCGTCGGCGTACACGCGCGACAGGCCGAGCGAAAGCGCGAGCAAGCCCGGCGCCTGCGGCGCGAGATCGAGGCGAGCCGTGTCCGCGCCACGCACGATGACGGCGAGCTGATGCAATGCGGGATCGGTCAAATTGTATTTCTTGAGAAAGGCATCGAAGCTGCAAAGCTCGCCTGCGTGACTCATTTCCGCGCCCGGGATGTCGTACGGCACCGCGCCGGTTTCGCGCGCCGCCGCGAGCACCTGTTCCGTCGGCACGAACAGGAACTCGGGCGTCTTGTCGATGAAGCGCGCGATGAGCCACGGACAGGCGATACGGTCGATCTTGGGACGTTCGCGCGTGACCCATTTCATGAGCGATCCTCGCTACTTGGGGACGGTTTCCCCGCCGGCCTGCTTCCAGGCTTCGATGCCGCCCTCGATGAACCGCGCCTTGACGCCCTTCGCCTTCAGCTGGTCGACCACGGAATTGCTCACCGAACCGCCGCGCACGCAGTAGATCACGATGTCGCGGTCGAGCGGCAGCGCCGTGCTCCATTGCGCCAGACGTTCCGGATTGAGCCAGGCGGCGCCCGGAATTTTCTGGCCGTCGGTATCGTAATCGCTCCGGGGTCGCACATCGAGCAGCAAAACGGTTTTGCGGTTTGCCAGAAGCTGCTTGAGCTCGCTGGGCGAGATGGTCCGGTTCATGCTGAGCGGTCCTCGAGGAGAATGAGATGACATAGGCATAATTAAAGTCACTATCCCCGGCTCCCGCAAGTCGTCAGACGAAAACAAACGGCTGGAGCAGGACATGACCGAGACCGATCAGGCCGCAAACGCCGATCACCGGTATGATTCCGATCTTGCAGCGAAACAGCGCGACAAACGCGCCGGCGCCGATCAGAAGCGAAAGCCATTCGAAACCGGCGAACAGCGTCTGTGCCGTGAGCGGTTGCGCCAATCCACGCGGCCACAGCACGTGATAGGCGAAGAACACCGCCAGATTCAGCACCACGCCCACGACCGCCGCGGTGATGCCGGTCAGCGGCGCGGTGAATTTCAGGTCTCCGCGCGTCGCTTCCACCGCCGGCGCACCGAGCAGGATGAACAAAAACGAAGGCAGGAAGGTAAAGAACGTCGCCACCGACGCGCCCATCATGCCCGCCGCTGCGAGGGATTCTGCTCCAAAAAATTCCCGGGTCCAGCCGCCGACGAAACCGACGAAGGCGACGACCATGATCAGCGGCCCGGGCGTGGTTTCGCCGAGCGCGAGACCATCGATCATCTGCGGGCCTGTCAGCCATTGATACTGTTCCACGCCTCCCTGATACACATAAGGCAGAACCGCGTAGGCGCCGCCGAAAGTCACGAGCGCGGCCTTGGTGAAAAACCAGCCCATTTGCGTCAACCCGCCCTGCCAGCCAAACTGCGTAAACAACACGGCCATCACGCCCAGCCAGATCAGCAGACCGGCGCTGGCATAGGTAATGACCCGCGCCCATCTGAAACGTGCGTGCTCCGGCGGCGGCGTGTGGTCGTCGATCAGCGCCGGGCCGTATTCCTTTTGTCCATCGCCGTGGTGCCCGCCGGCCCTGAACCGGGACGGTGCGATGCGGCCGCCGAGATAACCGATCGCACCAGCCGTCAACACGATGTAGGGAAACGGGACATCCATGACAAAGATCGCCACGAACGCGGCCGCGGCCATGGCCCACAGCACGCCGTTTTTCAGCGCGCGCGAACCGATACGATACGCGGCAAACACGACGATGGCCGTCACCGCCGGCTTGATGCCGTAGAGAATGCCCGCCACGGCCGGCACGTTGCCGAATGCGAGGTAGACCCAGGTCAGTGCGATGAGTATGAACAACGACGGCAGGACGAACAGCACGCCGGCGGTGATGCCGCCTTTCAAGCCATGCATCAGCCAGCCGATGTAGACGGCGAGTTGTTGCGCCTCGGGACCCGGCAAAACCATGCAGTAGTTGAGCGCGTGCAGGAACCGGTGTTCCGAAATCCAGCGGCGACGTTCAACCAGTTCCTGATGCATCATGCTGATCTGCCCCGCAGGGCCGCCGAAGCTGACGAAACCGAGTTTCAGCCAGTAAAGAAACGCCTCGCCGAAGGAAACCGGTTGCGGCGGCTGCATCGTGTCATGCGCTTTTGAGGCGACATTCATGGATTTTCACCATCTCTCTTATTCTTCGGTGTATGCGGCATATAAAAAATCGAAGGACTTGCATGCTTCCTTGAGCAACCTGTCGTCATCGGCATATCGTTGGCGCATGCCGTTCAAAACCATCTCGAGCCCGGCGGCTTCCGCCACCGGCACGCCGCCGATATCGAGGTAATGCACCAGTCCCGCCAGGCGCGCGAGCGCCGCGTCGTTTTCCAGATCGAAACTGGCCAGCAGGACCTCGAAGGTGACGCGCGCGCCGACATGACTGAAAGCCGCGCCATCAAAATCGAATCCGATCGCCCTGGCCGGACAACGCCTGGGATCTTTCAGCCAGATGAAACGAGCCTTGGGATCGATGAACCGGTGAATCAGCCACGCGGAGGCCAGACGGTCCACCCACGGTCGGGCGCGCGTGGCCCAGACACGTCGCTGATAGTCCCGCCTGTGGAGCCGGCGAATTTCCCGTGTCGTCGGCCGCGGCTCGCCCGGAGAAAGCAGCGCGCTGAGTGCCGCTTCGGTTTCGGACAACAGATGCTGTACCTGCTCTTTCGCCGGCCCGGGAAAGGGATCGACGGTTGCCACCGACTCGAACTCGCGGCGCATTTTTCGCAGCAAACGTGAGGCAGGGACAGCGCGCTTCCGCGTCAACGCGGGCTTGAGCTTCCGAATCGACCCGACAAGGCGCGCATAATCATCGGTACGATCGAACAGCGCGCGAAAATACTCGGACTGCGACGGCTCCGTGCTGCCGAACGTGATGACGTGCGCGTCACCTCCGGAATCCCGCACCACCGCAGCCTGTTCCTGCAACGACCTCACAGCCGATTCGCTGTACGGCAGCAGATAAACCCCGTCGCGCAACACCGCCGCCCCCAGTCCCTTCAAGGCGCGCCAGACGCGCATGCGCGGCGTGGCGCGTCGCCCGGGAAGGCTGATGACCAGCATGGACCAAAGGGGCTTGGCGGAATCTTTCATGTCGATGATTCTACATATATGTAATATTTATTACAGTGAATAATCCGTGTGGTAAACTGGCGGCCAATCACGACACGAGGCGACCCATGCGTGCACCAGCTCTCTTAGCCGGCCTTTTTCTTGCCTTCCCGACCCAAGCCGCGGAACTGACGCTGAACCCCGTCAAAATTGCTCCGGATGTCTACGCGGTCATCGGCGATCTCGGCCCTCAAACCCACGAAAACGACGGACTGAACAACAATCTGGGCTTTATCGTTACCGACAATGGCGTGCTGGTGATCAATTCAGGCCCGAGCGCTCGCGTCGCGAAGGCGCTGCACGCCGCAATCAGGAAAATCACCCCACAGGCCGTGAAATGGGTCGTGAATGTCAACAGCCAGAACCATCAATGGCTGGGCAACAGCTACTTCAAATCCATCGGCGCGACGATCCTGGCGCACAGGGAAGCCGGGCGGTTAATGCGCGAAACCGGCGAAACCCAGGTCGAGGCCAACAGAACATTGCTCAGGGAGAAAGCGGTGGGGACGACACTCGCCTACCCTGATGAAGCGGTGGACGACAAACGTGAAATAAGACCGGGCAACACCGTCGTGCAACTTCTGCACTTCGGGCATGCGCATACGCCAGGCGACTTGATCGTCTGGCTTCCGCGACAGAGGATAATTTTTTCCGGAGACATTGTTTATACCGAACGCATGCTGGGAGTGCTGTCGATCAGCCACTCCGGAAACTGGGTGAAGGTATTCGACAGGCTGGCACAGCTTGGCCCGAAAATAATTATTCCAGGCCATGGTCACCCTGCCGATCCGGATCGGGCACGCAAGGAAACGCGCGATTATCTGGTTTATCTGCGTGAAGAAATCGGAAAATCACTTGACCGGGGCGACACGCTGCAAGACGCCGTGGACAAAATTGATCAATCCGGATTCAAACATCTGGCCAATTTCGATCAACTGGCCAGGCGCAATGCCAACCAGGTATACCTCGAAATGGAAAAAGAGGCTTTTTAGGGCCGGCGCGCGGTTCTGCGGCGGCGCGCATCGGAACGGTTCCGGGACATATCGGAATCGCGGCGCGGACGGGATTTGCCGCGGGATACGCGCGATTCCGGCGCGCTTTTCTTAGCGGGCTGAGGCAGTTTCAGTCCGACGACATCGTACAACGCCGCCGCCGAATCCTCGTCCATCTCGACCGTGCGTCCGGTATGAAAATGCGGCGGAAGCACGACGGGGCCGAAGCGCACGCGCATCAGCCGGCTGACTTTCACGCCCACGGCCTCCCACAACCGGCGCACTTCGCGGTTGCGCCCTTCCTTCAATACCACGTGGTACCAGCGGTTCGCGCCGGCGCCGCCGGCATCGACGATGGCGTCGAAACGCGCCGGGCCGTCATCCAGCATCACGCCCGCCTTCAGCCGCGCCAGCATTTCGTCGCTCACCTTGCCCAGCACGCGCACCGCGTACTCGCGTTCGATCTCATGCGACGGGTGCATCAGGCGATTGGCCAGTTCGCCGTCGGTGGTGAACAGCAACAGCCCGGAGGTGTTGTAATCCAGGCGGCCGATGTTGATCCAGCGCGAACCGCGCAGCTTGGGGAGTTTTTCGAAAACCGTGGGCCGGCCCTGCGGATCGGAACGGGTGCAGACCTCCCCGACCGGCTTGTGATAAATCAGGAGGCGCGGTTTGACTTCAAAGGAATATGTCGGGACGTTGCGTCCGTCGACGCGCAGAACCTGATCGGGAGTGACGCGGGCGCCAAGCGTGGCGGGTTTGCCGTCTATCGTGATGCGGCCTTCCTCGATCCAGCGCTCGATCTGCCGCCGGGAACCCCAGCCGGCGCGCGCCAACACCTTTTGCAGCCGTTCACCTACCACAACTTTTTGTGATGCACAGGGACGTGCAAATGTCGCGGGAGGCATGGATGCCGAGAGCGACCAGCTTCTCCCCGGCCGGGACGCTCCGCTCAGTCACGCTGTGCCGTGCGGGCTTCCATCAGCGTCGCCGGCTCTGACTCGTCATGTGTCTCGGCAGATGATTCACCCTCGGCCGTGGTCATGGCCGCGGGAGACGCCGGCTCCGCGCCGGGCTCGAGGTCCAGGCGCAGGTTCAATTCGTTGCTGATGACGTCGAGATCGCGCAGCGCCGACAGCGGCGGCAGTTCTTCGAGGCTCTTCAGGTTGAAATGCTCGAGAAACTCGCGCGTGGTGCCGTACAGCGCGGGGCGTCCGGGGACGTTGCGTATGCCCACTTGACGTATCCACTCGCGTCCGAGCAGCGTCTTGATGATGTCGGTGCTCACGGAAACGCCGCGGATTTCCTCGATGTCGCCGCGGGTCACCGGCTGACGATAGGCGATGATGGCCAGGGTTTCGAGCAGCGCGCGCGAATAACGCGCCGGCCGTTCCTCGGCCAGGCGCGTGATCCAGGGAGCGTACTTGTCGCGCGTCTGGAAACGCCAGGCGCGGTCGATCTGTTTCAGTTCCACCACGCGCTCGGCGTATTCCTCCACGAGCTGCTCGATGGTGTCGCGGACCTCCTCGCGCGTCGGCTGCGATTCGGCCGGAAACATCGTCAGCATCTTGTCGATGGTCAGCGGCTGGCCCGCGACCAGCAGCGCCGCTTCGATGATGTTCTTCAGTTCTGCGTTGGGCTCGCTCATCAGGCCGCCGCCTTGAGATGAATGGGTGCAAAGGGTTCCTGCTGGACCACGACCACCAGCGATTCCTTCAGCAGCTCGAGAATCGCCATGAAGGTCACCACCAGACCGCGGCGACCTTCGCTCAGGTCGAACATTTCCTCGAAACTCACGAATGCCTCGCTGTTGATCCTCGCCAGTATCCGGGTCATGCGTTCGCGTACCGACAGCGGTTCCAGCTGGACACGATGATGCCGGTAAAGTTCGGCGCGCACAAGCACCTCCTTGAAGGCATCCAGGAGGTCGAACAGGCTGACGTTCGGCTCGATCCGCTTGACCGGCGGATGATCGTTTTCGATGACCACCAGATGCACCTCGCGCCCGACCCGCGGCAGCTGGTCCAGGGATTCGGCGGCGGTGCGATAACGTTCGTATTCCTGCAGCCGGCGCACCAGTTCGGCGCGCGGGTCGGCTTCCTCGCCGCCTTCGCCGGCCGGGCGCGGCAACAGCATGCGCGATTTGATTTCCGCCAGCATCGCGGCCATGACCAGGTATTCCGCGGCCAGCTCCAGCTTGACCGTCTGCATCAGCTCGACGTAGCCCATATACTGGCGCGTGACTTCGGCGATGGGAATATCGAGGATGTCGAGGTTCTGCTTGCGGATCAGATACAGCAGCAGGTCGAGCGGACCCGAAAAGGTTTCAAGAAAAATCTCCAGCGCATCCGGTGGAATGTACAAATCCTCCGGCAGCTTGGTCAGCGTTTCGCCGCGGATCACGGCCACGGGCGTTGCTGCTGGCGTCTCGATCGTTTCGCTCATCCGCCGTATCCCAGGCCGATGGCGGCGCGCACATCGGCGAGCGTCGCCTCCGCCGTCTCCTGCGCGCGCTTGTTGCCGTCGGCGATAATGTTCTTCACCGCCAGCGGATCGCGCGAAAATTCCGCGGCGCGTTCCTGAATCGGTTTCAGTTCCGCCAGCACGGCATCAATGATCGGCTGTTTGCATTCAAGGCAGCCAATTTTCGCCGAACGGCAGCCGTTTTGCACCCAGTTCTTCTTTTCCTCGTCCGAGTAGATCAAGTGAAAATCCCACACCGGGCACTTGTCCGGGTCGCCCGGGTCGGTGCGGTGCACGCGCGCCGGATCGGTGGGCATGGTGCGCAGTTTCTTTTCCACCTCGGCCGGCGGCTCGCGCAGGCTGATGACGTTGTCGTAGGACTTCGACATCTTGCGTCCGTCGAGCCCCGGCATCTTGGGGGCGTGGGTCAGCATGGCTTGCGGCTCGGGCAAAATGATCTTGCCCCCGCCTTCGAGATAACCGAACAATCTTTCCTTGTCGCCCAGGGCGATGTTCTTCTGCCGTTCCAGCAGCGCGCGCGCCGTCTCCAGCGCTTCGCGGTCGCCCTGCTCCATGTAGGCGGTGCGCAGCTCGCGATACAGCTTGGCGTTCTTCTTGCCCATTTTCTTGATCGCTTCCTCGGCACGTAGCTCATAGCCCGGCTCGCGGCCGTACAGGTGGTTGAAGCGGCGCGCCACCTCGCGCGTCAGTTCGACATGGGCCACCTGGTCCTCGCCCACCGGCACCATACCCGCGCGGTATATAAGGATATCGGCGCTTTGCAGCAAGGGATAGCCCAGGAAGCCATAGGTGGACAAATCCCGGTCCTTGAGCTGAAGCTGCTGGTCCTTGTACGACGGCACCCGCTCGAGCCAGGACAGAGGCGTAATCATGGACAACAGGACATGCAGCTCGGCATGGGCCGGAATCCGCGACTGAATGAACAGGGTGGCGTTGTTCGGGTCAACCCCGGCCGCCAGCCAGTCGATGACCATGTCCCACACACTTTCCTCGATGATATGCGGGTCTTCGTAATGGGTGGTCAGGGCATGCCAGTCGGCCACGAAAAAGAAACATTCGTACTGGGACTGGAGTTTCACCCAGTTTTTAAGCACCCCATGATAATGCCCCAGGTGCAGCCGGCCGGTGGGACGCATTCCCGAGAGAACCCGCATCGTCTGGCCGGGCAGAACCGTGCTCATCTCAACCCCACGATCAGCGCCATGAGACGCTCTACGAGATGAATGGGTGGTCCGATAATCGTACCCAAGATGCCAGTCGCGAGCAGAGCCAGAAGAATGAAAAAACCAAATGGCTCGATCCGGGCCAATTGCCAAGCCCAAGGTCCCGGTAACAGACCTACCGCCACCCTTCCGCCATCCAGTGGCGGTAAAGGGAGAAGATTAAGAATCATGAATACCGCATTGATTTCTATGCCAAACATTCCCATGTATTGCATCGGCAAACCGGCCCATGACAGAGCGCCAAGCTGCACGCCGACACGTGCGATCACCGCCCAGAAAAGCGCCATGAGAAAATTTGCCGCGGGGCCAGCCGCCGCCACGATGGCCATGTCGCGCTTGGGATGACGAAGATTTTCCCAAGTTACCGGAACCGGTTTGGCCCAGCCAAAAACAAACCCGCCAAGCAACAGCAATAGGCCCGGGACCAGGATGGTTCCCACCGGGTCAATATGCTTCAGGGGATTCAGGGTCAGACGACCGAGCCGCTGCGCCGTGGGATCGCCGAATTTCCTGGCCACCCAGCCATGGGCTACTTCGTGAACGGTAATGGCAAACAGCAGCGGCAGGATGGCAACGGCAACCAGCTGGGGGGTGCTTAGGTCAGGCATCGGCCGCGGAGTATATCAGGACCGTGGGGGGCATGAAACTTCCGATTTGGCTTTATCCGGTTGATTTTTGTGAGATATTCAGACCGTAAAACGCGCCGATTCGCCCTTGCCCTGGCGCGTTACCGTCGCGTGGCCGGATTCGAGTTCGACCACCGTCGTCGGCTCCAAACCGCAAAACCCACCGTCCAGCACCAGATCCACGTCGTGCTCGAGCCGGTCGCGGATTTCCTCCGGATCGCTGAGGGGCATGTCCTCACCCGGCAGGATCAGGGTGGAGCTCATGAGCGGCTCATTCAATTCGGCCAGCAAAGCCTGGGCAATCACATGATCCGGGACGCGCAGCCCGATGGTTTTGCGCTTCGGGTGCTGCAAACGCCGCGGCACCTCGCGCGTGGCCGGCAGGAGGAAGGTATACGGGCCGGGCGTATTGGCCTTGAGCAGGCGGTAATCGGCGTTGCTCACGCGCGCATATTGCGCCACCTCGGAAAGATCGCGGCACACCAGCGTGAAATTATGATTGTCGCCGACGCGGCGGATGCGACGGATGCGCTCCATCGCCTGCTTGTCGCCGATGTGGCAGCCGAGCGCGTAGCTCGAATCCGTCGGATAAACGATCACCCCGCCCGCGCGCACGATGTCCACGGCGCGCTTGATCAGGCGCGACTGCGGGTGCGTCGGGTGAATTTGAAAATACTGGGCCATGGGCTAATGCGGAGTACGGAGTGCGGAATTCGGAATAAACGGCGGGGCAGCAACGGATTCGCACTCTGCATTCCGAACTCCGCATTCCGCATTCGGCCAATCCCGCCACACCGGAACACAGCCGGCGGGCAAGGCCGGCAGCCGGCCGAGATCCATCCAGGTTTTTTCCGGATCGTGGAAATCGGACCCGGCCGAGGCGAGAAAACCCTGCTCGGCGGCGAGACGGGCCATGTGCTGAGTGGCTTCCGGCGGATGGCTGCCGGAAATCACCTC